>JAWLCG010000371.1:0-4782 GCA_041687295.1 Phycisphaerae bacterium | reverse complement strand
CCGAGCTGATCGAGGCGGAGCAGCTCAACAGCATGCCCCGCCATGGCCGCAAGGCCGAGCAGGTCGAGCCGGTGGTGCTGTTCAACCAGTACCTCTACCACCACGGGGAGGACGAGCGCGCCCGCCGGAGGGCGCAGTACCCCGAGTTCTTCCACGGCTACCTGCAGCGCTACGGCGGCTACGGCGGGTTCGACTGGCGGCCCAGCGGCGATGCCGAGTACCGCCGTAAGACCGGCCTGGTCTGCCAGCCGGCCTGGGCGATCCACTCGTTCTGGGGCTGTCACTTCCGCTGCGCGTACTGCAGCCTGGGCCACGTCGCGCAGGTCTACGTGAACCTCGAGGACTGGATCGAGAACATCCGCCAGGGCCTCGCCCGCTCCCCCGGCCAGCGACTCTACCAGTGGGACAATGGCACCGACATCGTCTGCTGGGAACCCGAGTATGGCGGCACGAAGATGCTGGTGGACCTCTTCGCCGCCCAGGAGGACAAGCACCTCGAACTCTACGTCGGCAAGAGCGACCACGTGGATTTCCTGCTCGACTACGACCACCGCGGCCATACCGTCTGCTGCTGGAGCCTGGGCGGCGAGACGCAGTGCCGACTCGTCGAGCTCCGCACGGCCGGCATGGAGGCGCGCCTGCTGGCGGCCCACAAGTGCCAGCAGGCCGGCTACCCCGTCCGCATCCGCCTGAGCCCCATGGTGCCGGTGGCGGGCTGGCGCGAGGAGATCCGCCACATGCTCGAGCGGATGTTCGAGCGGATCACGCCGGACGTCATCACGATCGAGCCGCTGCGGTTCTGCACCTATGAAGACTTGCGCAGCGACTTCGAGCCCGGCGTGTTGGACGAGGAGTTCGTCGAGGCGATGAAGACCCTCCCGCCCGACGCCGACGGATGGCAGCAGCGGGAGTTCCCCGACGAGTACCGCCTGCGGATGTACCGCTGGGTGCTCGACGAGGTCGCCCGCCTCTCGCCGAAGACGCCGGTGGCCCTGTGCCGGGAGAAGCGCCACATCTGGGATGCCCTGGCCGAGGCGTTCGCCCGCATGGGGCAGTATCCCGACGACTACGTCTGCAACTGCGGCCCCATCTCGGCCGGTGACGACCGACGGCTGATCGCCGCGCTGTCCTGAGACACGAGCCCCACCGTGCTCCGCGCACCCGGCGGGGCGCCCTCGCCTTCGCCAGGCCGCGCAGCAGTGTTACCAGGGCGTCGAATACCCCAAGCCAATCGTGAATGTCGTGAGTTCAAATCTCGTCGCCCGCTCGTGAAAAGGGCCGCAGGGCAATCCCCTGCGGCCCTTTGCTTTGCGCCCCAGGCCCCGCCCCGTCCACCGCTTGGGTTACCCCTCCGCACGTGACGGCCGCCCCCAGCCGACCCCTGCCAACCAGTGCCTTGACGCACTGCAGTGGCGCTGCCTCCCGCTGCGTCTGCTGCAACCGTGCTGCGTAGTTCAGCTGGTTGGAGCCTACTGCGGCCTTTCGGCGAGGGCGAGCATGCGGATTGTCGTCTGGCCGAATATGACCAGGGCCTCGAAGGTGGACTTCTGCCGCAGGTACGCCAGGCCGATGCCGGGCACCCAGCCGGTCTCCATGTCCAGCCGCACCTGCCCCAGGCCCAGGTCCATCCGGTGGTCGTACTCGACGAGGTAGCCCTTCATGCGCCCGGCGGGGACATTGAGAGTGACCCGGCTGGCCTCAATGAGACGGTGGGTGTACGTGCCGCGGTGGGTCCGCTGGCGGGTCTGGAGGTCGTATATCGTAACCCGGCCGGTCAGGGTGAGGGACGTGCCGGCTTCCAGTCGCTGGGGCAGGAACGTGACGGCCGGCTCGTACACGGCCGCCTCGCCCCGCTCGAGGATGTCCATGCGCGTCATCATCAGGGCCCCGTCCTCGCGCTGGGCGAGGTACAGGCGGTAGAACTCGCCTACAATCAACAGCCAGCCTTCGTCCCGCTGCTCCAGCCGGACCTGGGTATCCGCGCCGGAGCCCTCGCCCTCGGTGACCCGGAAGGTATGCGTGTAGGGTTCGAAGGCGAAGAGGTCCTCCGGCCTGATGGCCTCGGGGGCCGTCACGGCCGGCAGGCCCGGCAGGTCCTGCTGGGCGAGTGAAGGAACCGCCGATGCCGATACGCTCAAAAGGACCAGACTGATCGCCATGCGATGGGTCAGACGAGTCATGGGTGTCTCCTGCTCTCAGGAAGCCCGAAGGGGCTCCGGGGGATCCGGCCCTGGCTGGTCCCGCCGGAAGCCACCCCCCGCGGATCGGCCAGCCAAGGCGCTCGCCCATCGCAATGGTAGGCCGCCAGATGCTTTCAGGCCACGCCTCGGGGGCGGGGGCGGCACTGGGCTGCTCGGGGCTGGATGGAAGGGGGGGACGGTTTGTCTATCGGACGTGTGGGTGCGTTGTGGCTCGCCGGGGACGGCCCGCCCCGATGCCCACGGAAGGCATGGCGTGGGCTTGGGCGGAGCCGAGCTTGCGCACCCGCAGGCGCAATCGGCAAGGCGTTTTGGAACGGCCGGCGCTCGCGTGTCGTAGAAATGTGGCAACCCTGCTTACGCCCGGCTAGAATAGTCTGATAGCCTCCCTGAAACACCTGAGATTGGAGTCCCCCGAGCATGGACACCAGCGACCAAGGCCCCGACGCCAGCGGGCGCGAACCTTTTGTGCCGAAGAATACCGTCGTCGGCATCGGTGCGTCGGCGGGGGGGCTCAAGGCGCTGACGGCGTTTTTCGAGCATGTTCCGGAGCGGCCGGGGGTTGCGTTCGCCGTGGTGATGCACCTGTCGCCGGAGCATGAAAGCCACCTGCCCGAGCTGCTTCAGCCCCACTGCCGGCTGCCCGTGGTGCAGGTCACCGAGACGGTGGCGATGGAGACGGATCACGTCTACGTGATCCCGCCCAACGCCAACCTCGAGAGCGTCGATTCGCACCTGCGGCTCTCGGAGCTGGAGGGACAGCGGGGCCGGCGGGCGCCGATCGACACCTTCTTCCGCACGCTGAGCGAGACGCACGACGGTCATTCCGTCGGCGTGGTGCTCAGCGGCACCGGGTCGGACGGCACGCTGGGCCTGCGCTGGATCCACGACCGCCGCGGCCTATCGATCGTGCAGTCCCCTCAGGAGGCCGAGTACGACGGCATGCCGCGCAGCGCGATCGCCGCCGGCCATGTCGACCTGGTGCTTCCGGTGGCGGACATGCCCGCCGCCATTCTCCGCTTCGCCCGGGGCGCTCCAGAATTGGCCGTGTCCGAGGAGGGCGAGACGCAGGACGAGAGCGAGCTGAAGGTCTTGCAGCAGGTCTTCGCCCAGCTCCGCTCGCGGACCGGCCATGATTTCACGCGGTACAAGCGTTCGACGATTCTGCGGCGCATCCAGCGACGGATGCAGCTGGGCGGTGTCGAGGGCCTGCCGGACTACCTCAAGCGGCTGCGCGACGATCCCGACGAAGTGAAGCAGCTATTCAACGACCTGCTGATCAACGTGACCGAATTCTTCCGCGATCCGCAGGTCTTTGAGCATCTCGAGGAGAAGGTGATCCCCGGGATCCTGCAGCGCAAGGCTGCCGGCCAATCGGTGCGGGTGTGGTCGGTCGGCTGCTCGACCGGCGAAGAGGTGTACTCGCTGGCGATGCTGCTGACGGAGGTCGCCGAGCGGCTGGAGGTCGATCCCCAGTTGCACCTCTTCGCCAGCGATCTCCACGAGCCGTCGCTGGCCAAGGCCCGGGAGGGCGTGTATCCGGATTCCATCGCGGAGAACGTCTCCCCGCAACGCCTCGAACGGTTTTTCGAGCAGGACAACGGCTGTTACCGCGTGAAGCGCGAGCTGCGGGAGATGGTTGTCTTCGCCCCCCACAACGTGCTGAAGGACCCGCCGTTCTCCCATCTGGACCTGGTCGTCTGCCGCAACCTGCTGATCTACCTCCAGCGGGAGGCGCAGGACGACGTGGTCGCCCTGCTGCACTACGCGCTGAACCCCCAAGGCCTGCTGGTGCTGGGCGCGTCGGAGTCGATCGGACCGTCCGATCTGTTCGTCTGTGAGCACAAGGAGTGCTCGGTCTATCGGCGGCGGAACGTTCCGGTTCAGGAGGCGCGCCTGCCGACGCTGCGGTTCTCGCCGGGCCGGGCCCTGAGCGAAGAGCCCCAGGCCCGCCAGCCGCGGCGCCCGGCCAGCTTCGGGGCCCTGCACGCCGAGATGGCCGAGCAGTACGCCCCCCCGAGCGTGCTGATCAACCAGAATCACGATGTGGTGCATTGCTCGGCCCATGTCCGGCGGTACCTGACGCTGCCCGGCGGGGATGCAACGCACAGCATCTTTCGGCTGGTCGAGGAGCCGTTGCGCGGGGAGCTGCGCGCGGCCCTGCACGACGCGTCGAAGAGCGGCGAGATCGTCCGCTCCCGGCCCGTGGAGATGACCATCGAGGGCAAGCCGCGCCGCGTCGCCGTCCAGGTGCGCCCGGCGACGGAGGGCGAGCTTCGGGGCTACTTCCTCGTCATCTTCGACGAGGGCACCGAAGGGCCACCCTCCGAGCGGGCCGACAAGGAGGCAGGCCCGGCCAACGCCCCGCAGCTCGAGTCCGAGCTGAACCTGGCCAGGCAGCGCCTGCAGACGGTGGTCAGCGAGTACGAGACCACTCAGGAGCAGATGCAGGCGGCCAACGAGGAGCTGCAGAGCACCAACGAGGCGCTTCGTTCGGCGATGGAGGAGCTGGAGACGAGCAAGGAAGAGCTCCAGAGCATGAACGAGGAGCTCACCACGCTCAACCAGGAAAACCGCCACCACA
>JAWLCG010000370.1:0-4790 GCA_041687295.1 Phycisphaerae bacterium | reverse complement strand
GCAGCGAAGCGGAGCCCCACCTTTGGGCGTGGCGCAGGGCGCCACCGAAGGTGGGGCTCCGCTGGCGCTGCGCCCCAGCCTACGGGAAACCGAGCCAAAGCGGCGAATGCTTCGCCGCAGTCCATACTGCAAGGCAGAGCTTCGGCTACGCCGGGCCCTGGGTCACCAGGCGGATGTCGGTCAGGGCGTCGGCGGGCGTGACGATGTCGCCGGGGTTGGGCGCGTCGGCGTCGATGGCGGCGGCGAAGCGGTCAAACGTCGTGCCCGCCAGCGGCTGGACGGGGATGTGCTCGATGGTGCCCTCCCGGCTGGCGCGAATGACGGGCTTGCCCTCGTGGCGGTCCTTGGTCAGGTGCCAACCCTTGTCGGTGACCAGGTAGAACAGGTCGATGTGCTCGCGGTCGTTGCCGGCGGTGCTCATGACCTCCAGGTCGGCCGCCCAGGTGATGAAGAGGTAGGCGGCCCCGTTTTCGGCGAAGTCGACCTTCATCGCCTCGGTGTCCGCGCAGGGCAGGTCCGGGTGGGCCAGGCGGTCGGAGAAGAACGTCGCCTTGCGCACCGGCCGGCCCATGAGGTAGCGGGCGGCGTTGAGGTTGTGGATCATGGCGTCCATGAAGGGCCCGCCGTTGCGCGAGGGGTCCAGGGCCCAGTTGTTCCACTGCGGGTAGTGATGCAGCCAGTCCTGGCGGTACAGGGCCAGCTTGCCCAGCCGGCCGTCGTCGAAGAGCTGCTTGGCCGTCTCGACCCACGCGTCACCGCTGCGCCCGTAGAGCACGCCGCAACGGACCTTGTCCTGAGTAGCCGCCACGATGGCCTCGGCGTCGGCGATGCTCGGGGCCAGCGGCTTGGTGGTGAGGATGTGCTTGCCCGCCCCAGCCGCCCGCTCGACGAGCCCGCGACGGATCCATGGCGGCACGAACAGCAGCACCAGGTCGATGTCGTCGCTCTCGAGAATGGCCTTGTCGTCATCCACGGCCCGGCCACCCAGCTCGGCGGCATACGCCTCCGCCCGCGCCTTGTCCGGATCGTACAGGGCCGTCACCTCCACCCGCTCGCTCTTGGCCAGCGGACCCTTCTGCCACCGCAGAAAGTCGCCACAACCCATGATGCCGACGCGGTACTTGTTCGCCATTGTGTGCTCCTTGCGAAAAATCGCAGTGTAGATGGTAGTGGGGGGTTAATGGGTTAATGGGTTAATTGGTTAATGGGTAGGAGGGACCGGACAGACGCCGCACACTGTCGTAAGCCTGTGGAGGCCATTCAGGCGGCCACTGTCGTCCTGCCGTCGGCCCTTGCGGACCGGCCATGTTGTGACGCGGTGACAAATGGCCGCATCTACGAGTCAACCCATCAACCGGTCCACCAATTAACCAATTAACCCATCAACCCATCAACCAATCAACCAATTAACCAATTAACCCCTATTCCTTCTTCCTCAATACCGCCCGTACTTCTCGCAGACCTCCACCAGGCGGGTGATGTTCGCTTCGGGTGTGTCTCGGCCGCACTGGTCGCCGGTGGAGAGGATGAAGCCCCCGCCGGCCATCGCCTGGTCGAGGCAGCGCCGCGCCTCGCGTTCCACGCCGTCGGCGTCCATGCGGAGCATCACCTCGGTGGTGTGCAGGTTGCCCTTGAGGGCCAGCCGTCGGCCGAAACGCTGCTTGAGCTCGGCCAGGTCGCAGTCGCCCATGGGCGGCACCTCCAGCGGGTCGATGCAGTCGAGGTCGGTCTCAGTGGCCGCCAACTCCACCAGGGCCCGCTCCTTGCCGCAGCAGTGCAGGCTGGTGACGATGCCGGCCTGCTTGAACATCCGCGTCAGCGTCTTCAGGGCCGGCAGGGAGAACTCCTTCATGATCTCGACCGACTGCATCGTGATCATGCCCGAGTTGGGGAAGAACACGAAGTCGGGCCGCACGTCCTGGTCGATGATCGCCTGGGCGACGCGGACGAGGTGGGCGGTCCACCGCTCGATGAAGTCGGCGAGCAGGTCGTGGTGGTCGAAGTAGTCGTAGAAGGCCGCCTCTGTCGGCTCGCGCCACTGGGTCAGCAGCGTCGGCAGGTGCATGCACAGGCCCACCACGCCGTCCTCGCCCATGTCCTCGCGGGCGCGCTGGTAGCCGTCGAAGCGGACGTTGGCCACGTCGCCGAAGAAGAGGTAGTCCAGGCAGTCGTACTGGGCCTGGAAGTCGGTAATCCACTTCTTCGTGGGCGTGGGGCACTCGCGGCGGAGGAAGGTCGTCTGCTGCGTCAGCTCGCCGGCGGGGCAGCGGAAGGTGCTCTCCACCACGAGCCGCTCGTCGCTCTGTTCAAGGTAGCGGCTGGCCCGTTCGGTGTCGCCGTGGGCGGGCACGTGGTAGGTGCCGTGGTGGCTGAACCCGTCGAGGCCGAAGTGGCGCACACAGTCGTTGTAGGCCTTCCAGATCGGCGGGTCGCCGTAGCGGTAGACCGTCCAGAAGGGCCCGCCCACGAGGCGCGCGGGGATCATCCAGTTCGTGTCCGGCGAGGCCGGCACGCGGTCGGGCACGCCGCCCGTCATGGCCGTCAGCATGCGCTGGCGCGGGGTCATTTCGCGTGCCCGTAGGCTTCGAGGATGCGGTCGTGCAGGGCGTTGTGGCCCTCGACGATCCGCATGCGGGCGGGGTCGGCCTCGAACCACTCGATCGTCCGGCGGATGCCCTCGCGGTAGGGGATCGTCGCGTTGAAGCCCGGCACGAACCGTTTGATCTTGCTGTTGTCGAAGATGGCGCTGACGGCCTTGTCGCCCAGCAGGTTGCCGCGCTGGAACTCGTCGAGCCCCGCGATGAAGTCGCTGGGAACGTGGACGATGTTCGCCTCGCAGCCCGCCGCGGCGGCCGTGTACTGCCAGATCTGGTCCCAGGTCAGCAGCTCGTCGCTGGTGATGTGGAACGCATGGCCCGTCGCCTCGGTGTTGCCCAGCAGGCCGACGAAGGCCTTGGCGAAGTCCTCCGAGTGCGTGACGGTCCACAGGCTCGTGCCGTCGCCGTGCACGACGACGGGCCTGCCCTTGCGCATGCGGTCGATCATCGTGAAGTCGTTCCACGAGCCGATCGCCAGCGGAATAACCGTGTCGTACGTCAGCGAGGGCCGAACGATAACGCCAGGGAATCCCTGCTCGCGGCATGCACGGTTGAGCCGCTCCTCGGCCGCGATCTTCAGCCGCGAGTACTCCCAGTAGGGGTTCGCCAGCGGCGTCGACTCGCTGACGACCGGGTGCAGCAGCGGCTTCTGGTACGCCGAGGCCGAGCTGATGAACAGGTACTGCTTCGTCCGCTTGGCGAACAGGGCGGTGTCGCGCTCGACGTCGGCGGTGTCGAAGGCGATGAAGTTGGCGACGGCGTCGAAGGTCTGGTCGCCCAGGGCCTTTCCGACCTCGTCGGGTTTCTTGATGTTGGCGGTGACGCAGGCGGCGCCGGGGATCTCGACGGGCCGCTGGCCGCGGTTGAGCAGGACGACCTCCATCCCGCGCTCGACGGCCAGTCGGCTGCAGGCGGAGCTGATGTTTCCGGTACCGCCGATGAACAGGACTCGCATGGCTCGCTCCTTTGGCCCCTTCACGGGCCGACGGAGTGCCGGCCGGGGGTTGGCGTCCATCCTACCGCGGGCGAGGGGAGGATGCACGGGCTCCGGCGGGTCGGTCCTTGACTTTCTTGTCTGGTTTCTTGACATTAGCGGCCGTGCTACAGCTACGACTCCGCGACCGGGTGGCGGTGGGGGCGGCCTATCAGCTGGTGAAGGTCAGCGCCGACCGCAACGCGCTGCCCGGCCTGCACACGCATGACTACGCGGAGGTCTTCTGGATCGACCATGGCCGGTGTCGCCACAGCATCGGTCCGACGGCCCAACTGCTGGGGCCTGGGGCGGTCGTTTTCATTCGGCCCGGCGACTGCCACCGCCTTCGGCCCGCCGGCGTGGAGGGGCTGGGCTTCACCAACCTCGCCTTCGACCAGGGCGTCCTGCGGCACCTGCGGGGGCGGCACGAGCGGTTCTTCGGACGGCTCTACGACCCCCAGGCCGAACTGCCGACGGCCTACACGCTCGAGCCGGCCCGGCTGGCGTGGGTGCAGGAGCGGGCCCTGCGTCTGGCGGCCCAGCCGGCGGAAGGGTTCTTTCTGGAGCACTTTCTATTCGAGCTGGCCGGCGTGCTGCTGGGCGACCAGGCGGGGGCCGTCCTGCCCGCCGACGCGCCCGACTGGCTCCGCAACGCCCTGCTGCGCATCCGCGAGCCCGAGCTGTTCTGCCAGGGCGCCCGCGGTCTGGTGCAGGCGGCAGGGCGCTGCCACGAGCACGTCACCCGTGCCTGCCGGCGCTACCTCGACACCACGCCCACGCAGCTGATCGGCCAGGCCCGGATGGACCACGCGGCCATGCGGCTGCGGCTCAGCTCGGCGCCGATCAAGCAGATCGCCCGCGAGTGCGGCTACACGAACCCGGCCCACTTCTACGAGGTCTTCCGCGGCCGATTCGGCCAGAGCCCCGGCGAGTTCCGTCGCATCTCACGGCTGCCGGTGTAGGGGGGCGATTCAGGAAAGGCGGGCGCAGCAACGCCGGCCACGGCGAGGGCTTTGGCAGCCCCGTTCACGGGGCTTCGCCCGCGCAGCGGGTTCAGGCCCGGCCTTGTAGGCCGGGTGTGCCGAGGCTCGCGTGCTCCTCTTCCCAGCCCGCTTCAGCGGGCTTACCCGCAGGGCGTCCGGTAAGCCCGCTGAAGCGGGCTGAGGAGGCGATTCCCAGGGCTACAAGCCCTGGGCTACACCCCGCTGCGCGGGGCGAAG
>JAWLCG010000369.1:0-4808 GCA_041687295.1 Phycisphaerae bacterium | reverse complement strand
GATCTCCGCCCGGCGGGCCGACGCCGACGGCATGGGCCGCGGCGGAGGCGACGCCTGGGGGCGAGGCGGCGGCGGGGGCTGGCGGGCGCTGTACGAGAGAGCCGGCTTGTCGCCCGGCTGCTGCTTGGCCTGCTCGCGGCGGGCCTGCTCCTCGGCCGCCCGGCGCATGGTGTAGACGATCTCCTCGACGGGCGATCGTGCCTGCGTGGCGGGCTTGGGCCGGGGCGGGGGGCTGGCCTGGGGCTGCTGCTGGCGGATGCGGCGGGCCTCCTCGCGGCGGCGCTCCGCCTCGGCCTGCTCCCGCTTCTCCCGGCCCTTCTGGATCAGGGCCCCGATCAGCGAGATCGCCACAAACGCCAGCAGCCCGAGCAGCTCGAGCCAGCCTGCGCCATCCTGCGCCAGCGGTAGGGGGGGCAGCGTCATGGGGTATCCGCGGTTGTGGGTCGTTCGTCGCCGGTCAAATGGTTAATGGGTTAACCGGTTAATTGGTTAACCCGCAAGAAAGTATACGCGGCGCGATCCCTGGTTTTCCCTCCCCAAGCCCACGGATGAAATCCGTGGGGGTCTTGGGCGGGGCGCCCGGATGGGACCCGACGCCTGGCTCGCAAAGCGCCTACTGGTTCTCGCCGGGCTGCGACTGATCCTTGCCGCCGATGTTCTCCCGCATGCTCGTGTCGGCCTGGAGGTTGCGCAGGCGGTAGTAGTCCATGATGCCCAGGTTGCCGCTGCGGAAGCTCTCGGCGATGGCCAGGGGGATCTCCGCCTCGGCCAGGACGACCTTGGCGCGGTTCTCGCGGACCTGGGCCTGCATTTCCTGCTCGAGGGCCTGGGCCATGGCACGGCGTTTCTCGGCCTCGGCCTGGAAGCGGCGCTTGTCGGCCTCGGCCTGGTCGGCCTGCAGCTTGGCCCCGACGTTCTCGCCGACGTCCACATCGGCGATGTCGATCGAGAGGATCTCAAAGGCCGTCCCCGCGTCCAGGCCCTTGCCGAGGACCTTCTTGGAGATCATGTCGGGGTTTTCCAGGACGGCCTTGTAGCTGTCGCTCGAGCCGATCGTGGTGACGATGCCCTCGCCGACGCGGGCGATGATGGTTTCCTCGGTCGCACCGCCGACGAGCTGCTGGATGTTCGCCCGCACGGTGACGCGGGCCTTGGCCTTGACCTGGATGCCGTCCTTGGCGACCGCGTCGATGGTGGTCTTGCCGCTGGCGGGGTTGGGGCAGTCGATGACCTTGGGGTTGACCGAGGTCTGCACGGCATCGAGGATGTCGCGCCCGGCCAGGTCGATGGCGGTGGCGGTCTTGAAGGTCAGGGCGATGTTGGCGCGGTTGGCCGCGATCAGGGCGGTGATGACGTTGGGCACCCGCCCGCCGGCGAGGTAGTGGTTTTCCATGTCCTGGGTGGTGATCTCCAGGCCCGAGCGGACGGCCCGGATCTTGCTCAGCACGATCACCCGGGCGTCGACCTTCCGCAGGCGCATGCCGATCAGGTCGGCCATCGTGATGTCGGCCCGGCTGAAGAAGGCCTGCAGCCAGAGCTTGAAGAAGCTGCCAATCACGGCGATCAGGGCAATGACGACGATGATCGCGATGATCAGCGGAATCCACACCCAATCTTCGATGGCCAGCGGCATCGTCATGTGCATTTCCTTTTCTGCAAGAGCCCCGCTCGGGTACCTGAAGACCTGTCCGCACTTATAGTAGCCCAAGCACCCGCCCCGCGTCGAGCCTTTTCGGCGGCCGCTGCGCCGGACCGAGCCCGTAGGCCGGACGCAGTCCGGCTGGGTAGGGGCGCCGAATCGGGCGCTGGGCCCCAGCCGGACTGCGTCCGGCCTACCGGGACGGAGGACCCCCGGGTGTGCCCGGGGCTATATGGGGCTGACAGCGGGGCCTGGGGTTGCTACACTGCCGCGCATGAGCCACGACACTCCACGCAACGACGGGCCAGCGGCGTTCTACGAGTCGCCCCTGCAGGGCCGATACGCCAGCGAGGCGATGCGCCGGCTGTTCAGCAACCAGCGGAAGTTTTCGACCTGGCGTCGGCTGTGGCTGGCCCTGGCCGAGGCGCAGCAGGAGCTGGGCCTGGCGGTCACCGACGAGCAGCTGCAGCAGATGCGCGACCACCTGGACGACATCGACTTCGCCGCCGCCGCCGAGTACGAGCGCCGCTTCCGTCATGACGTGATGGCCCACGTGCACGCCTTCGGCGACGTCGCGCCGGCCGCCCGGCCGATTATCCACCTCGGCGCCACCAGCCAGTACGTCAACGACAACACCGACCTGCTGCTGATGCGAGAGGGGCTCGAGACGCTCATCGGCTACCTGGCCAGCATCGTCGACGCCCTGGGCCGCTTCGCCGCCACCCACCGCGACCTGCCCACGCTGGGCTTCACGCACTACCAGCCCGCCCAGCTGGTCACCGTGGGCAAGCGGGCGTGCCTGTGGGCGTACGAGTTCGCCCTGGACCTCGAGGAGCTCCAGCACCGCGTCGACGGCCTGCGCCTGCGGAGCGTGCGGGGCACGACGGGCACAGCCGCCAGCTTCCTGGCCCTGTTCGACGGCGACCACGCGAAGGTCCGCCGCCTCGAGGCCGGGGTGGCCGAGAAGCTTGGCCTGGCGGCGATCTACCCCGTCACGGGCCAGACCTACACCCGCAAGGTCGACGCCGCCATCGTCGGCTCGCTGGCCGGCGTCGGGGCCAGCGTGCACAAGCTGGCCAACGACCTGCGGCTGCTGGCGAACCTCAAGGAGGTCGAGGAGCCCTTCGAGGCCAGCCAGATCGGCTCCTCGGCGATGGCCTACAAGCGCAACCCCATGCGATCCGAGCGGGCGACGGGCCTGGCCCGCTGGCTGATGGACATCGCCCCGGCCGCTCTGCACACCGCCGCCGAGCAGTGGTTCGAACGGACGCTGGACGACTCGTCCACCAAGCGGATGGTCGTGCCCGAGGCCTTCCTGACGGCCGACGCGGTGCTGCGGATCGTGCTCAACGTCGTCGAGGGCCTGGTGGTCTACCCCAAGACCATCGCCGCCCACGTGCAGGCGGAGCTGCCCTTCATGGCCACCGAGAACATCCTGATGGCCGGCGTGCAGGCCGGCGGCGACCGCCAGGCGCTGCATGAGCGGATCCGCATCCACAGTCAGGAGGCGGCCCGGCAGGTGAAGATGGAGGGTCGGCCCAACGACCTGCTCGAGCGCCTGGCGGGCGACCCGGCCTTTACGGGCCTGGACCTGGCGGGCCTGCTGGACCCGGCCGACTTCGTGGGCCGGGCGCCCCAGCAGGTCGACGAGTTCCTCGCCGAGGTCGTCGAGCCCATCCGCCAGCGTTACGCCAACCGCCTCGGCCAGCAGGCCGAGCTGCGGGTCTGACGCCCCTCATATAGCCCCGGGCATGCCCGGGGTCTTCCGGACCGTGACTCGACCTGCGAAGACCCCCGGCATGCCGGGGGCTATATGAGGCCCCGGAAGCAGAGTCCTCCCGAGCATCCCTGGAGTTCCGTGTTGACCGCCACGCCTGCCATCGTCGATGTCGCCGCCGGGTCGCTGGACCTGTTCGGCCAGCCCGTGGGGCCGGCGGGCTCTGCCGGGGGCAAACCGGCCCCCCGTCGGCCGAGCGAGCGGGGCGAGGGCGTACAATTGACCCGGGAGGCGCCCCGCAGCCGCGGGCGCGCCGATCTGCCGGGACAACTGTACTTCGCGTTCTACCAGTCCAGGGGGACCGCCATGGCCGACGACCGCCCGCAACCCGCCTCGCCCGAGCCGCCCGATGCCGCCCACCCCGCCGAGCCCAAACCCGAGCACGTGCCGGCCCCGACGCGGGGCAGGCCCGAGTCGCTGGTGGAGGCCTCGGCGGGCACGTACGACGTGGTCCGCCAGGTGACCCGCGCGCAGTGGCGGGCGGGCATGATGCTGGCCGGCGGCGTGCTGCTGCTGATCGTGCTGGCGGCCGCCTGGTGGGCAGGCCGGGCCGAGGGTGGCAGTCGCGGCTGGGCCGTGGTGGCGGCCGTGCTGAGCGCCGCGTGCTTCCTGGCCGGTCTGGTCGTGGTGCAGTTGCGGACGCCCAAGCCCAACAGCCTGCCCTCGCTGGCCGAGACGGTGCGGGCGTACGATCGGCCCGCGCAGATCGCGGTGGGCGTCAACAGCCTGGCCCTGGTCCTGCTGGCCGTCTGCCTGCTGATCGGGGGCCTGGGCGGGGGGCTCTGGCTGGTCTACGCGGGCCTGGCCGGGCTGAATGTGGCCGGGGCCGCCCTGGCCTGGCCGCGGGTCAAGGCGGTGCGTCAGCTCTATCCCAGCCCCCGGTTGCCCTATGCCCGCTGAGCCCTCGCCCAGCCCCGAGCAGATCGCCTCGATCCGCCTGGACCTGCTGCGGATGCTGGGCCTGGTGGAGTTGGCGGCCCAGTTGGCGCTGTTCACCTACGTCGCCTTTCTCAGCGGCCCCCACCAGACGACGCTGGCCGGCTCGCTGCTGTGGCGGGTGTGGATCACCGCCGCCCTGCTGACCGGCCTGACGGTCGGCGTGTCCATCGTGATCTTCTTCCGCCTGGACGACTGGCTGGCCCGCCGGCCCACCTGGCCCGGGGCGACGGCCACTTACTTCCGGGCGGGCCTGGTGCAGTCGACGCTGGCGGGCGGGACGGCCCTGTTCTGCCTGCTGGGCGTGCTGTGGGGGGCGGGCCAGCAGCCCATGCTGGCCCTGTGGCTGCCGGCCACGCTGTGCCAGATCGGCCAGTTTCCCACCCAGAGCCGACTGGAACGCATCTACACCACCGCCCGCCGCCGCTACCTGGAGCGGGGCCGGGCCCGCCGTCC
>JAWLCG010000368.1:0-4809 GCA_041687295.1 Phycisphaerae bacterium | reverse complement strand
GTCGGGGATACTTCCCCGACATCCCCAGGCCCACCCGGCCCCGGTGTCGGGGAAGTATCCCCGACCTACTCACTTTCTCCTCTCTACCCTCTCGCGGCCGCTGGACACAGCGGCGGCGCGGGCGTACAGTGGCAGTAGGATCGGCGGGGCCGTGGGGGCCTGCGCCGGCTCGTGCAGGAAAGGGACTGTCCATGGCTAAGGCATATCGGGTGGGCGTCATCGGCTGCGGGTCGATCGCCCAGCATTGTCACGTTCCGGGGTACCTTCGGGCAAAGGGTTGCGAGGTGGTGGCGGCCTGCGATCCTGGCGAGGCCCAGCGCCAGGCCGTCGAGAAGCTCGTCCCGGGCGTCAAGACCTACACCACGCATCAGGAGATGCTCGAGGCCCAGGACCTCGACGTGGTGAGCGTCTGCACGCCCAACTATCTCCACGCCGAGCACGCGATCGCCGCCCTGCAGAGCGGCGCCCACGTGATCCTCGAGAAGCCCGCCGCCCTGTCGATGGACGAGATCGACGCCATCGATCGCGCCCGCCGCGACAGTGGGCGAATCGTCATCGTCGGCTTCAGCCACCGCTTCATGGCCGGGCCTCGCAAGGCCAAGCAGCTGCTGGAGAAGGGCGACCTCGGCGAGCCGTTCATGATCCGCGTCCGCTTCGCCCACACCGGCCCGTACCCCGGCTGGGCGCAGGGGCCCTGGTTCTACGACCCCGCCCAGGCCGGCGGCGGGGCGATGCTCGACATGGGCATCCACGCCATCGACCTGTGCCGCTGGCTCATCGGGCCCGTCCGCAGCGTCGCCGCCCAGGTCGGCACGCTCCGCAAGGACATCGCCGTCGACGACAACGCCGTCATCGCCCTGGAGTTCCAGGCCAAGGCCCTGGGCTACATCGAGGTCGGCTGGACGAGTCCGGCCGGCTTCACCGGTGTCGAGGTCCTCTGTGACAAGGGGGCGATCATCATGGACTACGGCCACGGCATGACGGTCACCAGCGGGCAGACCAGCCCCGACCACTCGACCGCCAGCAAGCTCAAGACCCGCCAGGTCGTCGAGAAGCCCTCCAGCGGCGGCTGGGAGATCGAGATCGGCGAGATGCTCCGCGCCCTCAAGCGCAACGAGGACCTCGGCCTGGGCCTGGACGCCGGCGGCGGCGCCCTGGCCGTGGCCCTGGCCGCCTACGAGTCCGCCCGCACGGGTCAGCGCGTCAGCCTCTAGCGCCCGACGGCCCGGCGCCCTCTAGAGCGTTTGCCGATTGCGCCTGCGGGTCGACGTGGACGCTCGGCCCAAGCCCACGGAATGCCTTCCGTGGGCATCGGGGCGGGCTGTCCCCGGCGTGGCCCAGTGCACCCGCACGTCCGACGGGCAAACGGTCGAGAGCGTCTTGCGCCCTGACCTGCGGATGCGCTGTGCCTCGAGATCAACGGCTTGGCCACGATGCCCACGGATGGCAATCCGTGGGCTTGGGCCGGAGGCGCTTTGGGACCCACAGGCGCAACCGCAAGACGGTCTAACCGCCCATCGAGGCCAGCTTCGCTGTGCCCCGATGGGCGGCTTGCGTTGGTGTGTGTGGGTGCGTTGGGTCGGAGCCCCGGAGGGGGGCTGGATCGGAGCCCTTCGGGACTCCGAACCACGCGGCCTGGCAAGGCTGCGATGAACTCGACCCTTCGCCCGGGTCCCGGTCAAGCCGCAGGTTCACCAGGCCAATGCCCGAACCGGCGTGCGTGGGTCGGCGGACGGGCTACCGCCGTTTCTTGCGGCCCTTGCCCTTGGCGGGCCGGTGACGGCGGGCGGCCCGCTCGCGGCGGCGCATGTACTTTTCGAGCCACTCCATCGCACCCGGCGTGGCCTGCCATGCGTCGTCGACGGAGGCGGCGGCGTGGTGGGCCTCTATCTCCTCCTCCGTGGCATCGAGCGGTTCGAACAGGTCGATGTCGTCCTGGCCCAGGAGGTAGTCGGCCACCTCGGGATTGGCCTGGAACGCCTGGCTGAGCGTGAAGCGGGCATCGCTGCTGTCGCCCTCCAGGCGGAAGCGCACCAGCGCCCGGGCCCAGGCCATGATCGGCCGATCGTCGTCGGGGAAGTCGGCCAGCAGATCGTCGGCCCCCTCGTAGTCGTCCTGCTCCAGCAGGGCTGGCAGCAGCAGGTCGCGGGCTTCGTTGAAGTCGCTCGGCTCGAGCCGGATCGCCTCGCGGAGGTGCTCCAGGGGCGCCTCGCGCTCGCCCAGGATCAGTTGGACCTTGGCCTGGGCGACCAGGACCTCGATGTAGTACCCCGACTCGGGGTGCCGGTTGAATGGTCCGCCGCCGGCCTGGAGATCCTCCGGGCCCATCACCCGTCGGCCGGCCTGCAGGGCCCGCTCGTAGTGCGCCCGGGCTTGTTCGGCCGTCGATGACTGGTCGCCCAGCAGCGCGTGGGCGCTGACGCAGTCCGGATCGACCTCCAGGGCCTGCCGGGCCAGCAGGATCTGGCGACGGCCCATGGCCTGGTGGGCCTCGTAGGCCAGGTCCCGCGCCCGCTCGCGGTCGTTGCGGGGCTCCACGTAGGGCTGCTCGCCCGGATTGGGCAGGAACTCCTTCGCGACGGTTTCGGGCGAAGGCTCCTCCTCGGCGAACTCATGCTGCTCCTTGAACCGGTGCAGGTGGTCCTGGAGGTAGTAGAGATCGTCGGTCATGGGCGGACGGAAAGCCTGCACCCGCTCGAGTGGCGGCGGATCGAGCAGCAGCGGCAGCCGCAGGCGGTACTCGGCCGGGCCGTCGAAGGTCTCTACCGGCACGCTCCACTGACCGGTGTCGACCTGGGCCTCCTGCGTCCGGGCCAGGGCCCGCAGCAGGCCCTCCATGAAGGTGAGGGTCTCGGGCGAGGGGCGAGTGATCTTGGGGGCACCAGGCCGGATGTGCGCCGGCAGCGGGTAGGCGTCGGGTCCCGCCACGGGCAGCTGGTGCTCCTGCCAGAGCTGGCCGTCCCGGAAGGGCAGGTCGGTGATGTCGGTCAGGTACAGCGTCCACATGCCCGAGGGCGGCACGGCCGACTCGACGTCGGGGCTCTCCATCGTCCGCCAGTAGGACGCCATGGACGCGTGGAAGGCCAGGCCGGGCTCACTCTCGCGCATGACCAGGGCGACGCTGAGCTCCTTGGCCGGCGAGGTGGGGGCCTCGATCTCGATAGGGTCCTCGGTGCCGAGCAGCCGAAAGGGCTTGGCCCGGAAGAAGGCCTCGGCCGCCTCGGCGAAGGCCCGCACCCGCTCGACGGTCATGCCATTGACCGAAAGCAGCGGCGCCGTGCGGGCTGGGCCGGTGTCCGCCTCGAGCATACACTCGACCATGGCGTCGACGCTCTCGTCGTC
Organism: Phycisphaerae bacterium; assembly: GCA_041687295.1. Lineage (GTDB taxonomy): Bacteria > Planctomycetota > Phycisphaerae > SM23-33 > FEN-1343 > JAWLCG01. Next base: position 1,467 of record JAWLCG010000368.1, on the reverse strand, counting down.
CGGCTCGTACACGATCTCCAGGTGCAGTTCCGCCAGGCGATGCTGGAGAAAGGCGGTCAGGTCCGGGTCGTTTGCCTCCAGCCGGCCCGGGAGGTAGCCGCCCCGCTCCGGGTCCAGGGCCATGCCCACCAAAGCGTCCAGGCTGCTCTGGTGCAGCACGGCCGGGTTAAGCAGGCTTTCGTCCGGCGGCTCGGGCAGTGAGCTGACCGGGCCGCCGTCGGCGACCAGCCAGACCGGCAGGGCGGGCCGATAGGGCCCCTGGTTGCCCTCGAGCCAGAGAGGCAAACGGAGCAGGCCACCTACCCAGGCCACGTCCGGCCGGCGGGGCAGCTGTTTGAGTTGCTCGATCTGAAAGTCCATTGCCATTGGGGGCCTCCCTTCATCGCACCGACGCCATCCGTCGCACCCGTCCCGGCGGGGCAACGCCATGGGGGATGCTACCCGCGTCAGGCCGTCCTGGCCAGCAGGAGTTCGCCGAACCCAGGGGCGGCCGGTCGCGGTGACCGTAGAATAGGGACAGAAGAATGAGTGGCCCTTTGGGAGGGTCTGCGGTGAAGCGTCGGGCGGCATGGCTGGTGGCGGGTTACGTGCTGGCGCTGGCGGTGTTCGTGGTGCTCTGGCCGTTCGCCCGGCCGGGGACGCGGGCAGCACCGCTGGTAGTGGCGGCCGATGAGCGGCTGCGCGGACCCGTCGGCGAGCTGGTGGCGGAGTACCGCCGGCAGCGCGACCAGCGCGTGCGCGTCGAGTGGGGCCCGGCCGAGGCCCTGGCCCAGCGTGTGGCGGCCGGCGAGGCGGTGGATGCGTTCCTCTCGGCGTCTCCCGAGCCGGTGCAGGGTCTGGCCCGGCGGGGGCTGTTGCTGCCCAGCTCGTCGCGGACGCTGACGTTGCCGCCTGGGCCCGGGGCGGGGCCGGAGGTGTGCCTCTGCGCGGTGGGCATTCCCGCCGGCACGCGGCAGGCGCGGCAGGCGGAGCTGTTCGTGGGGCACGTCACCTCGCCGGCAGCGGCGGGGGTGTTCCGGGCCCACGGGTTCGGCACCGTCGCCCGGCGCGGGCCCTGAGAGGGAAATGCGGGAATCCCGCCCGCCATGGGGCGTCCAAAGCCTGAGGCGAGGATGGCCTCCTGTAAGTGTTGGCCGAATACGAGATAATCGCGCCCGGTGATGGATGCGTGCCGAAAGGGGCCCCACGATCGCCAGCTGGTACTTCCGCGGCCCGCAGGCCAAGGGCGAGGCCAGCCGTGCTGAGACTTACGGGGAAGCCGCCAGAGACCTGGCCACAGGCGGCGCCGTCCGAAACCTGCCCCCGTTTCTCCGAACCTCAAGAACCTCTGTGCTTTTTCTCTCTGTGTCCTCTGTGCCTCTGTGGCCAGCCTTTCTTCTACTGCTTTTCGACTCCATGGCTCGCCTGTAAACGAAGCGGGCCCGGATGCGGTGAGGCATCCGGGCCCGCGGGGTTTACGGCCAGTGC
>JAWLCG010000367.1:0-4817 GCA_041687295.1 Phycisphaerae bacterium | reverse complement strand
GACGGCGGGCCGTGCCCGCCCTACTTCCTGGGCCGCACTCCATATTTCGCCCGCACCCTTGGCCATCCATCGGCCGGCCAGGGTGACGATCGACCGCCAGACGTGGCTACGAACACCGTAGCCACGGCACCCGCACGCTTTCTCTTACCTCTGAAACCCCTCTGTGCCCTCTGTGTCCTCTGTGGCCGTCGTTTCTTCGTTTGGCGCCTACGCCGACGCCCGGGCGTCGGGGTCGGCGGGGGGGGCGTACTGGCAGGCGGCGACGTCCTCGCCGAGGCAGCGGACGATCGACAGCTCGGGCGCACGGGCCAGGTCGATATCCTCGGCCTCGTCGGACTCCTCGGCGACGTGCAGCGGGCGGACGGTCGGGCGGCAGGGCCGAAGGCGGTTCAGGCCCGTGACGACCGCGTCGGTGCCGTCGCTGAGCCGCACAGCCGAGCCGAGCGGGAAGGGCGGAATCTGCTGGAGCAGCCCGCGCAACACCACCGGGTCGAACCGCCCAGCCAGCGCTTCGTGCTGCAGGTCGTGCAGCGCCGCCGCGACGGGCCGAGGGGCGCCCTGCTCGTCGTGGCAAAGGTGCTCGAAGGCATCGCAAACGGCCACCACGCGCGGGAAGACGTGGATCTCGGCGCCTTCCAACGGCCGACAGCGGCGGCGGCGGGTCAGCGAGGTCATGTCCGGGAAGCCCTGCCCGTCGTAGCGCTGGTGGTGGTGCAGCACGATGGCGCGGGCGGTGGCGCTGGTGCGGTCGGCGATCATGCGGTAGCCGCGGATGACGTGCAGCTGGTACTCACGGCTGGGCGGCTCGGCGAGCGGCTCGTGCTCGGCCAGCGGGGCCTCGCTGTCCAGCTTGCCGATGTCGTGCAGCATCGCCCCGATGCCGAGGTTCGTCAGGTCGCGGCTGGCCGTCGCGCCGGCACTGGCGCGCTGGCGGGCGATGTAGGTCTCCAGGCGCAGCCCCACCGTCAGGGCCAGGTACGCCACGTTGGCCGAGTGGCTGAACAGGTCGCGCCGGTGGTCGAACAGCCCGCCCACCTGGGCGCCCTGGCCGTGGTGCTCCTGGCCGAGCAGCTCGACGATCAGCTCGGCGACCATCTGGCGGTAGAGCCCGTACTGGCTCACGCCGACCGACCGCGCCTGCATCGCCTCGAACTGCTGCTTGAGCGAGGCGAACAGGTCCTGGCGGAGGTTCTCCACGCGGGCGCTGACGGCCTCGTCGAGGAAGTCCAGCCCGGGCCAGTGGATCCACACGCTCCGCACGCCGAGCCGGCGAATGGAGTGGATCATGCCGGCCTCCAGCGTCACGCCGGGCTTGACCAGGTCGGTGCCCGGGCGGATCGGGTGCCGCACCGGCGCCGCCGTCACCAGGCCGGGATCGAGATTCTCCGTCTCCATCAACAGCATCGTGCCACCCGTCTGCCGTACCAGCCAGACCCTTGGCCCGCACGCGACACGCACGGTCCGACCCTGCCGACGGACGCCCCGCCGACGGAAGCAGTCTACGATTCCCCATCGACGCCCGGCGCCGCCAGCTTCATATCGCAACGGAGTAGACCGGCCAGCCTGGAATGTCAGGTTCATGCCGCCCTCGACAGGCGAAGGCGCTGTGTGGAGAATGGCGCTCTTGCAGGCCGGTTCACCGGCCTTCGCCCGCGCAGCGGGTGTAGGCCAGGGCTTTTGGCCCTGGCAGCAGGGCCAGCCTGGGTCTCTTCCAGCCCGCTTCAGCGGGCTTACCCTCTGACCGCCCAGGAGGTAAGCCCGCTGAAGCGGGCTAGAAGAGAACAAGGGAAACTGCGGGGCCACGACCCAGGCCTGAAAGGCCTGGGCTAGACCGCTTCGCGGCGAAGGCCGGTGAACCGGCCTGAAAGGCATCAACCAGGCCAGCATGGCCTGATGGCAGCCCATCATCCAAGACTGGTCGGTCCAGTAGGGTGTGCACGGTGGGCCGGAACGCTTTGGGACCCACAGGCGTAATCGTGAGACGGTCCAGCTGACGGGGGGCAAGCCAAAGCGGCGACGCTATCGCCGCACTCCATACTGTGCCCGAAGCGTTTTGCGCTTGACGGAACGCCCTCCAGCGGAGATACTTCATCCAACGGCAGGGATCTCCCTGCCCGGAGAGTGACCCGAATGGCGCGTACGATGCACAACACGACCCGCTTCGCTTCGCTGACGCTAGTCGGCGTAGCAGGGGTATTCGTACGCGTAGCCAGCGCCTTCGCGCCGTAGCGGGTCACATCGAATCCTGGTGTGTGACTAAAAAACCCCGCCGGTGCGAGTCGGCGGGGTTTTTCATTGGGTCGCCACCCTCCCCCACCGCTCAGCACCGGCCAAGACTCGGGGCCCTGTTTAAAAGGAGACCGCCCCATGCGACTGACCGGAGCAGAGATTATTGTCGGGCTGATCGAGCGTCAGGGCGTCCGCGTGGTCGCCGGCGTGCCGGGCGGCTCGAACCTGCCGCTCTACGACGCCCTGTCGGCCAGCGAGCGGATCCACCACGTGCTGGCCCGCCACGAGCAGGGCGCCGGCTTCATGGCCCAGGGCATCGCCCGCGTCACCGGCGAGCCGGGCGTGTGCATCGCCACCAGCGGGCCGGGGGCGACCAACATCCTGACGGCCATCGCCGACGCCAAGCTCGACTCGGTGCCGCTGGTCTGCATCACCGGGCAGGTGCCGCTGAGCATGATCGGCACCGACGCGTTCCAGGAGGTCGACACCTACGGCCTGGGCGTGCCGATCACCAAGCACAACTTCCTGGTCCGCTCGGCGGCCGAGCTGCTGACGGTGATCCCCGAGGCGTTCCGCATCGCCGCCTCCGGCCGGCCCGGGCCGGTCATGGTCGACGTGCCCAAGAACGTCCAGGCCGAGACCATCGAGTTCGACGCCTGGCCCGAACCGGGCCGGGCCGACCCGCTGGAGGCGCTGGACGTGGGCGCCCTGGCGGCAGCCGCCGAGCTGATCAACGCAGCCCGCCGGCCGATGCTGTACGTCGGTGGCGGCGTGGTCGCCTCCGGAGCCGCCGAGCTGGTCATCGAGCTGGCCGAGGCCGCCACCATCCCCGCCGTCAGCACGCTGATGGGCCTGGGCGCGATCCCCGCGGGCCATCCGCGGAACCTCGGCATGCTCGGCATGCACGGCGCGCGGTGCACGAACCTGGCCCTGGAGCGGTGCGACCTGCTGATCGCCGTCGGCGCCCGCTTCGACGACCGGGCGACGGGCAAGCTGGAGACCTTCTGCCCGCGGGCGAAGGTCATCCACATCGATATCGACGCCAGCGAGCTGGGCAAGCTCCGCCGGGCGGACGTGGCCCTGGCCTCTGACGCCAAGTCGGCCCTGGAGGCCCTGCGCCCGCTCGTCCGCGAGCAGGACCGCCCGCGGTGGCGCACCTACGTCGACGCCCTGCGGCAGCGCCACCCGCTGGTGCTCGACCGCGCGGACGACCCGCGGAGCCCCTACGGCCTGATCGTGCAGGCCGCCAGCATGCTCGACGACGAGACGATCGTCACCACCGACGTCGGCCAGCACCAGATGTGGGTGGCCCAGGCCTACCCCCACCGCCGGCCCAGACGATGGCTCACCAGCGGCGGGCTGGGCACGATGGGCTTCGGCCTGCCCGCGGCGATCGGGGCGGCCCTGGCCTGCCGCGAGGCCACCGTCGTCTGCTTCAGCGGCGACGGCAGCCTGCTGATGAACATCCAGGAACTCGTCACCGCCGTCGAGGAGAACGTCAACGTCAAGATCCTGCTGATGAACAACAACGCCCTGGGCCTGGTCCGCCAGCAGCAGGACCTGTTCTACGGCAAGCGGATCTTCGCGGCCGACTTCCGCGCCAAGCCCGACTTCGTGGCCGTCGCCCGCGGCTTTGGGATGCGGGCGTACGACCTGGGCACCAGCGAGGACCCGCTGGCGACGCTGGCCCACGCCCTGGCCGAGCCGGGGCCCTGCCTGGTCCACGTGCCCATCGAGGCGACCGAGATGGTCTTCCCCATGGTCCCCCCCGGCGGGGCCAACCGCGACATGATCGGAGGCGAAACCCATGCCAGCATCCATGCCTGAAACGACCCGTCGGACCGTCCTGGAACTGACCGTCCGCAACCACCCCGGCGTCATGTCGCACGTGTGCGGCCTGTTCAGCCGGCGGGCCTACAACGTCGAGGGCATCCTGTGCATGCCCGTCGGCGACGGCACGCTCAGCCGCATCTGGCTGCTGGTCAACGACGACGAGCGCCTCGAGCAGATGATCGCCCAGACCGCCAAGCTCCAGGACGTTTTAGAGATTGGCCGAAGCGCCACCGAGCATGAGGTCTTCGAACGCCTCGAGGCGCTATTCGCGGAGTCGATGCGATGAGGGGTTAATGCGTTAATGCGTTAATGCGTCGGATATTGTATCGCTGTGGGATCGGAGAGCCCGACGGCGCCTTCGGGTGCCCTGGTGGGTCTTTCCAAGCCCACGGAATGCCTTCCGTGGGCATCTTGGACAGAGCGCACGAGGGAGACCCAGCGCATCCTCGGTTATCGTTGCCGTGGATCGGAGCCCCGGAGGGGCGCCAGTTTTTATACCGTCTGCCTACCGAATCTGCGGGCATCCCTGGCCCGGGCATAGGTGGGGCTGCGCTAACGCTGCGCCCCAGCCTACGAAGACGGCCCGCGCCGTAGGCTGGGGCGCAGCGAAGCGAAGCCCCACCTTCCCGGGTGCCCCCCAGCCCGCACGTCCGATGGGCAAACGGTCTAGCCCGGATATTGCATCAGATTTAAGGATTTTAGAATAGCGCGAAGGCCCTTGTAGTTGTAAGGTAAGGACTTATCACAGCTCTTGC
>JAWLCG010000366.1:0-4818 GCA_041687295.1 Phycisphaerae bacterium | reverse complement strand
CAGTCCGCGCCGCCGGCGTCGGCTAGAGTTCCTCTGTGGCGATGCGGCGCACGTGGGCGGCGCTGCTGTAGAGGTGGTCGGGCATGCGTGCGAGGATATTCACCACATCCGGGGGGGCGTGGCGGGCCTTGGCCTGGGCGACGAGGTAGTCGCGTTGGGACGGATAGTCCAGGTCACGGAGGTAACGCTCCATGTGTTCGGGCGGCCGGGCGGGGCCTCCATGCTGAGACCCGCTGACCTTCTGGTGTCGGCGTCCGTGCTTGCTACCCATACAGCACCCCCTGCCGGCCGGCTGAGACGGGCTCGGGGGGCGGCGGGGTGCCGCCGGGGCCAACACCAATGGGCCTGGGCCCCCGAGCCCGATGCCCGGAGCCGGCCCCGCCCGCGTATCGGCCGGCGGACCGCGGCGGGGCGGGCCTCCACTGCATTCTACGCGCCGCGGCGGCGGAGCGGCCCCAGTTCGCTCTGACGGCGCAGGATGGCGGCCCAGAGATTCCAGGGGGCGACCGCCTGGCCGGTCTGGCGGGCGTAGCTCTCGGCCAGGGTTGACAGGTGGCGCAGGGCCTGGGGCAACGGCTCCAGGGCCTGGCGGTGACGACGGTACAGCGCGTCCAGCACGTCAAGGTGTTGCGGTTCGACATCGACCATCGTGGCCCCTCCTTGCCGGCGCCGGGCCCGCCACACCCACTGCTACCCAACAACCACCGGTCGCCGAGCAATCACAGATGCATCCGACATGAGAGGCGCCCTGGCGTCACGCGCGACGTCCGACGGTGCCGGGCGGCCCGTCCGAGCGGCGGATGCGGTCCGCCCGGCCGACGCCACCAACCGGGGTACACAAAACCCCGGGGAGGACGCCAACGAAGCCCATTGTACCTAAACTACTGAAAATGCACAAGATAGTTCGTAGTGACACCCGCCGTTTTGCCACAAATCCCGACAATTCGTGGAATTACGGCCTGCACGAAATTCAGGCCCGGGGCGGCTCTGGCACGGCCGATCCGCCCGTCGGCGGATTCCCCATTGTCTTGTTGGAAGTTTTCGGGTATGCTTATCGATCTTTCGCAAACCGCGGAGAGAGTATGTCGTATAACCCCCGGGAGCGAAAGCTCCTGACGACCCTGCGGGGTCTTTCGACGCCTGGGGGTCACCCGCATCAGGCCTGCCCGCTCGTAACGCGGCGGCGTCCGTCGCTGCGGCAAGGTGCCAGGCCGATCACCCGTACCGAATAACCAACAGGGACAGTTTGCAGTCTGGACGAGGTTTATGAAGAGGCTAGCCAAGGTCAGAAATATCGGCATCTCCGCGCACATCGACTCGGGCAAGACCACGCTGAGCGAGCGCATCCTGTTCTACGCCGGCCGCATCCACCGGATGCAGGAGGTGCGCGGCGGCGAGGGGGGGGCGACCATGGACTTCATGGACCTTGAGCGCGAGCGCGGCATCACCATCACCTCGGCGGCCACGCAGGTGCAGTGGGACGAGCACGTGGTCAACCTGATCGACACCCCCGGCCACGTCGACTTCACCGTCGAGGTCGAGCGCTCGCTGCGCGTGCTGGACGGGGCGATCATGGTCCTCTGTGCCGTCGGCGGCGTCCAGAGCCAGTCCATCACCGTCGACCGCCAGATGAAACGCTACCGCGTACCGCGAATCGCCTTCGTCAATAAGATGGACCGCACCGGCGCCGACCCCGAGAGCGTCCGCCATCAGCTCTGCGAGAAGCTCGGCCTCAACGTCGTGCCGCTGCAGCTGGCCATGGGCAGCGGCGAGGACTTCGCCGGCGTGATCGACCTGATCACGATGGAGGCTCTGACCTTCGACGGCGCCCACGGCGAGACGGTGACCCGAGGGGCGATCCCCGCCGCGTACGCTGACGAGGCCGCCCACGCCCGCGAAACGATGCTCGAGGCGCTGAGCATGTTCGACGACGCGCTGATGGAGCGCCTGCTGGCCGAGGAGCCCGTCGAGGTCGAGGACATCCACAAGGTGGTTCGCTCGGCGACGATCAACCGCCAGGTCGTGCCGCTGATGATGGGCACTGCCGTCAAGAACAAGGGCATTCAGCCCCTTCTCGACGCGGTGGTCCGCTACCTGCCCAGCCCGCTGGACGTGAGCTACTTCGCCCGCGACCACGACAACGACGCGGCCGAGGCCCCGCTGGCCTGCGACCCCGAGGCCCCGGCGGTGGCGATGGTCTTCAAGATCGTCGACGAGACCTTCGGCCAGCTCAGCTACGCCCGCGTCTACCAGGGCAAGCTGGTCAAGGGCCAGCAGTACCGCAACGCCCGCACGAGCCATACCGTCCGCGTGGGCCGAATGGTGCGGATGCACGCCAACGACCGCCAGGACATCGACGAGGCCCGCTGCGGCGACATCGTGGCCCTGGTCGGCGTGGACTGCGCCAGCGGCGACACCCTGTGCGCCGATTCGCTCAACTACAGCCTCGAGAGCATCTTCGTGGCCGACCCGGTCATCAGCCTGATGGTCAACGCCGCCAGCTCGGCCGACCAGGACCGCATGGCCAAGGCCCTGAGCCGCTTCATGAAGGAAGACCCCACTTTCCGCGTCAGCACCGACCCGGAGACCGGCGAGACGCTCATCGCCGGCATGGGCGAGCTGCACCTGGACGTCTACGTCGAGCGGATGAAACGCGAGTACAAGGCCAACGTCACCGTCGGGGCGCCCAACGTGAGCTACCGCGAGGCCCCGACCATCGAGGCCCCCTACGACTATCGCCACAAGAAGCAGACCGGCGGCTCGGGCCAGTTCGGCCACGTCGTCGGGCGGATGATCCCGCTGCCCGAGGGCGCCGAGGCGGCCTACGAGTTCGAGGACAACGTCACCGGCGGCAGGATCCCCCGCGAGTACATTCCCGCCGTCAACAAGGGCTTCCTGGCCGCCCTGGAGAAGGGCCCGCTGGCCGGCTACCCGATCGTCGGGGTCAAGATGACCCTCGACGACGGCTCGTACCACGACGTGGACTCCAGCGAGATGGCCTTCCGCACGGCCGCCGTCGAAGCCTTCAAGCAGGCCTTCGGGCGGGCCCGGCCCTGCCTGCTCGAGCCGATCATGACCCTGGAGGTCGAGAGCCCCGGCGAGTACCAGGGCTCCATCGTCGGCGACATCAACAGCCGACGCGGCATCCTGCACGGCACGGAGAACCGCGGCACCTACGTGGTCATCCACGCCGAGGTGCCCCTGGCGAACATGTTCGGCTACGCCACGCAGCTGCGCAGCCTCAGCAAGGGCATGGCCACCTTCAGCATGGAGATGGCCAAGTACTCCCGCGTGCCCGAGAAGATCTCCCTGGAGATCATCGAGACCCGCCGCAAGCTCGCCGCCGCCGGCCGGCGGTAGGCCGGGTCGAGCGGAGCGAGGCCCGGCGTCTTCGAGAACCGAAGATGGGCCACAGAGGCACAGAGAGCACAGAGCAAGACCCGCAGAGATCCCTTGAGAGTCGGCTCATATAGCCCCGGGCATGCCCGGGGTCTTCGGGTAGGGCGCGCACCTCGTTACCCGCGCAGCGGAGGACAGGTCCTGCACACGCAACGATGGCGGCCAGCCGCTTCCTGACGTATCTGGCCCTGGTGTTCTGCTGGGCCATTTACTCCGGCGACCCTCGGCAGTAGGCTTCCCGTCACAGTCTGACAGGAGATGCCGATGGGACCGATGGAAGGCGGGATGCTGGTCGTGTGGATCGTACTTGAGTTGGCAGTCGCCATCGGGGTCGGGCTGTGCTTCTGGCGGACGCGGATCTGGGGCTTTCTGCTGCTGGGGGGGGTGCTGGTCGTCGGGCCGTGGGCCGGCACTGGTCTTCAGTTGCTGTGCCGGCACTTCGTGGACCAGGTCAGTCGCGGCCAGAGGCCCTGGCTGTTCCCCTTCTCGCTCATGGGTCAGGAGGTCTCGACGGGGGAATTCCTGTCGTGGATGCTGCTCGGCATGGGCCTGCTGAAGACGGCCCTGATCGCGGCCTCGCTCTTCCTGATCGCTCGCTCCTTCCGGCGGGCACGGCGCGGCATGCCTGTTGTGCGCCCCAAGGAGTCGTAAGGTAGCCGCCTTCGGCCCCCGAGCCAAAGCGGCGAGTTCCTCGCCGCACTCCATACGGCGCGGCTGGCCCTTGCCTGCTTCGACTGGTACAATCCGCCCCATGCCTCCCCAGGACCGATTGCGTGTGGACGACCTGTGGCAGCCGGGCCAGCCGTTGCCACATGCGCGGGTGCTGGGGCAGATCGCCCAGCGGTGCGGCGATGCGTGGGACATGCCCGACCTCGGCCAGTCGGTGCGGGTCGGCTACAACCCCCGCCTTCGGACCACGCTGGGCCAGGCCCACCTGCAGCTCGGGCAGGTCGAGCTCAACGGCCGGCTGCTCAGCGAGCACCCCGACGAGCTGATCCCCACGCTGGTGCACGAGCTGGCCCACGTGGCCGTGTATCGCCGCTACGGGCGCCGCCCGCCGCACGGGCTGGAGTTCCGCACGCTGATGCGGGCGGTGAACCTCACCGACCGGGCCACCCACAGCCTGCCCGTCGCGCGGCAGCGCCGGCGGCGCTACCTCTACCTGCATCGCTGCAGCGTGTGCGGCCAGAGCTTCCTCGCCCGCCGCGTCCGCCGCGACTGCCACTGTGCCCGCTGCGGGCCGGAGATGGACTGGCAGGTCCTCCGCGCCCCCGACACCCAGGCCGGCCGGGACCTGCTGACCCTCGCCGCCACCAACGCCAACGGCCACCGCCGCCGCCCGCCCCCCCAGCCCCGCCGGGCAAGGCCCCCGTAGGGGGGGGCCCGCCCCCCCCCCGCGGGGCCCGCGGCCGCCGCCGG
>JAWLCG010000365.1:0-4836 GCA_041687295.1 Phycisphaerae bacterium | reverse complement strand
GCATCCTTTCGGTCAGATGCCCCATCATCGCATGGATCACCCGCTCGCGCAACCCGAACGGGCGCCTAACAGCGCGCGAAAATCACCCGGGGTGCGTATAAGACCGTTTGCCACCGGACGTGCGGGCCGGTGCCCCGGGCAAGCGGGGCGTCAGCACCGCTCGCCCGGTCGAGGGCGGAGGCGGTCCAGCCAGGAGGCCCCGATATCCCCTCCGGCCGGGCGAGCCTGCGGCTTGCCCGGGGCACCCAGAGCCGTGGACCCGCACATGCGTCAGCAAGACGGTCTAGCGGTGCAGCCGCGGCGTCCCACCTTCGATCGGTGCCAAGCGCCAGCCAGGTGGGACGCCGCCCCTGCGGGGCTCTGTCCCAGCCTACGCGCTATGCCCAATCGTGCATGTACTCGGCGTTGGCGGCGAGCAGTTCGTCGGTCATGGCGCGGATCTGCGGCAGGGTCAGGGCCATGCCGGTCATGGGGTCGGCGGCGATGGCCTGGCGCAGGCCGGCGCGGTCGCGGGTCCGCACGGCGCGGATGGCCATCTCGTGCAGCAGGACGTGCGGGGTCATGACGGCCGCCAGGGGCAGCGGCAGCGGGCCCACCCGGCAGGGGCGTACACCGTTGGCGTCGACGTGGCAGGGCACCTCCACGACGGCCTGGCCGGGCAGGTTCTCGATGAGCCCGCCGTTGGCCACGTTGCCGTACACCAGCCGCGGCGTGTCGGTCCGCATCGAGTGGATCATCCAGGCGCCATACTCGTGGCTGCGGGCGTAGGCGATCGGCTCACGCCCGGCGATCTGGTTTTCCACGATGGCGTCCAGCTCGCGGTTGACGCGTTGGTCGAAGTGGTAGCCCCACATCGTCTCGACGGCGTAGTGCTGCTCGGCCAGCTCGCGGTTCTTGCGGAACCAGGGGTAGTACTCGGTCTGGTGGTGCTGGCCCTCGGCCGGCCAGGCGCCGAGGTGCTCGAGCAGCTCGAACTTCACCCGCATGTCGGGGTGCTCTGCGAGGATCTCGTCCTTGCGGGCGAGCAGCTCGGGGTAGAGGTCGCGCCCGTTGTGGGTCAGCGTGAGGTAGAAGTCCACGTGGTTGATGCCGCCGGCCGTGTAGCGGATCTCCTCCCACGGGATGCCCAGCCAGTCGGCGATCTGGCGGTAGGAGCCCTGGATGGAGTGGCACAGGCCGACGGTCCGCGCGTGGCCCAGCTCCAGCATCGTGCCGGTGACCATGGCCATGGGGTTGGTGTAGTTGAGCACCCAGGCGTCGGGGGCCGTCTGGCGGAGGTTGTCCACGAGCTGCGCGAGCACCGGGGTCGTGCGGACCAGGCGCATCACCGCCCCCGGGCCCGTCGTGTCGCCGACGGTCGGCAGGACGCCGTGGCGGACGGGGATCGCCCCGTCGGACTCGTAGTGCCCAAAGCCGCCGACCATGATGGTGACGATGACGAAGTCGCTGCCCGCGACGGCGGCCCGCGGGTCGGTGGTCGTCTCGACTGTCGCCGGCAGGTGCCGCTCGTCGATCATGCGGCGGATGAGCTTCTCCGAACGGGCGAGCCGGCCGGCGTCGATGTCCATCAGGCACAGCCGGACGTCGGCCAACTCGTCAAACGTGAACAGGTCCCGCACGAGCCCCGCCACGAACTTCGCGCTGCCCCCGCCGATGAAAGTAACCTTCGGACCCATGGCTGTCCTCCTGTAACCGTGCACACCCACGCGGTGGCGATTCCGCATTTCCACTCGATCCTCTATACCGTGGCTCGTCCCCGCCTGTCCATCCCAAGAAATCCTCACTTGGCGCGAGCATCCAGGTTGACTGGCGTGCTATACTTACCGCAGACGGATGAACCGACGGGGATGTGCCGCCGCAGGGGAGTCTCTACCTGCTCCAGTGGCCTGAACTCCGCTCAATAGCCGGTCGCTTTCCATGGGACCCGGAAAGCCCTGAATGTGTGGGTCCGCCGCGCCCCAGCCTTGAGAGGCTTGACAGGAGAGAATCATGGGCAAGAGGATTTATGTAGGCAACCTTCCGTACGACACGAGCGACGCCGATCTCGAGCAGCTCTTCGGCCAGCACGGCAGCGTGCAGAGCGCTCAGGTGATCATGGATCGCGACACCGGCCGCAGCAAGGGCTTCGGTTTCGTCGAGATGGAGTCGGACTCGGATGCGGACGATGCCATCAACACGCTGAACGGCAAGGATTTTGGCGGCCGGGCGCTGACGGTCAACGAGGCCAAGCCTCGTGAGGATCGCGGCGGCGGCGGTGGCGGCCGGGGTGGCCGCGGTGGCTACGGTGGCGGTGGCGGCGGTGGCGGTCGCGGCCGCTACTAAACAGCCCGCCCATTCTGCTCGCGGCCTCGGCGGGCGGCTTGCGTCCGGGTCTTCGGCTCTGCCGTGAACCTTGACGTCGGTCGCCCGCCGAGACCCGGGCGTATCCAGTTCCTGAAACGGCCCTTGTGGCCACGGCAGTTGGGGTCTGCGCGGGCTGGACCGTTTGCCAACTGCGTCTGTGGGTCGCAAGGCGCCTCCGGCCCAAGCCCACGGATTGCGATCCGTGGGCATTCGTGGCTGGACCGTCGATCTGGAGGCCCAGTTCACCCGCACGTCCGGTAGGGAAATGGGCTGGACCGTTCGCCTGTTGGGCCTGTGGGTGCGTTGTGCCGCGCTGGGAATGGCCCGACTGAGATGCCCACAGAAGGCATTCGGTGGGCTTGGGCCGAGCCCACCTGCGCGATCGGCAGAGGGGCTCAACGCCGGAAGGCGTGGAGCACCGGGGCCAGCACGGCCGTGGAGGCGCCGGCGCCATTTTCGCGCCCGTGGCCGCGGAGGACAGCGCTGACGGTTCGGGCTGCGCAGCCATGGTGGCGCCCGTCGGGCAGCGTCTGACGGGCCAGCGCGAACTGCGCGCGGGCAAGGTCGACCGCCCGCGCCGCCAGCTGTTCATCCTGATCGATCTCGGCCTGCAAGGCCAGCAGCGCCGGCCCGACGCGTCGGGGCCCGCCGTCCTCCCGCCAGCCCAGCATGTCCACCCGCTTGCCGATGCCCCCCGGCCGACCCGCGGGCTTCCAGTCCAGCTCCAGGCCCATCGCCTCGATGGCGTAGGGGTCTCCCTGCTGCGCGCCGGCGGCCCGGACGGCGTCGTCGTAGCGGTCGTCGCCGGTGGCCTGGCGGTAGCGGCGGATGGCCTGGACGGCCGAGGCGGCGTCGGGGTCGGCCAACTGCGTCGCCAGCACGTCCAGCAGCCTCCGCAGGGCGTGCAGGAAGAGTCCCTCGCCCGTCCGCAGGCCCAGCGTCAGCAGGGCACCGGTCGCGTCGGAGGCCAGCAGGTTCTCCGCCCGGTCGACGGGGCTGTCCAGGTTGGCGGGCATCTGTCCGGCGAACCGGCGGTAGCTTTGCTCCGACTGCCCGGTCAGGTCGAACAGCGCCCCAGCCGGCGCCAGGGCGACGGGCAGGCGCTCCTCCGCCAGCAGTGCCTCGGCCCATCGGCGGGCGTATGCGCGGGCCAGGTCGAGATAGGCCGGGCCCCCGCCGGCGTCGTGGGCCAGCAGGCACAGGTTCACCAGGCGGAAGTGGTCGGGCACGTTGACCTCCAGGCCCGGCTCGACGCGCACGCCGTCGGTGCCGAACCAGGTCGAGCGGAACAGCCCTGTCCGCCCATCCAGCCACGGCTCGACTTGCGGGCACAGGCCGGCCACGTGCTCGGCGGCGTCGAGCAGTTGGGCCCGGGTGGCCCCGTCGTCGCCATCCAGGCGGGCCAGCATGCCGACAAACAGCTCGAAATGCTCGGTGCCGTGGTGGGCCTCGTGCATTCGCCAGTAGCCGTGGCGCCACCGGTCGGCCGAGACGAAGTGGTCGCGGATGCGGTCGCGCGTGGTCCGCAGGAAGGCCCAGGCGGCCTCGTCGCGCGTGGCCGACAGCCAGGGCTCCCACCCGGTGGTGTAGGTGCCCTGGTCGTGCACTTCGCTGGCCGGGGCGTCGCCGTAGCGGGCGATGCACTGCCCGGCCCAGTCGGCCAGGTCGTTCAGGAACCGCTGCGTCGCCTCGTCGGCGGAGCGGGACGGTTGGATCGGCTGATGGATCATTCGCCCTCCGTGGGTTGTACCGCTGTCATACCCGCTGGGGGCGGTCCGGCCAAGCCCCTGCCGGCGGGTCGGGTGCCGACTGGTATGGGCGGGGGCCATCGTCTATGATGGAGCCTGGGCCGTCGCAGCGCGTAACGAGCGGCGGCCGAGGGCGTTGATCTACCAGCGAGGGCCCAGCCATGGCCGACCCGACACCCGATCCCGATCGCCCCGTACACGTGGAGGTCCGCCGGCGCAGCCCCGCCGAGGGGCCGACCGAGCCGACTCGGCCGCAAACGCCCCCGAGACTGCGCCTCTCCCTGAAGGGCCCGCTGGGCCTGCTGGCCGGGCTGGTGACCATTGGCCTGGTCGTGGGGCTGATCCTGCTGATCGTGCTGCCGATCGCCCTGCTGCTGGTGCCGCTGGCCCTGGCCGCCTGGCTGGTCGGCGGGGGGCTGCGGCGGCGGTAGAGCGGGCCGCGCCACGTTCGCCGCCTTGCCGAAAGAGGGGTCCGACCGTCTGCCGATTGCCCCTGCCGGTCCGCAAGGTGCGCTCGGCCCAAGCCCACGGATTGCCATCCGTGGGCATTCGTGGCCGGACCGTCGATCCGGCGACCCATCGCACTCGCGCATCTGATGGGCAAACGGCCTAACCACTTCGCATGGCTGCAGACGGCGCAGCCATTGCACCCAGACGGGAAACGCAATGTAGGTGGTCTGCTACGGCGGAAGGGGATGCGGGCACAATATGGAGTGCGGCGGCTCGACGCCGCTTTGGCTTGTGG
>JAWLCG010000364.1:0-4848 GCA_041687295.1 Phycisphaerae bacterium | reverse complement strand
TCTTCGCGTTGCATCGAATTAAGCAACATGCTCCACCGCTTGTGTGAGCCCCCGTCAATTCCTTTGAGTTTTAGCCTTGCGACCGTACTCCCCAGGCGGCCTACTTAATGCTTTCGTTTCGGCCGGAACCCCGTCAGAGGGGCTCCGACCTAGTAGGCATCGTTTACGGCTAGGACTACCGGGGTATCTAATCCCGTTCGCTACCCTAGCTTTCGCATCTCAGCGTCAGGACAAGCCCAGTGCGCCGCTTTCGCCACCGGCGTTCCTCTTGATATCTACGCATTTCACCGCTCCACCAAGAGTTCCACGCACCCCTACTTGCCTCAAGTCTCGCAGTTCGCCCAGCGATTCCCCGGTTGAGCCGGGGGCTTTCACAAGACGCTTACGAGACCGCCTACATGCGCTTTAAGCCCAGTGATTCCGAACAACGCTTGCCACCTTCGTATTACCGCGGCTGCTGGCACGAAGTTAGCCGTGGCTTCCTCTGGGGCGCCTCAACTCGGGCGGATGTTAGCCGCCTTCGCTTGGTAGCCCCTGACAGTGGTTTACACCCCGAAGAGCTTCGTCCCACACGCGGCATTGCTGGGTCAGGCTTTCGCCCATTGCCCAATATTCGTTACTGCAGCCTCCCGTAGGAGTCTGGGCAGTGTCTCAGTCCCAATGTGGCGGGTCAACCTCTCAGTCCCGCTACGCGTCGTAGCCTTGGTGAGCCGTTACCTCACCAACTAGCTGATACGACATGGGCCGCTCTACCGCCGGCAGGCCCCCGAAGGGGTCCCCGCCCTTTGACCGCTGTGCCATATGACACTGTGGTCTCATCAGGTATTACCTAACCTTTCGGTTAGCTATCCCTGTGCGGAAGGTACGTTACCCATGCATTACTCACCCTTTCGCCGCTCTACTCAGGCCCGAAGGCCCTTTCGCGCTCGACTTGCATGTTTTAACCATGCCGCCAGCGTTCGTTCTGAGCCAGGATCAAACTCTTCCCTTTTGTATTGGTGCTCCCCGAAGGGGGCATAGTCCAGGAAAGTCTTGACTGGCGGGATCCGACGGCTAATCGGATCCAAAGACGCTCCGACGGATCGGAGCGGCTAAAAGCTCAAAGTCCATGATACGTCAATCACGAGGACTTTGAGTTTGGTCGGCCCGCAAGGTGGGCCGGCCTGATCAAACCCACGCGAATCGTCGTGATGATCGACTCGCTGAGGGACACATCCTCGTGACGGCTGTCTCTGTTTACTTGTCAATTTCGGCGATTGAGCCCGGCCTTTCGCCGGTCGTTTTCCTCGCCGCTCCGAAGAGTGACGAGATGGCGAAGTATACTGATCTGCTTTCGCCAGTCAATCGTCTTTTTGCTTTTTTGCGAAATCTTTCCTTTGCCGCCCCAGCCTATCGCCGGGGCACTCGCGTCTCACTCGGAGTGCGAGGGGCGAAGTATACTTCGTTTCGTTCGCCCGTCAAGTTCTTGGTTTCGCAATTTCGTGAAAACTTTTCCGCGTCATCCTGGCCAGCCGAACGTCCCGGGTCCCCGGCCCGTAAGGGGCGGTTGCAGCGGGCCTTGAAAAGGCTCGCGGGGGGCGAGGCTGACAGCGGATTGACAGGCGGTTTGTCTCCTGCTCCTATCGAGCAGACGCATACTGTAGCACGGGGCGGGCTGGCGGTACAAGCGGAAAAGAGCCAAAGGTGCGAATTTTTCCGCTAAATTCTAAGTGGCTCGGTTGGAGCCGCTTGCGTCGAAGCCGACGGGCCTCTCGCCCGTCCCCGTTTCGCTCCCTATTATACGCCGGCGGTCCGCCGAGGGTCGCGCGGAGATGGATTTTCGCCAGTTTGTTCAGCCGATCGCGGGGGGGGGCGTCACTCTCCCGCGGTCTCCGCGGCGGCCCGGTGGTGCAGCGCGTCGAGCTTTTCGCGGACCTCCGCCGCCATACGGGTGTTGGGAAACTCGCTGACGATCTGCTCGCCGGTGCGGGCGGCCTGGTCCCATCGTTCTTCGGTGACGGCGATGGCGAACTGCACGCCGAGGTTGTGCAGCTTTGCGCGAAAGACGCCTCGGGCGCTCTCTTCCAGGGCGGCTGCCTCCTGCGGCGTGAGGTAGCGGTCGAGCTCGCGGAGCAGTTCGATGGACCGGTCGACGTCGTTGCGGCGGACGGCGTCGCTGTAGAGGCGCAGCAGGTCCTTCTTGTGCTGGTTGCGGGCGTCGGCGAGGTGTTGCGGCAGGGCCTGCACGGCCTGGCTTTCGGGGAAGATCTGTCGCAGCCGCTCGGTCTCGCGCTGGGCGCGGGCCCAGTTGCCCTGCTGGATGAGGGCCTCGACGCGTTGCACGGCCGCGTGGATCTTTCCTTCGGTGCTGGCCTCTCGGCTGGCGAGGACCTCGGCGCGGAATCGCTCGGCCTCGGCGTGGTAGCCGAACTGGCTGGCCATGCGCTCGATGAACTGCTCGGCCTGGCGGTAGTCCTGGCGGGCGAGGCACTCGTGGATGACCTCGCGGACGGCCTCGATCTCGCGCTCGCGGAAGACCAGGGCCTTGGCCTGGTCGCTGAGCGGGGCGATGTCGGCCAGCTCGCGCAGGGCCTGCTGGTTGGCGTCCTGGATGACGGCCAGTCGGCCCGCGCGGTCGTTGAGCGTGCGGATGGCGGTGGCCGACCGCAGCCAGGACAGCACCAGGCCGTACGTCAGCACCAGCAGTGGCGCCAGGGCCACCAGCCCCAGCACGCGCAGGCCCTGTCGCAGCAGCAACAGCAGCGGGGCCTCCTCCAGGCTCAGGGCCGTGGCGAGCAGGGCCACCTCGTAGGCGATCCACAGGGCGAGCAGGACGAGAAACACGATCAACACCGTCGTGGCCAGTCGGGCCAGACGGCGATAGGCTCCCAAGGGTCCGGGCATGGTTACCTCCTTCCCGGTGGCCGGCGGCCTGGCCGGAGCGGGCGACACTCGGGCCGGGGGCCGGCCTGCGATCGGAATGTCTACGGGAATTGTTTCCCTCCGCCGCCGTCAGGTCAATGCCGCAGGGGCTCCGGTGGGCTCTGTGCAGGCCGGCGGGGGCGCGGTAGAATCTTCCGATCCGTTACTCCAGAGAGGACACTGCCATGCCCTTCGAACTGCTGGACCTGCAGCAGGTCGCCCGGTACCTGAACATGGACGCCCGCGAGCTCGAGCGGCTCGCCAGCCGGGGCAAGATCCCCTGCGAGCGGCGCAAGGGGGCGTTCGTCTTCCGCAAGATCGACGTGGACCACTGGGTCGAGTCGCGGATGCACGAGCTGCCCCACGGTCGGCTGGCCCAGATCGAGTCGGGCGTTCGCGCGCACCACGGCCTGTCCAGCGAGGACGAGCTGCTGGTGGCGCCGATGGTGCCGGCCGGCGGCATCGCCATCCCGCTGGAGAGCCGTACCGGCAAGAGCGTCATCCGCAACCTGATCGACCTGGCCGACGGGTGCGGGCTGGTCTGGGGCAAGGACGAGTTGCTCCAGGCGGTCGAGGAGCGTGAGGCGATGTGGTCGACGGCCCTGTACCCGGGCCTGGCCCTGCCGCATCCGCGCCATCCGCTGCCGTGGGACATCGCCGAGTCGTTCATCGTCGCCGGCCGAACCGCCAGCGGCGTGCCCTTCGGGGCCGAGGACGGCTCGCTGACCCAGCTGTTCTTCCTGGTCTGCTGCAAGGACGAGCGGACGCACCTGCACGTGCTGGCCCGCCTGGCGCGGATGCTCCACGACGATAGCCTCGCCGAACTCCGCGAGGCCCCGGACGCGGACAGCTTCCGCGAGATCCTCGAGCGGTACGAGCGCCAGGCCCAGGCCGGGCCGGCCGGCGGGGGGCGGTGATGGTGAGTCGAAACGAGGGACAGCGCCTCGAGCTCGACGAGTCGCGTGCCCAGGACCTGCTGGCCGAGGCCACGGGCCGGGGCGACTGGCGGCTGGAGCGTTGCACGGCCGGCAAGTTCTCGGACGTCTTCCTCGCCAGCGCCGACACCCAGCGGCGGGTGCTGCGGGTCGCCCCGCCCGACGACGTGCTACAGCTGTTCTACGAGTACCGCATGATGCGCCGCGAGCCGGCCATCCACGAGCGCCTGCTGGCCGAGACCGACGTGCCCGTGCCCGGCATCCTGCACACCGACTTCAGCCGCCGGCGCATCGACCGCGACTGGATGGTCATGCAGCACCTGCCCGGCACGCCCTTCAGCACCGCCCACGTGACGCTGGCGCCCGACGGCGTGGCCCGGGCCCTGCGGCAGTGGGGCCGTTGCATCGCCCGCGTCCACACCGTGCGGGCCGAGGACGGCCTGTTCGGCTACCGCGGCGACGAGGCCTGCATGACGCCCCAGCCCACCTGGCCCGAGGCGTTCGGCGTCATGTACCGCCGACTGCTGGACGACACGGTGGCCTGCGGCGTGTACGACTCAGCCACCGCCGACGACGCCCATCGGCTGCTGGAGGACCACCTCGACGCCCTGGACCACAACGTCGAGCCCGTGCTGCTGCACGGCGACATCTGGTCGACGAATCTGCTGGTCGACCGCACCGGGCGGGTGACCGGCGTGCTCGACTTCGACCGCGCCTGCTGGGGCGACCCGGAGTGGGACCTGGCCATCGCCGAGTACTGCGGCGTGACGAAGCCGGACTTCTGGGCCGGCTACGGTCAGGAGCCCCAACGCACCCGTGACGGGGCCATTCGGCGGATGTTCTACCTGCTCTACGAGCACCAGAAGTACATCACGATCTCCGTCTCCAGCCGCCGTAACGACCCCGGCCGGGCGCAGCTGTACGCCGAGCAGTCCCTGGCCGTGATGGAGCGGTTCCGCCAGACGGGCGAGGCGGAGTTCTGAGCCTGTAGGCCGGACGCAGTCCGGCAGGG
>JAWLCG010000363.1:0-4862 GCA_041687295.1 Phycisphaerae bacterium | reverse complement strand
CCCGGGCCGAGCAGGCCCGGGCGCCCTGGAAAGCAGTGGTCGCTTGCCGGCCGACGCGTCACTGCGTCACTGCGTCACTGCGTGAGCCCTCGGCGGCGCATTGACGCATTGACGCGTTGACGCACCGACGAGGCCGCAGGCCTACACCTCAATCAGCTCCATCACCCGCTCGACGACCTTGGTGATGTTGAACGGCTTCTTGATGAAGTCGTCCGCCCCGCTGGTCAGCAGGTTGTCGATCTCGGCCTGGTTGATCAGGCCCGAGATGATCAGGATCTTGATGTGCGCCAGATCGGGGTTCTCACGGATGGTCTTGCACACGACGTTGCCGTTGATGTCCGGCAGCATGTAGTCCAGGATGACCAGGTCCGGCAGGAAGCTCTGCGTGCGGACGCCGGCGTCGTAGCCCGTCGAGGCCGTCTGCACCTCGAAGTGCCCGTCGCGCTTCAGGACGTCCACGAACAGCTCGACGATCTCGGGATCGTCATCGACGACGAGCACCTTGTGCTTGTCGCTGCTCAGGCCGTCCAGCGGAATTGAGTTCTTCTTCATGAACCGCAGGAGCTGGTCGCGCGGGATCCGTCGGAACCGGCTGCCGGGCACGCGGAAGCCTCCGAGCTGGCCACTGTCGAAACAGCGGATGATCGTCTGCTGCGAAAGCTTGCAGATCTCGGCCGCCTCACCCGTCGTGAATACTGTCTTGCTCTTGACGCTCACTGTTCTTCTCCCGCATCGCGCCCCAGGCCAGGCCGAAGACACGGCGCTATCGGCCCGCCTGGCGGTTCAAGGTTGCCGTTCCTGTCATCGTCGCCCCCGCGATCCTTCTTAAATACCCTAGACCGTATATTTTGCCCCAGACCCTCTATCTTCACACGCAGGCGCGAAGTTTGGACCTGCAGTGACTTCGGAAAGGCTTTCGACCGGCGTGAGCCGCCGATCCAGGGGGTCCGACGTACAACGTTACCCCTTGAAGGCGTTAACTTAGGCAAAGTTTCGGTGATAATCTAGGAAATTTTTGCAGTCCAGGCAGGAAAGGAGGACAGGGAGGGTTGCGGGGGGCGGGGTGGTCTAAGCAGGCCGCGCAAGACACAGGCAGGGGCCTTCCTGGAAGACCCCTGCCTGGTGCTGCGGGTGGGGGACGATCAGATGTCCAGTTCCTGCAGGAGCTTGCCAAGAGCGACGTCGAGCTTCTCGCCCGTCTCGTAGGTGCCGGCCTGGATCTCGCTGCGGATGCGCTGGATCAGTTCGGTTCGGACGGCGGGCACCTCGGCCAGCCGGCTGGCATAGCGGGCGGCCGGGCTGATCTCCACCGTGTCGGCGGGCGCCTGGGGGGCGGCCTTCTCCGCCGGCCGCGGGGCGGCCTGGCCCTGGACGGGGCGAACCGGCGAACCGCCGTTAACACCTTGAATGTTCATGACTTCATACCTCGCAAAAGGCCCGCGCCTGCACCTCCGCGGGCGGTGTGCGACCGCCGGCCAAGCCGTCCGTGGTCAGTCTGGCCGTGGTGCTTTGAAATCCTGGTCACACCAGATTCAGCCTTTGCGGCGGGATGGGCCACCATATATGGCCCCTGTTGCCGTTCCCGCGTGCATCCTTGCACACTTGACGTATCGTCGCCCAGACGGCCCGCCCTTGAAAAAATCGGCCTCCCCATGTGGATCAATGTAAATACAATCAGTGTAAGACTTTACGTGTGTTCCCGGGGCCTTCTTCCCGCGGTTCGGCCAAAGTGACGCGCAGAAATTGCCGATACCATTCCTCTTTAGTTTCGCCAAGTTACCTAGATTCGCACCGGCTCCGCGCCGCCGCACGCGATGCTCGGACCGGGAACGGGCACAGTATGGAGTGCGGCGACAGAGTCGCCGCTTTGGCTGTGTGCGCCCACGAGCCAAAGCGGCGAATCCTTCGCCGCACTCCATATGGCGTTTGCGCACTAGGCCGGGGCCCGTCGGGCGTGGAGGTGGATGGCCAGGACGGTCACGTCGGCCGGCGTGATGCCGCTGACCCGCAGGGCCTGGCCGAGGGTTCGCGGGGCGATGGCGGCGAGGCGCTGCTTCGCCTCGGCCCGCAGGTGGGGGACGGTGTCGTAGTCCAGCCCCGGCGGGATCGCCCGGTGATCCAGGTCGCCGAGCTGGCGGGCCTGGCGGCGCTGCTTCTCGACGTAGCCGCTGTACCGCAAGTCGGTTACAGCCACCTCGACGGCCTGGGCATCCTGCGTGAGCCACTGGGCCAGGGCGGCGCGGGCTGGCGAGTCGGCTGCGCGGGCCAGCAGGTCGGCCAAGTCGGTCGCGGGGCTCACCAGCCAGGCGGCGGCCGGCTTGCCCTCGACCCGCAGCCGATCGAGCTGGGCGCGGGCGGCCTGCGTGTGAGCCCGCAGGTCGGCCCAGCGTTGCCGCTGCTCGGGCCCCAGCAGGCCCAGCCGGTCGGCCTGGTCGCTCAGGCGGAACTCCGCATTGTCCGCCCGCAGGTGCAGGCGGTGCTCGGCCCGGCTGGTGAACATGCGGTAAGGCTCTTGCACGCCCTTGGTTACGAGGTCGTCGACCATGACGCCGAGGTACGCCTCCTCCCGGCCCAGCACGACGGGCCCCTCGCCGCGGAGGCGGCAGGCGGCGTTGACGGCGGCCAACAGCCCCAGGCCGGCGGCCTCCTCGTAGCCGGTGGTGCCGTTGATCTGCCCGGCCAGGTAGAGGCCCGGTACCCGCTTAACCTCCAACGTGGAATGAAGTTGAGTGGGCGGGACGAAGTCGTACTCGATGGCGTAGCCCCACTGGAGCCCCTCGGCCCGCTCCAGGCCCGGGATGCCCGCCAGCATGGCCCGCTGGACGACTTCGGGCAGGCTCGTCGACAGGCCATTGACGTAAACCCAGTTGGTGTCGAGGCCTTCGGGCTCGAGGAACAGCTGGTGGCTGTCCTTGTCGGCGAAGCGCTCGATCTTGGTCTCGATGCTCGGGCAGTAGCGCGGGCCGACGCTGGAGATCTGCCCCGTGTACAGCGGGGCGCGGTGGAGGTTGTCGCGGATCGCCCGGTGCACGGCCGGCGTGGTGCGAGTGATCCAGCAGGGCACCTGGGGCCGATCGGTTTGGCCGGTCGTCAGGCTGAAGGGCACCGGCTCGGCGTCGCCGTCCTGACGTTCGCACTGGCTGTAGTCGATCGTCTCGGCCGCCAGGCGGGGACAGGTTCCGGTCTTGAGCCGTCCCAGCTCGATGCCCAGCCGGCGGAGCGAGTCGCTGAGGCCCTCGGCGGCCGGCTCGCCCGCCCGGCCGCCCGGCCAGGTGGTCGGGCCGCGATGCAGCAGGCCGCCCAGGAAGGTGCCCGTGGTCACCACCACCGCCCGGGCCGAGAGGGTGTGCCCATCGGCCAGGGCCACCCCGCACGCCCGCCCGGCGGCGTCGGTGAGGATGGCGGTGGCCTCGCCCTCGAGGATCGTCAGGTTCGGCTGGCGGGCCAGCTCGGCCTGCACGAAGGCCTCGTAGGCGTGGCGATCGCTCTGGCAGCGGGGGCCCCAGACGGCCCGGCCCTTGGAGCGGTTGAGCATGCGGAACTGGATGGCCGTCGCGTCGGCGGCCCGGCCCATCAGGCCGCCCATTGCGTCGACCTCACGGACGATCTGCCCCTTGCCCACCCCGCCGATGGCCGGGTTGCAGCTCATCCGCCCGATGGCGTCCGCCCGCAGCGTCAGCAGGGCCGTCACGCAGCCCATCCGCGCCGCCGCCGCCGAGGCCTCGATCCCCGCATGCCCCCCGCCAATCACCACAATGTCAAAGTCACGCGTCATGCCGGCATCATACCGCAGGCGGCATCAGCCGCGAATGGGGGACGGGGCCAGCCAACCGGCGCCAGCCTCTTCAATCAAAAATCCGCAACCAGAAACCAAAAATCCTACGCCGGGTAGCGCATGATGCACTCGGCCATCGCCTGGCCGATCTGGCCGTAGGCCTCGCGGGTCAACACCGTGGAGTTGCAGGCCGAGTAGGGCGTCTCCATGCTGAAGCCGCACACGTTCAGCCGCCCGCAGCAGAAGGCGGTGAAGTTGGGCGTCTCCCAGCGGCTGGCGTAGGTGGCCAGGCGGGCGAACGGCTCGGCGGCGTAGTCCGGGCCCAGGGCGGCGGCGAACCGCTCGGCCCACGCCCGCGCCTGGCCGTGCAACTGGGGCGACTGCTCGGGCTTGGGCAGGAAAAAGTACGCCCCGGCCGTCTCGCAGGCGCCGGGGGCGTGCAGGTCCAGGGCGAGCAGGGCGCGGCACCGGCCGGTCCAGCGGTGCATATCATGTTGAATGGTGAGCACTTCGTGCCGCATCGGCGGCGAGCCCCACGCGCGGTTCAGGTCGTAGGGGAAGTTGTCCTTGCCGTAGTCGCCCTGCACCACGCCGTCGATGTTCGACAGCGGCACCGCCCAGACCAGCGGGGCGTCGGGCCCGGCCTCGGCGAAGCGGCGGAGCAGCCCGTCGAGCACCCACGAGCCGGGCGTCTCGCCGGCGTGCTGGCGGGCGACGAGGTAGAGTCCCGGCCGCTGGCCTTTGGTGTCGCCCGGGTCGTTGCTCAGCCGGACCAGCGGGCGGCCCGCCTGGCGCAGGCCGCCCGTGTCCGCCCGCCAGTAGCCGTGCGTCTCGGCCACCAGCCGATCGACCTCTTCGGGCCCGTACGGATAGCACAGGGCCACGCGGGCCTCGCGCTCGAAGGGCGGCAGGGGCCAATGGCCCTCGAGGCGCCCGTCGGGCAGCGGGCAGGGCTCGCCGGGCTCGAGCCGTTGCCAGTCGCCCGCGTCCAGCCGTACCACGGGCCGAAGGTTCGCCGGCAACGAGCCGCCCAGCATATTCGTAAAGTGCTTCAGAACAAGGCGCACCGGCCGGTCGGGCTGCCCGT
>JAWLCG010000362.1:0-4869 GCA_041687295.1 Phycisphaerae bacterium | reverse complement strand
GTCGGCGTCGGGGCCTCGGCCTCGGCAGGTCCGGCCGTCGCCACCTGCGGCTCGTCCTCGCCCCAGGGCCACAGGTCGCCCACCCAGCCACAGCCGCCCAGAAGGGCCGAACACGTCACCAGCACACACACACGCAGCATCGGAAACACCTTTCGCAGGGGTCGCGGGGA
The DNA here is from genome assembly GCA_041687295.1 of Phycisphaerae bacterium. Taxonomy (GTDB): domain Bacteria; phylum Planctomycetota; class Phycisphaerae; order SM23-33; family FEN-1343; genus JAWLCG01. The sequence continues at coordinate 4,699 of JAWLCG010000362.1, read as the reverse complement.
CCCCATCCGTAGGCGGGGATACCTCCCCGACATCCCGAGGGGTCCGCCTTGGTCCTGTCGGGCAGGTATGCCCGACCTACCTGGCTGGGGGTCGGCCCGGCCAGCCAGTAGGTCGGGGATACTTCCCCGACAACCCGTCCCGGCCAGCCGCCATCGGTGTCGGGCAGGTATGCCCGACCTACTCCACCGCCACGGCGGCTTTCGCTGAGGGGGGCCGGGCCGATTATAGCCGCTTGACGGCGCCCTGCAATTGCTTTCGCAGCACGGTCAGCAGCGTGGCGGGCTCGTCGAGGTAGTTCGGCGGCAGGCGCCAGTGGACGGTGCGGTCGTCGGGCATGCGAACGGTGCCGTTGGCGCCCTCGAAGGCCCGCTTGGCCCGATGCCAGTCGCGGATGCTCAAGACGATGTCGGGCCCCATCCGCACGACGCTCTCGACGCCGACCGCCCCGGCCAGCACCCGCACCTCGGCCTGGGCCAGCAGCGTCCGCACGGCGGCGGGCACCTTGCCGTACGCGTCGCGCAGGTCGTCCTCGAGCTGGCGCAGCTCCGGCACCGTCGCGCAGCGGACGATGCGGCGGTAGACCTCCATCCGCTGGCGGTCGGCCGGCACGTAGTTGCGCGGGATGTACGCGCTGATGCCCAGGTCGACGCTTACGTCGCGCCGCGGCGGCGGGGCCTCGCCGCGCTCCTGCCGCACGGCGTCCTCGAGCAGCTGGCAGTACAGCTCGTAGCCGACGGCCGCGATGTGCCCGCTCTGCTCGGAGCCCAGGATGTTGCCCGCCCCGCGGATCTCCAGGTCGCGCATCGCGATCTGGAAGCCGGCGCCGAGGTCGCTGAACTCCTCGATCGCCTTGAGCCGCTTGGCCGCCACGGGCGTGATGCTCCGCGTGCCCGGCAGCATGAGGTAGCAGTACGCGCGGTGCTTGTAGCGCCCCACGCGCCCGCGGAGCTGGTGCAGCTCGGCCAGGCCGAAGCGGTCGGCGTCGTTGATGATCATCGTATTGGCCGTCGGGATGTCCAGGCCGCTCTCGATGATCGTCGTGCTGACCAGCACGTCGTAGGCCTGGTTGACGAAGTTCGTCATCACCCGCTCGAGCTGGGCCGAGGGCATCTGCCCGTGGGCGAACGCGACCCGCGCGTCGGGCACGAGCCGGTTGACCGTATCGGCCATGCTCTCGATGTTGTAGACGCGGTTGTGCAGGAAGAAGACCTGCCCGCCGCGGTTCATCTCGCGGACGATCGCGTCGCGGATCCGCTGCTCGTCGTAGCGGGCGACCTCGGTGGTGATCGATCGGCGGTCCAGCGGCGGGGTCGTCAGGCTTGAGATGTCGCGCAGGCCCAGCAGGGCCATGTGCAGCGTCCGCGGAATGGGCGTGGCCGAGAGGGTCAGCAGGTCCACCGTCGCCCGCATCTGCTTGAGGCGCTCCTTGTGCTCGACGCCGAAGCGCTGCTCCTCGTCGATGATCACCAGCCCGAGATCCGGGAAGCGCAGCTTCTCGCTCAGCAGCCGGTGCGTGCCGATGAGGATGTCGACCTGGCCCAGGACGAGGCGCTTGGCGACCTGCTCGAACTGCTTGGCCGAGCTGAATCGGCTGACCATCTCGACGGTGACGGGGTAGTCGGCCATCCGCTCGCGGAAGGTCCGCAGGTGCTGGGCGGCCAGGACGGTCGTGGGCACCAGCACGGCCACCTGTCGGCCGGCCTGGACGACCTTGAAGGCCGCCCGCATCGCCAGCTCCGTCTTGCCATAGCCCACGTCGCCGCACAGCAGGCGGTCCATGGGCCTGGCCTCGCGGAGGTCCTCCTTGATCTCGCCCAGGCTGGTCAGCTGGTCCTCGGTCTCGGTGTAGAGGAACTCCTGCTCGAACTGCCGCTGCCACTCCGTGTCCTCGGGGTAGCTGACCCCGGCAGTGCTCTCGCGGATGGCCTGGACGCGGATCATGTCGGCGGCCATGTCGCGGACGGCCTCGGCGGCGCGGTCCTTCTGGCGGCTCCAGGCCGAGCCGCCCAGCTTGCTGAGCTTGGGATGGCCCCGCGTCGAGCCGATGTACTTCTGCACCAGGCCGATCTGGCTGACCGGCACGTGCAGCAGGGCGTTCTCGCTGAAACGCAGCGTGAGGAACTCCTCGCGCCGCCCGTCCTTCTCGAGGCTGCGCAGCCCCTCGAACTGCGCGATGCCGTGGGCGACGTGCACCACGTAGTCGCCCGGCTGCAGGTCGATGAAGCTGTCGATGGGCCTTCCCGCCCGCACCCGCCGCAGCTTCCGACGGTGCGTGTAGCGGTGGAAGACCTCGTGATGGCCCACCAGCACGAGCTTCTCGGCCGGCCACTGGAAGCCGCGCGTCAGGTGCCCCAGCCGCGTGGAGAGCCGCTCGGCCAGGCCCGGGTGGTCGTCGCGCAGCACCTGCTCGAAGCGGGTCTGCTCGGCGACGTTCTCGCAGAAGACCACCACCTCGGCCAGACCCGCGAGCCGCTCGAGCTCCTCCAGCGACTCCTCAGGCCGCGTGGTGAGACGCTGCAGCGAGTCGATGCCGAAGTCCAGCTCGCGGTCGCCGCCGGGGGCGTTGAAGGGGTAGAGCTCCAGCGTCGCGAACCGCCGCAGGCCGCGAAAAATCGCCTCGGGCTTGTACAGGCCCGTCGTGTCGCTGAGCCGGCTGAAGAAGGTGTTGGCCAGCTCGGCCACCTCCACCGGCTGGGAGAGGCACACGATCGAGCGCTCGGGCAGGTAGCTCAGCAGGTTGGTGGTCTTGGACGGGCTCGCCTCGCGCCCGGCCGCGGTGGCCGAGAGCTCGAACCGCTTGAGCGACTCGGTGGAGCGCTGCGTGTCGAGGTCGAAGGCGCGGAGGCTCTCGATCTCGTCGCCGAAAAACTCCACCCGCACGGCCTGCTGGGCGTTGGGCGGCCAGATGTCGACGATGCCGCCGCGATGGGCGAACTCGCCGGCCTGGTCGACCACCTCGACCGACTCGTAGCCCGCATCCACCAGCCAGGCGGTCAGCGTGTCCAGGCTGAGCGACCCGCCCGCCCGCAGCTCCAGGCTGGCCGAGCGGAGCGTCTCGGGGTTGGGCACCGGCTGGAGCAGGGCCATGATCGGCGCGACGATCACGTCGGGCCGGCCCTGCCCGTCGGCGCCCGCCCGGGCGAAGGCCTGGCACACGGCCAGGCGCTGGGCGGCGATCTCGTCGCTGACCTGGTCGTGCTGCAGGTCCGCCTCCCAGGCCGGGAAGAGCGTCGCCGCCTGGCCGGTGAGCAGCTCGATGTCGTCGGCGGCGTCGTCCGCGTCGTCGAGGTGCGGGCAGAGGTACACCAACGGCCAGCCCTTGGCCGCCGCCAGCGCCGCCGCCAGCATCGGCGCAGCGGAACCCCACACGCCCGAGAGGGCCACCACCCTCCCCGGCGCGATCCGTCCGCGCGCGCGGCTCAGCACGGCGTTGTCCTGGATGCGTTGGATCACGGCACGCTCGGCCGATAGTGTGCCGCCCGCCGGGCCCGTTTGCAAGGGAGCCTTGGAAGACATCCCCCCTTCTACGCCCCCCGCCGCCCCAACGTTGGGTCCGAACCGCCCCGCGGGACGTGTGTCTGCGTCCCCCTCGAATCTCGACCGCCACGCCCACGGAATGCCTTCCGCGAGCCTCTCGTCCAGGGCGTGCTTTGGGGGCCCGACGCCCCATCGGCACTCCGCCTTGGCAGCGGTTCGGCGCCCCTGTCGCTCTGCAGACGTGGCTGCAGACAGCGCAGCCACGGCACCCGGACGCTCCTGGGAACTCCGAAGACCCCGGGCAAGCCCGGGGCTATATAGGGACACACGGCAACGACGGACGCCATCGCCCCCAACCGCTGCCCGCCCCGCTTCTCTAAAACTCTCGAACCCTCTGTGCGTCCTATCTCTGTGTCCTCTGTGTCCTCTGTGGCCCATTCTCGCTGTTTCTCCCCCGCCGCCGGGCCTCGCTGCGCTCGACCCGGCCTACGACAGACCCGGCCTACGATACGGGCCGTTGCGTCGGCGGGCGGGGCGTCTATAATCGGCCCTCGAACGGCCAGGCGGGCCGTCACGAGCAGCGCCGCCCCCCACCCGGGCGGCCGGGAGATGCCATGAACGTCCTGATCACCGGCGGGGCCGGCTACATCGGTTCGCACATCGTCAAGGTCCTCGCCAGCCATGGCCACACCTGCGTGGCCTACGACAACCTCAGCAAGGGCCACCCCCAGGCCGTGCGGGGCGCCACCTTCGTCCAGGGCGACGTCGCCGACGGCGCCGCCCTGCGGGCCGCCCTGCGCGAGCACGCCATCGACCTGGTCATCCACATGGCCGCCTTCATCGAGGTCGGCGAGTCGGTCGCCCAGCCCGACAAGTACTTCCACAACAACACCATGATCGGCCTGACGCTGCTGGACGCCATGCGCGACACCGGCGTGCGGCGGATCGTCTTCAGCTCGACGGCGGCCGTGTACGGCATGCCCGAGCGCGTGCCGATCGTCGAGACCGACCGGCTGAGCCCCATCAACCCCTACGGCGCCAGCAAGCTCTGCGTGGAGTACATGCTGCGGGCCTACGCCGACGCGTACGGCCTGGGCTGCACGGCCCTGCGGTACTTCAACGTCGCCGGCGCGTCGCCCGACGGGGAGATCGGCGAGGACCACAGCCCCGAGTCGCACCTGATCCCGCTGATCCTCCAGGTGCCGCTGGGCAAACGGCCCG
>JAWLCG010000361.1:0-4893 GCA_041687295.1 Phycisphaerae bacterium | reverse complement strand
CGGGGTGTTCGCCCGCGTCTCGCCCGCGCACAAGCTCAAGATCATGGAGGCCCTGAAGGACCAGGGCCAGGTGGTGGCCATGACGGGGGACGGCGTCAACGATGCGCCGGCTCTCAAGGGGGCCGACATCGGCGTGGCCATGGGGCAGAGCGGGACGGAAGTCGCCCGCGAGGCGGCCGACATGGTCCTGACCAACGACAACTTCGCCACGATCGTCGATGCCGTCGAGGAGGGCCGGACCATCTACGCCAACCTGCGGAACGTCGTGTTCTTCTTGCTGAGTCAGAATGCGGGCGAAATACTGACCCTTGGTGGCGCGTTGGTTCTCGGTCTGCCGTTACCCTTGACGGCCATCATGATCCTGTGGGTCAACCTCGTCACCGCCGGGGCGTGCACGATCCCCCTCGGCGTCGAGCCGGGCCATGAAGATGTCCTGAAACAGAAGCCGCGCCGGCCCGGCGAGCAGATCATCAACAAGGTGGTGCTTCGCCGAATCGCGATGCTGGCACCGCTGATGGCCATCGGTACGATGGGGTTGTTCTGGGCCAACTTGGACGGGGCCTTGTCCCGGGCACGCACCATCGCGTTCACGACGATGGTCGTTTTCGAATGGTTCCAGGCGATCAACTCCCGGTCGCTTCGCCAGTCCATCTTTTCGATCGGGCTTGCGAGCAACCGTTGGCTGCTGCTGGGGCTTGGCATCGCCGTGGTGCTGCAGGTGGCCGTCGTCCAGACGCCTCTGGGCGGCTGGCTGTTCGGCACCGAGCCCCTGGCTGCACTGGACTGGCTGTGGATCGTGCTGGTTTCCAGCTCCATCTGGATCGCCGACGAGATTCTCAAACGATTCGGCGTCCACGGACAAAGGCCTGGAAGGCAAGAATAGATCATCCTGAACGAGGACATGATCCGATTCGGCTGACTGACATAGACCGTTTTGCTTCAAGGAGTACAAGCTCCAGTCCCGAGCGTTCCACGAAACGCCCTGCGCGCATCCGTACCATCAGCCGCCACTGACAGGCGGCTACCCAAACCCCGCACGCCCAAACGCTTTGGGCATCCACCCCGTCCGTCAGGTGCGGATCAACGCTTGGAACCGCCCGCCCCTCAGACACCCGTTTTCGCAGGTCTTCCATCTCTTTGGCCGGAAACTCTCTGATCCCTTGGACCACCCCTCGACGAGTCCAAGGCTACGCAAGTGTATGTTTTACAAACCATTGCATACTCAGGCCCAGCTTGGACTCACCCGGGTTCGAAATAGAAGCTCGCCCGGGTACGCATTCCTGCGAAACCGTCACGCTACAGGCCGAGGCGGCACCTCAACCGCAGATGTGCCCGTTGAAAGAGCGGCCATCGCTCCGCCCCTTCCTACGACCGTATCTGCTGCAGACACAGAGCGATCTGGACGTTGTGTAGAGGGCGGAGCAAAGCGGTGGCGCGTCTCGCACATGGCCATCGCCTCTTCGACGCTTGCGGGCACCGGCATGTCAGCCGCGGGTCAGCGTGGGGGAGAGGCTCTGCTGGGGCAGGATCGCACGGTTCTCGCGGAGGGTCTGGACGAGCTGCGCGGTATCGATCTCCGCGGCGGCCCGGTCGGTGCGGATGGCCTGCCACGCGGCAGTGCCGGCGGCCTGGCCCATCATGGCGGCGGCGGGCATGACCCGACTTGAGCCGTGGACGATCACGTCTGTGCTGGCGGCCCGGCCGGGGGTCCAGAGGTTCCGCCAGCCACGGGGCACGATCATGCCGTAGGGCAGGCCATAGCTCTCGCCGGGGCCCATCCAGTAGTCGGGGTTGGACCGGTCGGCCCGCATCTGCCGGTGCTGCCGCAGGGCCTCCGGGTCGTCCGTGTAGACGTGAATGTCCACTTCCTTGTTGAACAGGCCGATCTGGTCGGGGAAATGCCGCCGCGCGCGGAAGTCATCCACCGTCAACTCATACTCGCCGACGATGCGGCGGCTCTCGCGGACGCCCATCAACGGGGCCGTTGCCGTGATCTCCATGCTCTCATACCCACAGCCCTGGCGGCGGAAGAACTCGTTGTACGCGGCCGCGATGCGCCGCCCCTCGGCCATGCCTCGCGAGAGATGGGCGGTGTCGAGGTTGTCCAGGTCGTAGAGGTGGCCGGCGTTGAAGCCCGCCTGCCCGCCGTTCAGGCCCGAGATGATCGCCCGGAACTCGCGGTAGGGAAACTGCCCGGCCTCGACGGCCGAGTGAATCGCCTCGCCGGCCCCGGCCTGGGGGCGGTGGTTGCAGGCCAGCCAGCACAGCGAGGCGGGCATGATGTGATCGGTGTCGCGCCCGGCCCGGCGGTGCTCGACGCCGGCCAGGGCGGCCAGGTCGGCATCACCGGTGGCGTCGACGAAGGCGCGGGCCGCGATGTAACGCAGACCCTCCGCCTGGTGGAGAATGGCGCCGTGGACGGTCCGGGCCCGCGGGTCGGCGTCCACTTCGATCAGCCGTGTGAACAGCCGCACCTCCACGCCGGCCCGCTCGGCCAGCTCATCCAGCAATCGCTTGAGCGGCTCGGGGTGGAACCGCGTCGGGCACAGCAGCAGCTTCCGCCAGTGCTCGGGCTGCACGTAGCCGGGCAGCTCGCCGCGGGCGTGGAGCGTGTCGACCAACTCCTGCATGAAGCCGCCCACCAGCGGCTTCTCGCCGTCGGCCATGCCGTCGAAGGCCGTGACGTACCCGTTGGTGGCCATGCCGCCCAGCGTGCCGGTCGCCTCCACCAGCAGCACCCTCGCCCCCAGCCGGGCCGCGCAGATGGCCGCCGCACAGCCGGCCGGGCCGCCGCCGGCGACCAGAATGTCGTAGCCGTCCTCGACCAGGATCTCGCGGTGCAGCGTGTAGGTGGCGGGCACTGGGGACCTCCTGCGTACGGTACGGGCATCGCCCGGCGGAGAAGCGATGGATCGGCACCAGCAAGTCTATATCGCGCTGCTCAATGTATGCAAGAGCCAGCACTGCCCCAGCAGCCGTTGCCCTGCCACGGCCGGACCGGCCTCATGCAGGCAGACTCTCCATCGTACGGCGTTCATGTCCATGGCAGAACTCCTCATCGGCAGGTGTCGCATCGAGCACCCTACGCTGGTCGTCCCACCCCAGCGGCAGGTCCCGCCGCATCGCCCGTAGTGAGGACCCGTCGGGCTCCTGGCCGTCCAGGATGGCCTCGACGATGTCGGGGGCCAACGAGGCCAGGCGGATCGTGCGGGCGATGTAGGACTGGTCGAGCTTGAGCCGGCGGGCCAGGTCGCTGTTGGACTTCACCTGGCCGGTCTCGATCCTCTCCTGCCAGCGGAACGCCCGCGCCAGGGCCAGCGCCAGCGGGCTGGGCGGCTGGACGGATGGAGCCGGACGGGACGGCGTGACCTCCGGCGGCAGGACCACCTCCTTGCGGCCGTAGCGGCGGCGCAGGTTCATCGGGATGTCGATGACGATGGCCTCGCCCTCCCGGCGGACGCTGGCCCTGGCGGTGGGTCGGCGGGTTGGGGTGCTCACGCGACGGCCTCCTCGAGTTCGGGGTCCACTGCTTCTGCCGGCGTCAGCTCGGCCGCCAGCGTAATCAGGCCCGTCGGCCGCAGGCGGACCGTCAGGCCGTTAGGGCGGAGCGTCACCGTCTCGACCACCAGGCGGACGATCCGCTCCTGCTCGGCCGGGAACAGTTCCGCCCACAGCGGCTCGACCACCCGCAGCGCCGCGGCCACGTCCTGCTCGCTGGGCAGGTCGGGCTCATCCCCCTGCCGGGCCTCGATGTGCTGGAGCTGCCGCTCGACCTGGCCGTACTCGTCGTTCAGCGACCTTAGCTCGGCCGCCAGGGCTCCCTCCGCCTTGCCGTCGGCGGACCGGACCAGCCGGCCGATGGCCTTGCGCAGCTCCGTCAGGCGCTTCTCCAGGGCCGCCCGCTGACGGGCGACCGCACTGCCCTCCTGGGCCGCCTGCGCCCGCGTGGCCCGGAACGTCCGGGCGACTATCTCGGGGTCGGCGAAGATCTCCTGCAGGTACTGCAGCACCGCAACCTCGATCTGCCCGGCGGCCACGCTCCGGACCTCGCAGGTGCCGTAGCCCCTCTTGCCGGCGGCGTGGCAGACGTAGTAGTGGTACCGCTTGCCCCGGCGGGTCGTGTACGTCGGCGACATCGCCGCGTCGCAGACCCCGCAGCGCAGGATGCCCTTGAGCAGCGCGGCCGTGCCCTTGCGGGTCTGGTTCGCCCGGTAGTGGCGGTTCTGGGCCAGGATGGCCTGCACGCGGTCCCACAGCCGCCGGTCGACGATGGCCTCGTGCTCGCCGGGGTAGCTCTGGCCCTTGTGGAGCACCTCGCCCAGCAGACGCCTGTTGGTCAGCAGGCGGTGGACGTCCGTCTTCTTCCACTCGCCCCCGCCCATGGGCCGGCCCTTGCCGCTGGTCCAGGCCTTCATCCGGTGGCCCTGGGCGTTGAGCTCCTTGGCCACGAGCATGCACGATCCCAGCCGGCAGAACCGCTCGAAGATGTGCCGCACGAGCTTGGCCTCGGGCTCGTTGACCACCATCCGCATGGCCTGGCGGTCCACGTCGTAGCCCAGCAGCGGCCGGCCGCCGACATACTTGCCCTTGCGCTTGGCGCCGGCGATCTTGTCGCGGATCCGCTCGCCGCACAGCTCCCGCTCGAACTGCGCGAAGCTCAGCAGAATGTTCAGCGTCAGCCGGCCCATGCTGCTGGTGGTGTCGAAACGCTGGGTGACCGAGACGAAGGCGACCTGATGCTGCTCGAACAGGGCCACGAGCCTGGAGAAGTCCATCAGGCTGCGGCTGAGCCGGTCGACCTTGTACACCAGCACCACGTCGATCCGCCCGGCCTCGATGTCCGCCAGTAGGGACTTGAGCCCCGGCCGGTCCATGTTGCCGCCGGTGAAGCCG
>JAWLCG010000360.1:0-4945 GCA_041687295.1 Phycisphaerae bacterium | reverse complement strand
CGGACGCAGTCCGGCAGGGGCGAAGCGCCCGGTCAGGTGCCTTTCCCCAGCCGGACTGCGTCCGGCCTACGGACGACCAGCCAAAGCGGCGATTCTCGCCGCACTCCATACGGCCCGGGCACCCTACGTGCCTTCGTAGTCGAACCAGTCGAAGTCGGCCGGGGCGGGGCAGGGGCGGCCGTGGCCGGTGGCGTAGAGGGCCAGGTACACCCCGGTGAAGCCGCCGGCGACCTCGCTGGCGAGGTAGCGCGTCTCGCCGACGGCGAGCCATTCGGTCGGCCCGTCGCCCAGGGCGAAGCCGAAGCGGTACTCCGCCGGCTCGGCCTGCAGCTCCAGCCGTACCGGGCCGCCGCCGATGGCCCGGCGGGCGACGACGGCGCTCAGTCGGCCGATCGTCCGCCGGACGATCAACTCGCGCCGGCCCTGCCGGCAGGCGACGGCGATTTCGTAGTGGTGGCGGTCGTTCATGTAGGCGGTCAGGCCGGCCTCGCTGTCGTCCTGGTCGGTGTCGAACTCCAGCAGCGTGGCCGCCCGGCAGGCGCGGTGCTGCTGGCGGCGCCCGACGAAGGCGGGGCTGTCCACGTCGTCCAGCGTGACGGCTGAGCCCTTCAGCCGAAGCCACCCCGGCCGCTCGGTCAGCGACCAGTCGTCGGCGTAGGGGTTGCGCAGGAAGTTCCACGCCAGGCCCAGACGGGGTCCGTCGAACTCGTCGCGGGTCGGCTCGGCCGGCCAGCGGTGCGCCGGCGGCAGCGGGCCGGCCATCTCCAGCTCGATGGTGCCGTCGTTGCCGATCACCGGCCAGCCCTCGGCGTCCCACGTGACGGGGGCCAGGAAGGTCTCGCGCCCGATGTGGTGGGCGCGGTGGCTCGAGGGCCGAATGCCCAGACAGACCGCCCACCAGTTGCCGGCCGCGTCCTGCACGAGGTCGGCGTGGCCGGTGGCCTGGATGGGATGGCCCCCGCGGTCGCGATGGCTGAGGATGGGGTTGCGCGGGCAGGGCTCGAAGGGGCCCCAGGGGTTGTCCGCCCGGGCGATCGTCTCCATGTGGCCATACTCCGTGCCGCCCTCGGCGATCATGAGGTAATAGGCCTCGCCGATGCGGTAGAGGTGGGGGGCCTCGGGGTGCGAGCCGCCCGTGCCGGCCCAGATGCGGCGGGGCTTGTCGAGGTACTGGCCGGTGGCGATGTCGATACGGCTCTGCCAGATGCCCCCGGGCCCGTTGCTGCTGAAGTAGACGCTGCCGTCCTCGTCGAACAGCAGCGACGGGTCGATGCCGCACTGGTCGACGTGGATCGGCTCGCTCCACTCGCCGGCTGGGTCGTCGGCGTGGACGTAGAGGTGGCCCTTGTCGGGCATGTTGGTGGTGACCATGTAGAACCGCCCGTCGTGGTGGCGGATCGTCGGCGCCCAGATGCCCTTGGACGCGGCCACGCCCGTTAGCGGCAACTGCGTGGGCCGGCTCAGGCAGTGGCCGATCGCCCGCCAGTGGACCAGGTCGCGGCTGTGGTAGACGGGCACGCCGGGGAAGTATTCGAAGCTGCTGGTGACGAGGTAGAAGTCCTCGCCCACGCGGCAGAGGCTCGGGTCGGGGTGAAAGCCGGGGATGACCGGGTTGGCGTATTTCATGGGCAAGGCTCCTGCTTGAGGACGCGACGGCGTCTGGAGCCCATCATGCCGACCGGGCGGGCAAATGCAATCGCCCAGTGCGCGCAAGCAAGCGGGCGGCCCCGCAGGACCGCCCGCTCGCAGATTCGCGTGACCGGCTTGCCGGTCGGTGGGCCTTACCGGCGGCGCCGGATCAGGGCCAGTCCGCCCAGGGCCAGCATGCTCAGCGTGGCCGGCTCGGGAACCAGGCTGCCGTAGGTCACGGTCGCCTCGTTCCAGTTGGCGCCGGGCGTATAGACGTTGTACAGGGCGCCGGCCTCGTGCCAGTTGCCATCGAGGTTCAGCGACGCGCTGGTGACGGTCAGGCCGGCCAGGGCTGAGACGTCCCAGCGGTAGAGCACCGGCTTGGGGCCGCCGCTGACGGGGATGACCTGCCAGCTGGTGTGGTCGTGGAAGTTGGGGTCGGCGGCGTTGATGTAGGCGGCCTCGGGGTGGGTCAGGGTGACGGCGCCCTGCTCGACCGTTTCGACGATGAGCTTGAACCGGCCGCCCTGGCCGTTGTCACCGGCCATGGCGATGGCCCACTGGCCGTTCGCGTAGTAGCTCGGGCCGTTGGGGATGAAGGCCAGGCCCGTGTTCGTTTCGCCATTGAGCCAGCCCTGAACGACCGTGGCGTCGATCGTGCCGGTGAAATCGGCGCTGGCACCGGCCGGGTAGTTGTCGATCGCGCCGACCGACTCGCCCCAGAAGGCGTCGTCCACACCGACCAAGGCGGCCTGGGCCACACTCACCGCCACGATCACGGCCAGCATCGAAACCAGAATCTTCGACATGTTGTTCCTCCTAAGGCACTTCATGTACTCTACGGCTGGGCGGGTACGGAGAACATCCTCCGTTCACGAAACTCCGCCCGTCCCCGGCGGCTCAGCCGGTGGATTCCTTGTCAGCGAGGGTTGCCGAACGCCGGCCTGTGCGAGGGGGGAGAGAGAGCGGGCCCATGGGTTACGGCGGGGCCGCGGGGTTCCTCCACTTCGTACGGCTCACAGCGACGGCGTTGGCCGATCGGCCCGCAACGGCTGGGCGACCGGGACAGCCCCTCCAGGCTGTCGACAACGCATGGAGCCCGGACAACAGGCTCCACCGCAGGTACTCTACCACAGACGCCCCGGGCGCCAAGGGGGTTTGTCCAGAAAATGCAAAGGGTTTCCGCGGCGGGGCCCGCATGCCCCCGGCGCCCCTCGCCTCGTCCGCGCAAGCAAGCGGGCGGCCCGTACGGACCGCCCGCTCGATGCGTTCGTGTGACCCGGAAAGGGTCGGGCCTTACCGCCGGCGGCGGATCAGGGCCAGGCCACCCAGGGCCAGCAGGCTCATCGTGGCCGGCTCGGGGACGTCGTAGCTGAGCATCGGCTGGGCGTGCAGCGTACCGTCGATTTCCTTAGTACGGATGCACTTGTTGGTGCCGCCCTCGACGTTGGTCAGGGCCAGGCCGCTGTAGGTGCCGTCGATCAGGCCGACGATCACGCTCTGGGGCACGTTGAAGTAGGTGTAGTTGAAGTTGCCTACCACCGGGACCTGGCTGTCGATCATGTCGCCCAGGACGCTCGAAACGTCGCCGCCGGCGTAGTTCATGCCGGTGACCGTGGCTTCGTCCCACGCGCCGCCGATCATGGGGAACAGGCCGAACGGGGCCGGGCCGTCGCCCTGCCAGCCGACGTTGATCCGCAGCGTGCCGTCGCCGGCGGGCATCTGGTTCAGGCCGACGAAGCCCATGATGAACAGCTTGTTCCGGTTCCAGGGGTTGATGCACAGCTGCCCGCCGTCGTGGTCGCGGGGCGTATCGTCGTTGTCCCAGATGGCCGCGTCATCGGAAACGATGAAATTGACATCGGCCGCGTAGGTCAGACCGCTGATCAGGCAGACGGCCAGCGCAAGGGTAAGCAGCTTGGACATAATTCTCTCCTCCTCGTTCGAAAGGGGGTCCCGGTTTCCCTGCCGGCAACCCAAGGTCACGAAAACGCCCGATGGCTCATCGGGCGTATACACGCGTAGCAAAGAGTCGGCCACTACAACCAGGACGGGACAAACAACGGCCGCTCGTTACGACGGGGGCGGCGTCCCATCCTCGGACCGAAGAACGGCAATACGACGGAATAACTACAACTTCCATCCACTGACTCTGAGGATACCGCGCATCCCCAGGGCGCCAAGGGAGATTGTTTAGAAAATGCAAAGGGTTTTCGTCGCTGGACCCGCATGCCCCCGGCGCCCCTCGCCTCGTCCGCGCAAGCGAGCGGGCGGCCCCGAAGGACCGCCCGCTCGGATCAGTCACAGGATGGGCTGAAGGGCAGTTACCGCCGACGGCGGAGCAGGGCCAGGCCGCCCAGGGCCAGCACGGCCAGGCTGGCCGGCTCGGGGATCAGGTTGCCGTAGGTCACGGTCGCCTCGCTCCACTCGACCGGGACGACGTAGACGTTCAGCGGCTCCATGCCGCCATCCTTCCAAGTGGCCGACCAGCGGATCCACGGGTCGGTCACGCCGCCGCTGAGGTTGCCGAACTTGATCAGCACGACGTTGTGGCCATTGCCCAGGCAGAACTGCGAGCCGTCGGCGGACTGGCCGGCGGCCGGGCTGCTCGGGGTGCTCCGGAAGTCGTAGGCCTGCTCACGGATGAAGGCCATCTGGCCGCCCTGGCTGGGCTCGGCGCGACGGTTCCAGCCATCCATCCGCAGGTGCGGAGCGGCGTCCCACTGCCACGTGCGATTGTAGGTCGCCCAGCAGGCGTTGGTGTAGTAGTTGGGGGCTTGGCCGATGGCGGCGATGCCGTAATTGCTGCTGGGGTTGGCCACCCACTGTGCGACCAGGGCCTGGGGCAGCTGGGCATAGTAGGTGTCGGCCCGGGTGCTGATGAAGGCGGCCGGCACGTTCGTCGTGTCGGTGCTGAAGGTGGCGATCGGCTCACCCCAGAACGCGTCATCAAAGCCCGGACCGGCCTGGGCTACGCCACCCATCACACAGACCGCCAGCGCAATAGACAGAAGCTTCGACATGGTCCTCTCCTCCAGTTCAAAAGGGGTGGGTGTTCCGACTCCCTAAGACGGTGACACCCGGTATACCGCGTCCGATGGCTCTTTCGGACGTTAACACTCTACGCGGGTCGGCCACGACAGCGGAGAGGGCTCAGCGGCTCAATCGCCCGCTACGGCTGGGCGAGACCCGGTCCTCAGGCCGAGGTACGGCTACAGCAGAAAGGCTAGCCCGGATATTGCATCAGATTTAAGGATTTTAGAATAGCGCGAAGGCCCTTGTAGGTGTAAGGTAAGGACTTACCACAGCTCTTGCC
>JAWLCG010000359.1:0-4950 GCA_041687295.1 Phycisphaerae bacterium | reverse complement strand
GCAATCGCCGCTTTGGCTTGGGTCGCCATCGAGCCAAAGCGGCGATGGCTCGCCGCACTCCAAAAGGGCGGTCCGCCGATCGCCCAGGGACACCCCGGCCGGCCCGGCCCGGACCGAAAGGGCGATGGAGCCCGGTTTGCGGACCCGCGGGGGCGATGGGCTGACGCTCTAACCGCCCGCACAGCCGCAGGAGAGCTGGTAGTCGGCGGCGACGAACCGCTCCTGCTCGACCTCGGCCATCATCTGGGCGCTGAAGGCCTCGACGTCGTCGGGCATGGTCTCGATGGCCTCGGACATCATCTCCAGGCTGGCGGCGTCCCGGGGGTCCAGGCGGACGCGTCCGTCCCGGCTGCCCTGCTGGAGGATCTCGACGGCCTGGCGGGCGACCGCCCGGCCGGCGCGGTAGTGGTTCGGCTCGGCCACCAGCACGCCGGCCAGTTGGACGGCGTTGGCCGGGGTCAGGATGTACGCCTGCGGGTCGCGCGGGGCGTCGGACTCGACCAGCCAGTCGCGGAGGCGTCTGGCCTCGCCGTGGCCGGTCGCCACGTTCATCAGCCGGCAGTCGTAGATCAGCTGCTCCATCGACACCGTCGGGGCCTGCCCGCCCAGCAGGCGGACGTTCTGCACCGACTCGTTGCTCCACAGGTCGCACGCCGCCATGGCGATGTTGCCCACCGGGCTGCGGTGGGCGCAGGCGGCGGTCTTGCCCTCCAGGCTCATCGGCAGGCCGGTGATGGCCTTGAGGTAGACGTTCTCGTAGCCGCAGTCCTTGCCCGGGCCCCGGGCGCCGCACTCGTAGGCGACCAGCGACCGCACGGCCGAGACGGCCCGCACCACCGCGGCGAAGCTCGCCGGAATCATCCGCTGCTCGGCCAGCACCATGGCCGTGTTGGCGAACCCGCAGGCCGTGTCGCCCGCCGCCACCACGCCGTGCCGCTCGGCGATCTCGACGATGTGCTGCCAGAGGAACTCCATGTCGCGCACGCCCATCACGCACAGGGCGAAGATCACCTGCCGGATGTCCCCGTAGAGCAGCGCCTGGTCGTGCACCTCCTTGCCCCCGACCGACTCGATGCTCAGCAGGTCGGCCCCAGCCGCCGCGGAGCGGTCGAACAGCTCCAGCATGTGCTCCCAGTGCTCGCCCTCGCGCATACGGGGCGGGCGGACCATCTCGCGGTTGTCGTTGGGCGTCATCCGCAGGGCCGTCTTGAGCCCGTGCTTCGCGTGGACGTCCTCCAGGGCCTCCTGCAGGATCTCGACGATCTGCATGCCCCAGTCCGGCTCGGCCGTCATGGGCGGCAGGGTCTCGAACTCCACCACCACGCCGTCGGCCTCCAGTTGCACGGCCCGGGCCAGGGCGTCGGTCACCATCTGCCGGTAGTGCTCGCAGACCTTGGGCATCGTCGAGGCCTCCACCGTCATCGCCGGCAGCGTGAAGTTGAGCTCCGGGTACACCGTTCCGCCGCCGATCACCAGGCCCCGCCGCGTCGTCAGGGGCTGGGGGCACTGGCCGAAGACCAGGTCGTCCGGGTTCGATATCGCCAATTCCGTGTAGCGCCGCATCGTCCACCTCGCTGGGTCCGGATTCTCGTGCGTCCGGCGGCCCCATCGCCGCCCTCCACACTAAGAATAGGCGCCCGGCGCGATGTTCGCTGGCAGCGGCGCGGTAATCTTCTGACAATTCCGTGCTCAAAGCACTCCGAAAGCCCCCGATGCCAGTCGCGCTGTCCGCGCGTCCTCCACGCCCACGGAATGCTTTCCGTGGGCTTCTCGTCCTGTGCGCCCCCCAACTGCCGGGGTATGATGGGCGCATGGGGAATCAACCGGCATGGCGTGGCTGGTACCACGTGATGAGCAACACCTACGGCACCTGGCTCCGCGGCGACACCCGAGGCTGGCGGTCCCGTCACCACCGCGACCACGTCGAAGGCGACTACCACCACCCGCCGCCGCCCACACTGCATGCAGGCCGACTGCAACGCTCAGAGGAAAGCCTGCGCCGCCCGCCCGTCCATCTGACCATTGCCCAGCGGGCCGAGGCGGGCCAGGCGCTGGTCTGGCGACTGGCCCAGGAGGCCGAGCTGATCGCCCTGTCCTGTGCTCGGGCCCACGTTCACCTGCTGGCCCGGTTCGACGCCGCGGTGCCGATCCGTCAGGCGGTGGGCCGAGCGAAGAAGCACGCGTCGTTTGCCCTGAGCCGCCTGGGGCTGGGTGGAACCGTCTGGGGCAAGCGGGTGGCGATCGTCCCGATCATGGACCGCGCCCACCAGCTCTACACCTTCCAGTACATCTGCGACCACCGCGACGAGGGGGCGTGGGTGTGGACGTTTCGGGAGCGACCGATTGCCCGTCCGGAATGGGAGCTGGGACAGAGTTGATCGCACCGTCCGAGAAGCCCACGGATCGCAATCCGTGGGCGTGGACTCCCGTTGCACGCAGAGCCGCTCGCTGGCGCTCGCGAACCTACGTGCCCTGCGCGGGGCCCTTGAGACCCAGGCGGTCCATGACCTGCTGCAGGTCGCTCCAGACGCGTTTGCGGTTCTCGACGGTGTACTGCCGCAGCAGGTAGGCCGGGTGGAACGTGGGCATGACGGGGATCGTGCGATCGTCGGCGGTGAGCGGCTGCCAGTGGCCCCGCAGGCGGGTGATGCCCTCGCGGGTGTCCAGCAGGGCCTTGGCGGCGGCGTTGCCCAGCACGACGATGACCTCTGGGTCGATGATGCGGATCTGCCGGGCCAGGTGGGGCCAGCAGGCCGCCACCTCCTCCGGCGCCGGCGTGCGGTTGCCGGGCGGCCGACACTTGAGGACGTTGGCGATGTACACCTGCTGACGCGACAGGCCCATGGCGACGATCATCTTCTCGAGCAGCTGCCCGGCCCGGCCCACGAAGGGCAGGCCCTGGGCGTCTTCCTCCGCCCCCGGGGCCTCGCCGATGAACATCAGCCGCGCGTCCGGGTCGCCGTCGCCGAAGACGCGATTCGTCACCGTCGCGCACAGGCCGCAGGCGTTGCAGGGCTCGACCTCGTCGACCCGCAACGCCTCCAGCAGCGCCGCCTTCTCTTCCCGGCTGCGGCCACGCCCGTCGACGGGGCCGGCCGGGGCCTGTGGGCGGGCCGTCGGGGCCGGCGTCGCCGACGGACGGGCCGGCTGCGGGCCAGACCCCGCGGGCGCAGCCGCCGCGGGCGGAGCGACCTCCATCTCCGGCAGCGGGTTGACCTCGCGGGCGAGCCACTCGCCGGCCTGCCCGCGGTCGCCGCGCAGCAACTGCCGGGCCGCGCGGACCAGGGCGTCGAGCGTCTCGGGTGTATCGGTGGCGTCCATGACGGTAGCCTACCACGAACGCCCCGGCCCTGCCAAGAGCAGTATGGAGTGCGGCGACAGCGTCGCCGCTTTGGCTCGAAATCGAGAAAGGCCAGCCAAAGCGGCGAATTCTTCGCCGCACTCCAAAGGAGCGTAGGCTGGGGGACCGTCCCGAGAACGCGTAACGAGGCGGCGGTTGCTCCAGGCTACTCATACGGTACAATGGCTGGCTCTGCGGAGTGCAAACTGCCCCTGAACCCTCAGCGAGTGTGAATTGGCATGATGACCCTGGCCAACGGCGTGTGGAGCTTCCTGACCGACACGACCTTCCTGCACAACACGATTCTGGCGTGGATCGGCCTGCTGGCGGTGCTGCTGGTGAGCTTCCTCGTCGGCAAGACCGGCTCGTACATCCTGACGGCCTGGGCCAAACGGCTGCAGGACGGCAAGCGGATGGCCCTGCTGCAGGTGCTGCTCCGCTCGGCGGCCACGCCCTTTGCGCTACTGGTGTTCGCCGTGGCCCTGTATGTGGCCCAGAGCTTCCTGGTGCTCGACTGGGGCCGGATCCTGGTCACACCGGACGGCACGCGGCAGGTCCTGGAGGTCCGCCCGGAGGCGCCCGCCGAGGGCGCCGAGGCGGAGGGGGTGGCCCCGGCCGTCCCGGTCGAGCGCCCCGAGACGCGCGGCGTCATCATGGACGGGCCCATCAGGGAGGGCCCCATCCGCGAGTTCTGGATCCACCTGGCTCAGACGATCGGGGCCCTGGCGGTGACGTGGTTCCTGTTCCGGCTGGTGGACGTGATCGAGCTGATGCTCAACCGCTGGACCGCACGGACGCACACCAAGCTCGACGACCAGCTCGTGCCGATGGTCCGCAAGAGCGTGCGGGCGTTCGTGGTCATCGTGGCCGGCCTGTTCATCGCCCAGAACATTTTCGAGTGGAACATCGGCGCCCTCGTCGCCGGCCTGGGCCTGGGCGGTTTGGCCCTGGCGTTGGCGGCCCAGGAGTCGCTGAGCAACCTCTTCGGCAGCCTGGTGATCCTGACGGATCGGCCCTTCACGCTGGGCGAGCTGGTCATCATCCAGGGCTACCGAGGCACGGTGGAAGATGTGGGGTTCCGCTCCACGCGGGTGCGGACGCTCGAGGGGCACCTGGTGACGATCCCCAACAGCGTCGTCAGCAAAGAGGTGGTCGAGAACCCCGGCCGCCGGCCCTTTATCCGCCGGGCCATGAACGTCACGATCACCTACGACACGCCGCCGGAGAAGGTCGACCGCGCCGTCGCCATCCTCCGCGAGATGGTCGCCGCCCGCATGGAGCACTTCCACGCCGAGTTCCCCCCGCGGGTGTTCTTCAACGACTTCAACGCCGCCAGCCTCAACCTCCTGGTGTTCTACTACTTCGTGCCGGCCGACTGGTGGACCTTCATCGAGTTCAACCACGAGTTCAACCGCGAGCTGCTCCAGCGGTTCAACGAAGAGGGCATCGAGTTCGCCTTCCCGACCCAGACGCTCTACGTTCGGCCCGACGGCCCGCTGGAGGCCCGCCTGATCCAGTCCAGCCCCGACGGCCAGTAGACCCCTATGGCCCCGGGCCTGCCCGGGGTCTTGTAGGGCGGGCACCGCCCGCCGCGGTGGCGCCCGGCGCCA
>JAWLCG010000358.1:3449-4973 GCA_041687295.1 Phycisphaerae bacterium | reverse complement strand
GCACTGCCGCCCCTTCGGGGCTCTATGCAGAAGCTTCGCTAGTCCGGGGGCTTACGCCCCCGGCTAAAAACTGGCGCCCCTTCGGGGCTCCGAACCGGCCGGGCCGGGCTCGGTCGGCTCGGCCGGTTTGCCGTGGCCCTGCATTGTCCGATAGGCTCACAAACGCCGTAGCCACGGCACCCGAATGCTTCCTGCCTATCGGAGCGGAGCCTACGCAGGCCAATCAGTCCTCGGCCCGTTCGCCGGCGGGGGCCATCTTGACCAGCCGGGGGTCGAAGCGGGCGAGCACCTCCACCAGGTCGCGCTGGGCGGCCATGACGGTGTGGATGTCCTTGTAGACCATCGGCACCTCGTCCAGGCCGGCCGAGAGGACCTGCACGTTCCGCTCGCGGAGCACCCGGCGGGCCTGGTCCCAGCTGAAGCGGCGCTTGGCCTCGGTGCGGCTCATCACGCGCCCGGCCCCGTGGGCGGCGCTGGTGAGCGACTGCTCGTTGCCCTTGCCGCGGACGACGTAGCCCGGCGTGGCCATCGAGCCGGGGATAATGCCCACGGCCCCCTGCCCGGCGGGCGTGGCGCCCTTGCGGTGGACGATGGTCTCGCGGCCGCGGTGGCGCTCTTTCCAGGCGAAGTTGTGGTGGTTCTCGATGTCCAGCAGCACCCGCGCGCCCAGCGCCTCGCGGATCTGCCGGTGGATGATCGCGTGGTTGGCCGCCGCGTAGCGACCCATCAGCTCCATGGCCCGCCAGTACTCCTGGCCGGCCTGGCTGGACAGGTCGAGCCACGCCAGGTGGGCCAGCTCCTTGGGCAGCTCGGGGTGCAGGTCGCGGGCGAGTCGGCTGTAATGGCCGGCGATCTCGGCGCCGGTGCCCCGGCTGCCCGAGTGGCTCAGCAGGGCCAGGTACTCCCCCGGCGCCAGGCCCAGGCGGTCGTCGTGGACGCTCAGCACGCCGAACTCCACGAAGTGGTTGCCGCTGCCGCTGGTGCCCAGCTGCTGCCAAGCCTTCTCCTTGAGCTGCCGCGTGATCGGCGAGAACGACCAGTCCTCGTCCATCACCGCATGCTGGCGGGGCTGGCGGTACTTGGCGCCGATGCCGAAGCGGGTCTGGCCCTCCAGGGCCTGCTTGAGCGGCAGGTCCTTCTCGGTCAGGGCCGAGACGGGCAGGTCCAGCACGGTCATCTTCATGCGGCAGGCGATGTCGACGCCGACGGCGTAGGGGATCACCGCGTTGTCCGTCGCCAGCACCCCCCCGATGGGCAGGCCGTAGCCGACGTGGGCGTCGGGCATCAGGGCGCCGGCCACGCTGATGGGCAGTTCGCAGGCCCGGTCCATCTGGGCCACCGAGGCCGGGTCGAGGTCCTCGCCCCACTGGCGGTAGGGGGCAGGCTGGTCCCGGCCGGCGAATTGGCGGTTGTTGCTCTTCATGGTCGCTCCCAGAGGGCATTGTACGGGGCGGGGCTCGAGGCGGGCGACCTGTCCTCCAGTAGGGCGGGCATCGCCCGCCGTCGATGGCGCCTGGCGCCGAC
>JAWLCG010000358.1:0-3439 GCA_041687295.1 Phycisphaerae bacterium | reverse complement strand
GGCGGGCGATGCCCGCCCTACGCAGATCCCGGGCATGCCCGGGGTTGTAGGGAGGTCACTGCTTGCCCGCGCAGCGCTGGCAGATGCCGAAGACGGTGACGCGGTGGCTGGTCTGGTGGAAGCGGAGGCGTTCGCAGACGCTGCGGAGGTGCTCGTCGATGACCGAGTCGGTGAACTCGATGAACCGTCCGCAGCGGTCGCAGACGAGGTGCTCGTGGTGCATGTGGCCCGGGACGTGCTCGTAGTGGACGTGCATGTCGCCGTCGCGGACCTCGCGGACGATGCCGGCCTCGTGCAGCAGGGCCAGCGTGCGGTAGATCGTGCCGCGGCTGATGCGTTCGGGCCCGGTGGCCAGGTCGGCGGCGAGCTGGTCGGCGCGGAAGTGGTCGTGCCGCTGGAGCACGCGCTCCAGGACGATGCGGCGGGCGGGCGTCACGCGGTCGCCCCGCTGGCGGAGGAACGCCACAAAGCCGTTCCACACCGCCTCGACGGAGTTCTTGCCTGTCCCGGACGTTCGCGCTTTGGGCGTCGGAGGTGTCATGCGTACTCCCCTTGGCGGTTAGGCCGCCGGCCGGAATCGGTCGTCAGGGGTCAACCGCGGGATTCATTGTAAGCGATGGCCGCCCGCGCGCAAAGCGCCGGTTCGCCCCCGCCCGACTGAACCCCGCCCCGGCGGGGGCCGTAGGAACCCCCGCGCGGGCGGATAGGATTTTGGCCTAACGCCGGCTGGGTTCGGCGGGTCAGTAAAAAGTGGAGCCCGTGGGCCCTTGGCCGGGTTTTGTGGCACGGCCCGCGGGAACTGGACGATAGAATCGGTAGCATCACAGTGGCCAAGACCGCGCCGGCGGCGCGAGTCGATCTGCGGTTCAGGATGCCGATGAGACACCCACGACAACACCGAACCCGGAGATGGGGATTCCTCGCTCTGGGCCTATGGCTGGTTCTCGGCGCGGGCGTGGCGGCCGGCCAGAGTCGGCCGGTGGGCCTGACGGCGCAGGAGCAGCTCGAGCTGCACACGCTGGCCCGCCAGCTGACCGAGCCGGGCCGCTCGGCGCAGACCAAGCACGAGGCCGCCCTGATCCTGCTGGGCAAGCCCCAGCCGCTGGCCATCGAGACGCTGCAGGCGTGCCTGGCCTCGACGGACGCCGCCCAGCGGCCGGCGCGGATCGCGGTGGCCCGCGCGATCGCCCTGACCGGCGCGGGCGGGGCGGACTACGCCGAGCCGCTGCTGGGCATGCTCGCCGACACCGACGCCGACGTGCGGGCCGCCGCCGCCGATGCCCTGGCCACCTACAAGGACGCCGGCGTCCTGGAGGCTTTGGCCCAGCTGTCCCACGACCAGCAGGCCGCCCCCGAGAGCCGGCTGGCCGCCATCGCCGCCCTGAGCCGCATGCTCGACAAGCGGGCCGTCGACACCCTCATGGGCCTGCTGGAGACGCCCGAGGGGCCCGTCCACACAGCCGCCTCGGCCGGCCTGGCCAGGCTGACGGGCATCCGCGGCTTCGGCGACGACGTGCAGCGCTGGCGGGCCTGGTGGCAGCAGAACAAGGACAAGGGCCGACAGGAGTGGCTCGTCGACCTCGCCGACAGCCTGACGCGACAGAACACCCACCTCATGGGCGAGAACGACCGCCTCCGCGCCCGCCTGGCCGAGGCCATGGTCGAGCTCTACAACGCCACGGCCGCCAATGATCGGCCCCGCCTGCTGCTGGCCCTGCTCAACGACCGCCTGGCCGAGGTCCGCCTGGCGGGCCTTCGGCTGAGCCTTCGGCGGGCCACCAGCGACGAGCCGCTGACGCCCGAGTCGTTCGAGATGACCGCCAAGCTGCTGGCCGACGCCAGCGCCGACGTCCGCTCGGCGGCGGCGGCCCTGTTGGCGGCCCTGGACGGGCCGGACGCCACCGCCCGGCTGCTGGGCCAGCTGGAGGTCGAGGCCGCCCCGGCCGTCCGCGTGGCCGTGGTGGCCGCCCTGGGCGCCCTGCGCGACCCGGCCGCGGTCGAACCGCTGCTGGAGGTCGTGCTGACCGAGCCCAACGGCACCAGCCAGGCCGCCGCCGAGGCCCTCGAGCGGATCGTCGAGCGCGGCCAGCTGACCGAGTTGCAGCTGATGCGCTGCACGGAGGTGCTCATCGCCCGCTACGCCGACAGCGGCGAGAGCTCTCCGCAGCTCCGCGAGGCCCTGCTGGGCGCGATGGGCGCCCTGGGCCAGGCCCGCTGCGCCCCGACGCTTCGCTCGGCCCTGACCGACCCGGTCGCCACGGTCCGCCTCTCGGCCGTGCAGGGCCTGCTGCAGCTGCGCGACACCGAGTCGGCCAGTGCCGTCTCCGCCCTGGTGACCGACGACGACCGCGGCGTCCGCCTGGCCGCCATCAGCGCCCTGGGCGCGCTGGGGGGCCTGGAGCCGCTGGACCAGATCCTCTCCCGCACCCGCCCGGACACCGAGCCCGACCCGCTGGTCCGCCAGCGGGCCTGGGAGACGGCCATGACGCTGCTGGACGACGCCCCCGACGCCCGCCTGGAGCAGGCCTGCCTGGACCTGGCCGACTGGCCCGACGCGCGCGACCACCGCATCCGCCTGCTGCAGACCCGCCTGGAGCGGCTCACCGGACAGACCCCACGGCTCGTGCCGGTCTACCTGGACCTGGCCGATGCCCTCCAGCAGGCGGGCCGACCCAGCGAGGCCGCCGCCCAGCTCGCCGCCGCCCGCAAGCTCCTCGACGGCCAGCCCGATCAGGCCGGCGCCCTCTGGGTCCGCTGGATCCAGGCCCTGCTGGCCGCCGACGACCCCTCCTCGCTGGCCCTGCTGGCTGAGCAGACCGACCCGGCCCTGTTCGCCCAGGGCCTCGAGTGCCTCGACACCCGCCTGGTCGAGCTGTCGGCCGCCGGCAAGCCCGAGCTGGTCATCCGCCTGGGCGACCAGGCCCTCCAGCGCCTCCAGACCCGCCTGACCCCCGCCCAACTCAAGGGCCTCAGCGCCAACCTGCAGGCCGCCCGCGCCGCCCAGGCCCAGGCCGACCGCGCCCGCGTGGCCGCCCTCGTGCCGGCCTTGCTGGGCGCCGACGAGCCCGCCCGCCAGAGCGCCCTGACCGAGATGCAGACCCTCGGGCCCCGCGCCCTGGCCCCGCTGGTCGAGCAGCTCCAGCAAGCCGCCGCCGCCGAGACGCCCGACCTGCCCACCGAGCAGGCCCTGGCCGACCTGCTGGCCCGTTTGGCCCCCCAGCTGACCGGCTACGACTGCCAGGCCGACCCCGCCGCCAAGGCCCAGCTGCTCCAGACCTGGCGCACCCAGATCGCCGCCACCACCCGCCCCGCCACCGGCCAGTAGGCCGGGCACCGCCCGCTGCACTCATGACCCGGGCAAAGGTGGGGCTTCGCTGACGCTGCGCCCCAGCCTACAAAGACGGCCCGCACCGCAGGCTGGGGCGCAGCCCCACCTTCT
>JAWLCG010000357.1:0-5005 GCA_041687295.1 Phycisphaerae bacterium | reverse complement strand
GGGGGAGCCGCCGGCGGGGGGGGCGGCTATAGTGCGTGCAGCCGGGCCCGGGGTTGACGACGGGCCGGCAGGGCTGGCAAAAAGGAGAGCGACGATGGCGGTGATCCGCGACTACGAGCAGCAGGTCTACGCGGGCGTGCTGGGCAAGGTGATCGGCGTGTACATGGGTCGGCCCTTCGAGGGCTGGTGGTACCCCAAGCTCAAGGAGCGGTTCGGCCTGGTCGACCGCTACGTGCACGAGGACCTCGGCAAGCCCCTCGTGGTGGCCGATGACGACATCTCGGGCACGCTGACGTTCATCCGGGCCCTGGAGGACTCGGGCCTGTACGCCGAGACGCCGGATGAGTTCTACGGCGACACGTGGCTCAACTACCTCATCGAGGGGCGCAGCGTGCTGTGGTGGGGCGGCATGGGCCACTCGACCGAGCACACGGCCTACCTGCGGCTCAAGCACGGGCTCAAGGCTCCGCACTCGGGTTCGGTCGAGACCAACGGACAGATCGTGGCCGAGCAGATCGGCGCGCAGATCTTCATCGACGCCTTCGGCCTGGTGGCCCCCGGCGAGCCGGAGCTGGCGGCCCGGCTGGCGCGGAAGTCGGCCAGCGTGAGCCATGGCGGCGAGGCCGTGCACGCGGCCGTGGTGGTCGCCGGCATGATCGCGGCGGCGTTCGTCGAGAAGGACATGGACCGCCTGCTGGACATCGGCGCCGGGCTGATTCCGGACAAGTCGCTCATCGCCCGGCTGCACCGCGACGTCCGCCAGTGGGTTGCCACCGACGGCGACTGGGAGAAGACCTACGCCCGCATCGACCGCAAGTACGGCTATGCGAAGTACGGCGGCAACTGTCACGTGGTGCCCAACCACGCGATCATGGTGATGGCGTGGGCGTACGCGCCGGACGACTTCCACCGCGCCCAGGCGATCATCAACACCGCCGGCTGGGACACCGACTGCAACGCCGCCAACGTCGGCACGCTGATGGGCGTGAAGGTGGGCCTGGACCGCATCAACGAGAAGTACGACTTCCAGTCGCCCTTCGGCGACCGCATCTGGCTGCCGACGGCCGAGGGCACCCGCGGAGCGACCGACGTGCTGGTCGAGGCCCTGCACATCGCCCGCATGGGGCGCCGGGTGATGGGCTGGCCCGAGCTGGCAGCCCCCAAGGGCGGCGCGTGGCGGCACTTCGAGATGCCCGGCGCCCAGCACGGCTGGCTGGCCGAGACGGACACCTTCGTCGCGCGCGGCTCGGCCCAGCTGTCCAACGTCAAGGGCCATAGCCGGCTGGGCAAGCGGAGCCTGCGGGTGGGCTTCGAGGTCGGCCCCGGGCGGGTCGCGCGGGCCAGCGTGCCGGTGCACGTGCCGCTGAGCCCCGGCGGCGGCTACGGCCTGACGGGCACGCCGCAGCTCTATGCGGGCCAGACGGTCACGCTGACTGGCGAGGCGGGCAAGCTGAGCGGCCCGGCCTCGGCGAGGCTGTTCGTCCGCTACCACCGGGCCGGCGACGAGAAGCAGCCCGGCGGCATTGCCTACGGGCCCGCCGGGGCGCTGCAGGCGGGCCAGGGCGTCGAGCTGTCCCTGAAAATCCCCGCCGCCGACGGCTGGCCCATCCAGGAGCTGGGGCTGGAAATCACCGGCCAGGCCGACCGCGTGACCGGCGAGCTGTTCGTGGACACGATCGACCGCGGCGGCAAGTTCGACCTGAGCTACCCGCCGCAGATGCACCAGGTCGGCGGCAAGGTGCCGGGTTGGATGCTGGATAACGACGTCCTCCGCGGGCCCTTCAGCGACGACGCCGAGGAGGTCCTCCGCATCGGCAAGAACGAGCGCCGCGGCGTGCTGGTCACCGGCACGACCGACTGGGCCGACTACACCCTCAGCGCCCGGCTGGGCGTGCACCTGGCCGACCGGGCGGGCATCCTCGTCCGCTACCAGGGCCTGGAGCGGTACATCGCCCTGGTCAAGACGCCCGGCAAGCTGCAGATGGTCCTGCGCTACTACGGCGACACCGTGCTGGCCGAGGCCGACGCGAAGTGGAAGGTCGACGCGCTGCACGCCGTCAAGCTGACTTGTCGCGGCCGAAAGATCACGGCCGAGGTCGATGGCGAGAAGCTCTTCGAGGTCACCGACGAAGTGCTGGGCCGGGGCGGCGCGGGATTCCTGTTCGAGAAGGGCATCATCGGCGTGCGCGACGTGACGATCCGGCAGTAAGACGTAGGCCGGGTCGAGGGAACCGAGGCCCGGCGGCGAAGGCGGATGGGGGTTGCCTTGTTCGTCCTCGCTGCCGGGCCTCGCTGGCGCTCGACCCGGCCTACGCGCGCTCGGCCCGGCCGGCGCAAAAAAGAACCGCGGCCCGAATGGCTCGGGCCGCGGCTGTGCCCTGGAACAGCGAAAAAGCGGGCCAACGTGGAGGAGGTCCTGATGATTATCTTTTGGATAACCGTCAGGCGGAGGAGGCCGTTGGTCCTCGAACAGGCCCTTTAACCTCTCGTAACCTTCTAACCTGTTCTACTATCCATTATCCCCTCGGATCGGGCGGCGGCAAGGGGGGCTGGGCATTTTCTGTCACTTTTTTATAGCGGTGTGTGTTCCGGCGTCCTTGCGCGTGGACAGGGCCGCGGGCGGGCCTGGGGGGCCAAGTGCCGTCCCCGTAACGCGGAACGTTTGGAGCGGCTCGTCCGTAGAAATAGGGCGGCCACCGGGCACGGGCGGTCGGGCGATGGCCCGGCGCGCCTGGCCGGGCGGGCCGAGCAAGGCAATGATTCTCATGGACGGCCCGGAAAGGGCCGTCCTGAAGGAGATAGCGAATGCAGGCATTGCGATGGCGGCGATTAGGCCGGCTGGCGACGCTGCTGGCGGTGCTGGCGGCCGGTGTGGCGGCCGGGGCTCTGCTGATGTGGGGCCTGTCCTCGCCGGTGCCGGCGGGACATGCCGGGGCGGGTCCGTCGGGCCCGGCCCAGGAGCAGACGGTCTGGACCTGCTCGATGCACCCGGAGATCCGGCGGGATGGGCCGGGCCTGTGCCCCAAGTGCTACATGGAGCTGATCCCTGTGCAGGCCAGCTCGGCCGGGCCGACCGGCCCGCGCCAGTACGCCACGAGTCCCGAGTCGGCGGCCCTGATGGATGTGGAGTTGGCCGAAGTGGAGCGGCGCTTCCCCCAGGCGGCCGTCCGCATGGTGGGCAAGGTGGCCTACGATGAGACGCGCCTGGCCTACGTGACGGCGTGGGTCGGCGGGCGGCTCGAGCGGCTCTACGTGGACTATACCGGCGTCACGGTCAGCCAGGGCGACCACATGGTCGAGCTCTACAGCCCCGAGCTGCTCAGCGCCCAGGAGGAGCTGCTGCAGGCCCGCCGGGCCGTCGGCGAGGTGGGGCGCAGCGAGTACGGCCTGGTCCGCGACTCGGCCCAGGCGACCGTCCAGGCCGCCCGCGAGCGGCTGGGCCTGTGGGGCCTGAGCGAAGAGCAGATCGCCGCCATCGAGCAGCGCGGCAGCGCCCAGGACACCGTCACCATCAACGCCCCGGTTAGCGGCATCGTCGTGCACAAGAACGCCCAGGAGGGCATGTACGTCCAGACGGGCACGCGGATCTACACACTGGCCGACCTGTCGGTGGTGTGGGTGGAGCTGGCGGCCTACGAGAGCGACCTGGCGTGGCTCCGCTACGGCCAGCCGGTCGAGTTCAGCACGCTCAGCGAGCCGGGCGAGACCTTCACCGGCACGATCGCCTTCATCGATCCCATACTCGACCCGGCCACGCGGACCGTCCGCGTCCGCGTCAACGTGCCCAACGAGGACGGGCGGCTCAAGCCGGGCATGTTCGTCCGGGCGGTGGTGCACTCGCGTGTGGCCGCCGGCGGCAAGGTGATGGAGCCGCAGCTGGCGGGCAAGTGGATCTCGCCGATGCACCCCGAGATCATCAAGGATGGCCCCGGCCGCTGCGACGTGTGCGGCATGCCCCTGGTGCCGGCCGAGTCGCTGGGCTTCGTCGCCGCCGAGCCCGGGCAGGCCCCACTGGTGATCCCCGCGACGGCGCCGCTGCTGACGGGTGAGCGGGCGGTGGTCTACGTCGAGGTGCCCGACGCCGACGAGCCCACCTTCGAGGGCCGAGAGGTCACCCTGGGGCCGCGGGCGGGCGACTGGTACATCGTTCGCGAGGGGCTCGCCGAGGGCGAGCGCGTCGTGACGCGGGGCGGCTTCAAGATCGACAGCGCCCTGCAGATCGAGGCCCGGCCCAGCATGATGAGCCCCGAGGGCGGCCAGCCCGTCACCGGCCATGACCACGGCGCAATGGGCGGCGCCGGCGCCTCGACCATGGACCACAGCGGTGCCCCCGCGGCGGGCGCCCCGGCAACGGCGGCGCCTGCCTCGGGCACGACGGACGAGGACGCCGCCGCCCTGGCGCCGGTCTACGAGGCCTACCTGCCCGTGCAGCAGGCCCTGGCCGACGATGAGTTGACGGAGGCCCAGCAGTCGGCCCGAGCCCTGGGCGAGGCCGTGGAGGCCGTGGATATGACCGCCCTGTCCCCGCCAGCCCACGAGGTGTGGATGGCCCATGTCGGGCCGATGCGAACGGCGGCCGACGAAGTCGCCGCCGCCGAGGGCATCGCCGAGGCCCGCGAGGCCTTCCTGGCCCTGTCGCAGGCGACGATCGGCCTGGCCCGCCGCGTCGAGCCGCCCCGGCCACTCTACCGCGTCCACTGCCCGATGGCCTTCGACAACGCCGGCGGCGACTGGCTGCAGCGCGACCGTACCATCGCCAACCCCTACTACGGCGCCCGCATGCTCCGCTGCGGCAGCGTCACCGAAACCCTCGGCCAGTAGGGCGGGCACTGCCCGCCGCGATGGCGGCGCCGTCTGCCCAACGGCAAGACGTGGCTGCAGACGCCGTAGCCACGGCACCTGAGCAATATGGAGTGCGGCGAAGCATTCGCCGCTTTGGCTGGTCTTGCGGTTGGGCCCTGGAGGTCTCTGCTCGTAGGCCGGACGCAGTCCGGCTGGGGCCAAG
>JAWLCG010000356.1:0-5029 GCA_041687295.1 Phycisphaerae bacterium | reverse complement strand
CGCGAACGCTCGACCCGGCCTACGGCAGAGCCGGCCCGCGCGGGCGCTTGTTCGCCCCGGGCCAAACGCGTATCATGGACAGCGCAATGGAGGGCCTGCATGATTGGGATTTCCAAGCTCTACTGCGGCACGGTCGAGGCGTCGGACCCGCTGCGTTACGGCCGGCGGAGCGATCGGCTGCCCAGCCATCTGCTGCAGTTCAGTCGCGACCGCAAGCCGGTGGTCGTGTTCAACTGCACGCGCCGCTGCAACCTTCGCTGCGCGCACTGCTACAGCGCCTCGGCCGACGCGACGGGCACCGGCGAGCTGTCGACTGGCCAGGCCAAGGCCCTGCTGGACGACCTGGCGGGCTTCGGCTGTCCGGTGGTGCTGTTCAGCGGCGGCGAGCCGCTGCTGCGGCCTGACATCCTGGAGCTGGTCGCCCACGCCCGCGCGGGCGGCCTGCGGGCGGTGCTCTCCACCAACGGCACGCGGATCGACGCCGCCCTGGCCGATCGGCTGGCCGAGGCGGGGCTGAGCTACGTCGGCGTCAGCCTCGACGGCCTGGAGGCCACGCACGACCGCTTCCGCGGCCAGGGGGGCGCCTTCGGGGCCGCCCTGGCCGGCATCCGGGCCTGTCGCGACCGCGGCGTCAAGGTGGGCCTGCGGATGACCGTCACCCGTCACAACGTGCACGAGGTGCCCGGCATCTTCGACCTGATCGAGCGCGAGGGCATCCCCCGGGTGTGCTTCTACCACCTCGTCTACACCGGCCGGGGGGCCGAGCTGGCCGGCGACGACCTGTCGCACCCAGCCACACGGGCCCTGCTGGACACGCTGATGGACCGCACCCGCCGGCTGCACGAGGCGGGGCGGCCCGTCGAGGTGCTCACCGTCGACAACCACGCCGACGGGCCCTACGTCTACCTTCGCCTGCTCCGCGAGGACCCGGCCAGGGCGGCCGAGGCACTTGCGCTGCTGCGGATGAACCGCGGCAACTCCACGGGGCACGCCATTGGCTGCGTCAGCTGGAACGGCGACGTGCACCCCGACCAGTTCTGGCGCGACAAGGTGCTGGGCAACGTCCTGCAGACGCCCTTCAGCCGGCTCTGGGGCGACCAGGCCCCGCCGCTGCTGCGGGCCCTGCGCGACCGCAAGGAGCACCTGCTCGGCCGATGCCGCCGCTGCCGCTGGCTGGATGTGTGCAACGGCAACTTCCGTGCCCGGGCCGAGGCCGCCACCGGCGAGCTGTGGGGCGACGACCCCGCCTGCTACCTCACCGACGAGGAGATCCGCCCCGCCCCCGACCTACCTGGCCCCCACCGGCGCCCCGTCCGCATGAGCCCATCCCCCCGCCAACCTGACGCCGGCCCCGTGCCGCCGCTGCGACTGCTGTTCTGGGAGTCGACCAGCCGGTGCAACCTCCGCTGCGTCCACTGCCGGCGGATCGAGACCGACGCGCCGCCGGCCGACGAGCTGAGCACCGCCGAGGCGCGGGCCCTGCTGGACGACCTGGCCGAACTGGGCCGGGGCCAGCCCGCCCCGCCGGTATTCGTCTTCAGCGGCGGCGAGCCGCTGCTACGGGGCGACTGGTTCGAGCTGGCCGAGCACGCCCGCCGGCTGCACCTGCCGACGGCCCTGGCGACCAACGGCACGCAGGTGGACGCCCTCCTGGCCGGGCGGATCGCCGAGGCGGCCATCCGCCGGGTCAGCGTGAGCCTCGACGGGCCCGACGCCACCACCCACGACGCCTTCCGCGGCCAGCCGGGCTGCTTCGGGGCCGCCCTGGACGGCATCGCCCACCTGCGGGCGGCCGGGGTGGAGGTGCAGATCAACGCGTCGATCTCCCGGCACAACCTTGAGCGCCTTAACGAGTTGCACTCACTGGCCCGGCGGGTCGGGGCGGTGGCCCTGCACCTGTTCCTGCTGGTGCCCGTGGGTTGCGGGGCGGCGATGGACGAGGCCCAGCGCCTCACGCCGGCCCAGTACGAGCGGGTGCTGGAGTGGATCATCGACCGCGAGGCCGACAGCCGCCTGGCCCTGAAGGCGACCTGCGCCCCCCACTACTTCCGCGTGCGGGCGATGCGGGACGACGAGCCGGCGGAGCCCGCCCGGCCAGCCTCGCCGCTACACTCGGCCACGCGGGGCTGCCTCGGCGGGATCGGCGTGGCCTTCGTCAGCTGTCGCGGGAAGGTCTTCCCCTGCGGCTACCTGCCCGTCGAGGCCGGCGACATCCGCCGCGAGCCTCTTTCAGCTATCTGGCGCGATAGCGCAACCTTTCGCTCGCTACGAGATTACGAGCAACTCAAGGGCACCTGTGGCCGATGCGACTTCCGCGACCGCTGCGGCGGCTGTCGCGCCCGGGCCTACGCCGCCACCGGCGACATGCTGGCGGCCGAGCCCATGTGCGCCTACCGCCCCCCCGCCCGGCAGCCCCGCTGAATTGGGTTCGTTCCACAGCCCGGAAGTCGAACCTAACCCTTCTCGTCAGTAGAGGTTGCCCTCAAACCGAATTGGGTTCGTTTCGTCAGGACCGCCCCCTGCCCATCCGCCCCGCCTGACGGGTGCCACGGCTGCGCCGGTTGCAGCCGTGCCGGACGGCATTGCGCCAATCGCACGGCTGCACACAGCGCAGCCGTGGCACCCAGACCCGGGCGGGAATTGGGTTCGTTTCGCGCCGCCGGAATTCCAGGCAACCTTGGACTGCGAAGAGGGTTACGCGACACTGAATTGGGTTCGTTTCGTCGGAGACCCCGCAGCGGTCCGGGGGGGCTATTCGGGCATGGGTTGGGGTTGGGGCTTGGGCAGGTACTGGAGGTCGCGGAGGCGTTCGGCCAGCCAGCAGCCGCCGATGGCCCCGCCGCAGCCGGCGACCAGCCAGTCCAGGGCCAGCGCCACCGCCGGCGGCTGAACCTGCGTCCAGGCCAGCTCGCCCGAGGGCAGGCCGGCGTTGCGGATGAAGTAGAACGCCCCCAGCACGATCGGCGCCAACCAGGATGGGGCGGTAATGCCCGTCGGAAACAGCCAGTTGCCCGCCAGGCCGCCCAGGAAGAACGCCACCGCCAGGCCGAAGAGGATCTGCCCCCGCTCGGGGTTGAACAGCACCATGGGCACCAGCAGGTAGGCCACCCCCAGCGTGATGACGAAGGCCGCCCCCGCCACCAGCAGGCCGTCGAGCACGCTCTTGCGCAGGGCAGGCCAGGCGGCGCGGTTGCGGTAGAGCTCGGCCAGGGCCAGGTCCAGCCGCGGCTGGGGCTTGGCCTGGACGGGCGCGGGCCCGCGGAGCACGTCGACCGGCGGGCGGACCCACCCGGGCACCACGCGGCGCAGCCCCTGCCGCACGGCCAGCACCACCAGGACCACCCCGGCCAGGAGCGGCACCATCACGATCAGCTCCAGCGCCATCGGGCTCAGCAGGGCGCCCAGGTCGTGCTTGTGGAGCATCAGCAGCGGCCCAAGCGAGTCGCTCTGCAGGCTCAGCCCGCCCAGGCCGACCAGCGTGGCCAGCACCGCCCCCTCGGGCCGGGCCGACGGCGTCAGCATCGCGCACAGGGCCGCCAGTAGCCAGGCCCACACCGCCAGCAGCACAAGCCCGCCGGCTGACCCGGTCGCCAGGAAGACCAGCACGTTGTTGGGCCCCGTCGGGCGCAGCACCGGCCAGGCGAGGAAGTAGCTGGCAAGCAGGCCCACAACGATCGCCACGTACACCTGGAGTTTCTCCAGCAGATGCCAGCGGTGGTGGTTCATGCGTTCGTGGCTCCGGGGGCTGGTCAGCGGGCCCCGACCGCGCGAAGAATGCGTAAGACCGCGCCCGGCCGGGAATACCCATTGCAAAGACCGCGCATCCAAAGTATGGTGCCCGGTTTGGGTCTGGGCATCCTAATGGTTCCCTTGTGTGAAGGCAATGCGATGGGGAAAAATGTCGTAGAGAGTATTCTGGACCGGGCCCGGCGTATCGGGGCCCATATCGTCCTGCCCGAGGCCGAGGACGAGCGGGTCGTGCGAGCGGCCAGCGAGTTCATGGCCCAGAAGCTCGGGCGGCTCACGCTGCTGGGCGACCCCGCCGCCATCGGGGCCAGTGCCAAGAGCCTTGGCGTCAGCCTCGAGGGCGTCGAGCTGGTCGACTACCGCAGCGACGCGCGGCGCGAGCAGTACATCGAGACGCTCCTCGAGCGGCGCAAGCACCGCGGCATGACCGCCCAGGCCGCCGCCGACCTGCTCGACGAGCACCCCAGCTACTTCGCCGCCCTCATGGTCAACCATGGCCACGCCGACGGCATGGTGGCCGGCTCGGCCAGCCCGACGGCCGTCACCGTCCGCGCAGCCATCTACGGCATCGGCACCAAGAAGGGCAACAAGACCGTCAGCTCCTGCAGCCTGATGGACACCATCGTCAAGGACATCGGCGTCAACGGCGCGATCATCTTCGCCGACACCGGCGTCGTGCCCGAGCCGACCGCCTCGCAGCTGGCCGACATCGCCATCGCCGCCGCCGACTCCTGCCGCGCCCTGCTCGACGTCGAGCCCCGCGTGGCCATGCTGAGCTTCTCGACCAAGGGCTCGGCCACCAGCCCGGCCGTCGAGAAGGTCATCGCCGCCACCGCCGAGGTCCGCCAGCGGGCCCCCGAGCTCAAGGTCGACGGCGAACTGCAGCTCGACGCCGCCGTCATCCCCTCCATCGCCGAGCGGAAGGTCAAGGACTCCTCCGTCGCCGGGCACGCCAACACGCTGGTCTTCCCGGACCTCTCCTGCGGCAACATCGCCTACAAGCTCGTCGAGCGCCTCGGCAAGGCGACGGCCCTGGGCCCGCTGCTGCAGGGCCTGGCCAAGCCGGTCAACGACCTGTCCCGTGGCTGCAGCGTCAGCGACATCGTACAGGTCGCCGCTATCACCGCCTGCCAGGCCGCCGCCAAGGCCTAGCCCGCCTGTCGATTGCCCCAGCGCGACCCGCCGGCCCAAGCCCACGGAATGCCGGGCCTGTTGCTCAATTGGTCACGTCAGCAGGCGGCAACGAGCACCGGGCGGCGGGTGTGCGGATGGGGCGCGAGGG
>JAWLCG010000355.1:0-5076 GCA_041687295.1 Phycisphaerae bacterium | reverse complement strand
CACGAGGACCGCGCTTTTGGAGTGCGGCGGCTTGAGTCTCCATTGGTTGGTGCGACTGACGAGCCGGCGCCTCAAGACGTGGCTACGAACGCCGTAGCCACGGCACCCGAAGGGCCAGGGCCAGCAGGGCCAGCGTCGCCGGCTCGGGAACGATGTGCGAAACCGCCACGCCCGGCGTGACGGTCTCGAAGCTCAGCTCGAAGGTATCCAGGAAATCGGCTTCGAGATAGCTCGCCAGCGTCCAGTTCTGCAGGAAGATCGACAGGTCGTACTCGATCTCCAACTCGGCCCCGACGTACGTGCGGAAGTCCGCCTCCAGCCAGCCGCTGTCCAGCGGGCTGGTGAAGGTGGTGTTGGCGACGGTCTCGATGCCCGGCGGCAGGGCGACGGGGGTCACCAGGTCGTCGTCCTCGACGTACTGGTAGAGGTCCCGGCGAATGCCGTCGGGGTCGAGGTTGGTCGACAGCTGCCAGCCGCCGTCGAACTCGTACCAGGTACAGCCATTGGCGTCGTACCAGTTGGGCTCGCAGTAGTAGCGTTCCACCTCGGCCCAGAAGCCGAAGTCCACCGCGCGCTCGACTATGAAGCCCTCCTCGCCGCCCGTCCACTCGCCGACCGTCGGGTCGACGATCCGCAGGCCGCCCCAGATATCACCGGTGGCGCTGGCGTCGTTGGCGCCGGTGGCCCCGCTGGTGACGTGGCCATCGACGCGCAGGCGGACCCGCAGGGTCACCGGGTCGCCCGCGCCCAGGCCGCTGCTGCCGGCCCCGACGACAACGCGGTCGACGACCGAGACGTCCACGTCGACCAGCCGGCGGTCCTGGCTCCAGGGCATCACGCCGACCGGCAGGCCCCCGACCATGCCCCCGCTGCCCGTGGGCGTGCCGATGTCGACCACGCCGTAGGCCCCGCAGCGGAAGCCCGCGGGGTCGGCGTAGGCCGAGGCGTTCTGCCCCGCCGAGCGGGGGTACTGGTACTCCAGGCGGCTCGCCGAGTTGTCGGGCTCGTACTCCACGTAGGAGCCGCCGGATATCTCCTCGTAGACGTCCAGACTCGCCCCGTACCAGCCGTTGTAGCCCCAGCCCAGCTCATTCGCCCAGGCCGCCGAGGCGGCGCAGAGCACCACCAGCAGACAGACCTTCCCCGCGCACGGCAGGAAAACCCTGACCATACCTGTCTCCTTTCAGATGGCCAACCGGACAGGAAGAACACTCCCCGCCAGCGGCCAGCTGCGATGCTACCGCGCCCCGCCCGGCTGTCAATGGGGCAAAACTCCTCCCCGGCCCCCAGGGGCCGGCAGGATTCCGGCGGGATTTCGGCTTGACAACATCCTGGCAAGGGCTACTATTAGGCCGTGTGTCATCGAGAGTGCGTGAGGGTACTGGCCCCGTGACCGCACGGCAACCTGTTCCGCCGAACAAGGTGCCAAAGCCAGCCCGCAAGGGAACGATGCGACCCGGCAACGGGTAATTCCTTCTTGCGTACGGCCCGCGAGCTGCCGGATCCGACGATCCGGGGCGAGCGCCGGACGCTGGGCGCCTGAGTAGGCCCGGCGTTTCCGGGAGGCCGTTGTACCCCTCTCGATGACCGGACACTGTTTTGCGTGCGCGCCCCAGGCGGCACGCCCCGGAACCTCGAAAGGAACCCGCCATGAGCGAGACTCGCAAGAAGGGCCTGGCCACCCTGTGCCTCCACGCCGGTCAGAGCGACGACCCGACGACCCACGCCCGCGCCGTCCCTATCTACGCGACGGCCGCCTACAACTTCACCAGCACCGAGCACGCTGCCGACCTGTTCGCGCTGAAGGAGTTCGGCAACATCTACTCCCGCCTGATGAACCCCACCAACGACGTGCTCGAGAAGCGCCTGGCCGCCCTCGACGGCGGGGTCGGGGCGCTGGCCTTTGCGTCGGGCCAGGCCGCCATCACCGCCGCCATCACCAACATCACCCAGAGCGGGCAGAACTTCATCAGCTCGACGAGCCTCTACGGCGGCACGGTGACGCTGTTCACCCAGACCCTCCGCCGCCTGGGCATCGAGGTGCGCTTCTTCGACTCCACGCAGCCCGAGACAATCGCCGGGCTCGTCGATGAGAACACCCGGGCCGTCTACATCGAGAGCCAGGGCAACCCCAAGCTCGACGTCCCCAAATTCGCCGAGATCGCCGAGCAGGCCCACAGCCACGGCCTGCCGCTGATCGTCGACAACACGGTGATGACGCCGGCGCTGTTTCGCCCCATCGAGCACGGGGCCGACCTCGTCGTCTACTCCACCACCAAGTACATCGGCGGCCATGGCGTGCACGTCGGCGGGGCCCTGGTCGACAGCGGCAACTTCCGCTGGGCCGACAACCCCGAGAAGTGGCCCGAGTTCTGCCAGCCCGACCCGAGCTACCACGGCGTGGTCCTGGCCGAGGCCCTGGCGCCCATCGGCAACATCGCCTACATCATCCGCGCCCGCACGCACATCCTGCGCGACACCGGGGCGTGCATGAGCCCCTTCGCGGCCTTTTTGTTCCTGCTGGGCCTGGAGACGCTGACCCTGCGGATGCGCCAGCACTGCGCCAACGCCGAGGCCCTGGCCGAGTGGCTCAGCAACCACCCCCGCGTCGCGTGGGTGAACTACCCCGGCCTGAAGTCCAGCGAGCACCACGCCCGGGCCCAGCGCTACTTCGGCGACGGGGCCGGCGCGATCATTGGCTTCGGCATCAAGGGTGGTCTGGAGGCGGGCAAGAAGTTCATCAACGCCGTCCAGCTCGCCAGCCACCTGGCCAACATCGGCGACGCCAAGACCCTGGTCATCCACCCGGCCAGCACCACCCACCAGCAGCTCAGCGAGGACGAGCAGGCCGCCGCCGGCGTCACGCCCGACTTCATCCGCCTCTGCGTGGGCCTCGAAGACCTCGAGGATATCAAGGCCGACCTCGATCAGGCGCTCAAGGCGTAGCGGCCAGCCCCGCCATCGGGTACGATGGCGGTGGTCAACGCGTCACTGCGTCAATGCGTCGCTGCGTGCCGGGCCGTACGAGACGGACCGCCTACGCAGTGACGCAGTGACGCGGCGACGCGGTGACGCAGTGACTGCTCGACCCGTTACCCATGACCAACTGATGGTTCCTCTTTCCCATGGACAACCTCTTCGCATCCAGTGACAGCATCCGCCGCAGCTCGGCCCTGCCGCACGCGCGGTGCGCGACGCTGGAGGGGCCCTTGGCCCTGGAGCTCGGCGGCTCGCTGGCGGAAGTGACCGTCTGCTACGAGACCTACGGCACCCTCAGCCCGGCCCGCGACAACGCGATCCTCATCTGCCACGCCCTCAGCGGCGACTCGCACGTGGCCAGCCATGACGCCGACGACGTCGAGGGCTGGTGGGACGTCGTCGTCGGGCCCGGCAAGGCCATCGACACGGGCCGCTACTTCGTGATCTGCGCCAACGTGCTGGGGGGCTGTCGCGGCACGACCGGGCCCAACAGCATCAACCCGGCCACCGGAAAACCCTACGGCGGCGACTTCCCGCGGATCACCATCGGCGACATGGTCGAGGTCCAGCGCCGCCTCGTCGACCACCTCGGCATCGACCGCCTGCTCGCCGTCGTCGGCGGCTCGATGGGCGGCATGCAGGTGCTCGACTGGGCCCTGCGCTACCCCGACCGGATCCGCGCCGCCATCCCCATCGCCACCACCCACCGCCTCGGCGCCCAGGCGCTGGCCTTCGATATCGTGGGCCGAAACGCCATCCTCCGCGACCCCAACTACCGCAACGGCCAGTACTACGACGGCGGACCCACACCCGCCGACGGCCTGGCCATCGCCCGGATGATCGGCCATATCACCTACCTGTCCACCCAGAGCATGGCCAGCAAGTTCGACGCCGACCGCGAACGGCCCCGCGACGTCGACTACCCCTACGAAAAGGAATACGGCGTCGGCAGCTACCTCGCCTACCAGGGCGGACGCTTCGTCGAACGCTTCGACGCCAACAGCTACCTCGCCATCAGCCGGGCGATGGACCACTTCAACCTCGCCCGCGACCACGGCAGCCTGCCCGCCGCCCTGGGCCAGAGCACCTGCCGATGGCTCATCCTGAGCTTCTCCAGCGACTGGCTCTTCCCGCCGCGACAGAGCCGCGAGATCGTCGACGCCCTGCTGGCCGCCGATCGGCCCGCCACCTACTGCAACGTCCAGAGCGAGTGCGGACATGACGCCTTCCTGCTATCCGACGAACTGCCCGTCTACGGCCCGCTGATCGAGGCCTTCCTCGCCCGCTCGGCCAACGGCGGCCAGGCCGAACCCGAACCCAACGGCGAGAGCTGGGACGTCCAGCCCGACGTCCGCAGCATCTACCACGGCCCGCGGCTGGACCTGGAGCTCATCGAGCAGCTCGTGCCCACTCGCGGCCGCGTGCTCGACCTCGGCTGCGGCAACGGCGAACTGCTCGCCCGCCTCCGCGCCCGCGGCCACCAGGACCTGCTCGGCGTCGAGCTGAACACCACCGCCCTGCTGGCGGCCGTCCGCCGCGGCCTCGACGTCGTCCAGTTCGACCTCGACACGGGCCTGGGCGGCTTCGGCGACCGGCAGTTCGACTTCGTCCTGCTCAGCCAGACCCTCCAGACCGTCCGCCAGCCCGACAAGGTCCTGCTCGAGATGCTCCGCGTGGGACGCATGGGCATGGTCAGCTTCCCCAACTTCGCCCACCGCTCGGCCCGCCGCCAGCTCTGCGAGCAGGGCATCGCCCCCGTCACCGAGGGCCTGCCCTTCAAGTGGTACCGCTCGCCGAACATCCACTTCCTCAGCCTCAAAGACTTCGAGAGCTACTGCGCCGAGGCCAACATCACCATCCACCGATGCATCGCCCTGGACACCACCACCGCCACCGAGGTCACCGAGGACCCCAACCTCAACGCCGACACCGCCATCTACCTCGTCAGTCGCCCCTGACGGCCCGTAGGCCCTCTTCGATCGCAGCGAGCCCCGGCAGCGAAAGAGAAAGACTGGCCACAGAGGCACAGAGGACACAGAGACAAAACACAGAGGCGTTCATAGTTACAGAGAAAGAAAAGAGCGTCCGGGTGCCGTG
>JAWLCG010000354.1:0-5078 GCA_041687295.1 Phycisphaerae bacterium | reverse complement strand
AGCCCGCCCACCCGCACGAGCCCGCCGCCCGGCGCGACGCCGAGGCCGAGGCCGCCCGGCGGGCCCATCGGCTCTTCTTGATCGTAAACGACAGCATATCAGGCCGTTGCCGCCTGCCGCCCGCCCTGCGCCGCCGGCTGGCGTTCGCCCTGCAGTCGGCGCCGGCCTGGCTGGTCGACGAGGCCCTGCGGCTCAACGACGAGATGGACGACCGATAGTATTGAGATCATCTAACATAGAGGGGAGGTTGTCAAGATGAAGCTCAGGAAACACCGCCCGGCCCGCCGAGGCCGACCCTGGCGCTACTGGTGTGCCCGCCGCGAGGCGATCCTGCTGCGGGCCGCCTGGCTGGATCGGGACGACCGGCAGTTCCTGCGGACCGCCCTGGCCGAGGGGGTCCGCCCGACCGCCCTGGCCGGGCTGACGGGCCGAACGGTCCGGGCCGTCCGCTGGCGGCTCGATCGGCTCTGTCGGCGCGTCACCAGCCCCGCCTTCACCCGGGCCCTGTGGAGCCTGCGGTACCTGCCCTACCCCCAGCGGCAGATCGTCCGCCTGCACCGCCTGGCCGGCCTGAGCGTCCGCCAGACCGCCGACGCCCTGGAGATGAGCGTCCACGACGTCCGCCGACACCTGCTGCTCGCCGACGGCGTGAGCCTCCGCCAGCCCAGGCCCCAGCACGACCCCGCCGACGTCAGCGGCACCACCTACCTCCGCCGACTCGCCGGCCAGGAGGTTGAGGAATGAACGCCCGCCAACCCGTAGGCCGGGTCGAGCGCGTGGGCCGGGTCGAGCGCAGCGAGGCCCGGCACCAGCCCAGTGGTAGGGTGTGCAGCCGCTCACCCCTCCGCCCGCGGGCCCAGGTACCGAAACCGCACGCGGTACCACCGCCCCGGCGCGTCGGGGGCGTACAGCTCGGCCAGGACGGCCCGCAACGCGGACAAACTCTCAAACCCGTCGGCGGCGGCGTCCTCAGCCGACAGGTCGGCCAGCTCGACCGGCTCGACCGACTCGATCGCCAGCCGCCCCAGCCAGGGCACCGTGTGGACGCTGCCCGGACGCACCTGCCGCCGCCGCCAGCGGCGAACCGTGGTCGTCTTCGTGCCGGCCGCGATGGCGGCGTAGAAACGTTTCTGGAATAGCAACATGAAAGGGGTCCTGACTATGACACCGGTTATGACACATTGGGCGTGGCGCGTCAACGCGCGGATCGACCAGCCCCTGCCGGCCGGGCGGGCGGCGACGGCCCTGGCCAGCCACTTCGGCCTCTCCGGGCGGAGCGAGGTGCTCTACGACGAGTTCCCCCTCGAGATCCACCCGGGCGAACTGCTCGCCGTCGTCGGGCCCAGCGGGGCGGGCAAGAGCGTCCTGCTGCGGTCCGCCTGCCGACTGCCCGGGGCCGTGCCGCTGGACGTGGCCGGCCTGGCCAACTCGGGGCGACTGGCCGTCAACTGCCTCGGCGGGCGCCTCGCCGACCGCCTGGCGACGCTGAGCCGCTGTGGCCTGGCCGAGCCGGCCGCCCTGCTCACGCCCGCCCGACACCTCTCGGGCGGACAGAGCTACCGCCTCGCCCTCGCCCGCGCCCTGCACCGGGCCAAGCGGGCGGGCTCGGCCCTGGTCGTCGCCGATGAGTTCGCCAGCACGCTCGACCGCCCCACCGCCTGGGCCCTGGCCCGCCAGGTCCGCCGATGGGTCAGCCGAAGCGGCATCGCCCTGCTGCTGGCCACGCCCTGCGACTGGCTGCTCGACGCGCTGGCGCCCGACGCCATCGTCGAAAAACCGCTCGGAGCCCCGGGGCGGCTCATCCGCCCTGTTCACGCGCTAACCCCTACCGTTCCCGAGCCGGCCGACTGGCTCATCCGCCCGGGTCGCATCGGCGACTACGCGACGCTGTCGGGCTGGCACTACCTGGCCGGGCCGCCGGCGGCGCACCTGCGCGTCTGGGCCATCGACGCCCCGCCGGCCCTGCGCTCCTGGGGCGCCCCGCGCCTGGCGGCCGTCTGCGTCGTCAGCCCGCCGGTGCCCTATGTCCGAGGGCGCAACCGCGCCTTCCATGGCCGATACGCAGGACCCGACCGCGCCGCCGCCCGCCGGCGCCTCAACGACGAGGTCGAGTGCATCAGCCGGGTCATCGTCCACCCCATCTACCGCGGCCTGGGCCTGGCCGTGCGACTGGTGCGCCACGCCGTCGAGACCGCGGAGAAGCCCGTCGTCGAGGCCCTCGCCGCCATGGGCGCCCTGCACCCGCTGTTCGAACGCGCCGGCCTGCAGCGGCTCGACCTGCCCCCCGCCGAGCCCGCCGCCCGGCTGCTGTCAGCCGCCGAGGTCGTGGGCCTGGGTCCCGCCGAGCTGACGGCCGTCGAGCCGGTCCGCCACTGGCTCACCGCCCCGCCGAACCCCTCGGCCCGGCAGTTCCTCCAGCGCGAGCTCGACCGCTTCGCCCGCACTGCCCTGGGCCCCGCCCTGAAGCCCAACCACCCCGACCCACTGCCGGCCCTCTGCCGCAAGGCCGTCGCCCAATACGTCTACTTCCACACGCCGCCCCCGTAGGGCGGGCAGAAGACCGAAGATGGGCTCTGCCGTAGGGCGGGCATCGCCCGCCGACGATGGCGCCTGGCGCCACCCACGCGGGCCATACCCGCCCAACCAGGCCCCCGAAGGCTCTCCTCAAGCGCCCGCGAGGCCCGGCAGCGAAGACGGGAGATGGGCCACAGAGGACACAGAGGACACAGAGAACAGACACAGAGCCTGTTGAGGTTCGAACAACGACCGCCCCGCGGTCCCACAGCGCTACACCGCCCTGTGCATGAACGCATCAACGCAGTGACGCAGTGACGCCTTAACCAATTAACCAATTACCCAATCAACCAATTACCCACACGGAGCCCCCCATGTCCGACACACCCGAAGACATCCTCGACCTTCGCCCGATCGTCTTCCACCTGACCGGCGAGCAGTTGGCCGCCCTTCGGCTGGCGCTGCGACGCTTTGGCCACTCACGGCGCCACCCCGGCAGCCGGTCGGCGGCCTTGAACAACCTCGTTCGGGCGGCGTTAGGTGCCAATGCCCCAATTCCCACCGATGAGCCGTTCGGCCAATGATCCTTCAGACCTCGCCCAAGGAGACCCCCATGGACACGCAGCCCGATGCCAAGACCCCGCCCAAGCCCGAGCCGATCCCCGATTGGATCAAGCAGAAATCCGATCGGCTGTTGTACGCCCTGATGCAGGACGACAAGTCCGTAACGCAGATCCAGGACGAACTGCAGCTTCGGGCCGACAGCATCCTCAACCTCCAGCAGTCCGAGTCGTTCCTCAGCCGGCTGAACGCCCTGCAGGTGCTGTGCCGCTGGCAGAGCGAGCTGCACCTCGCCCGGGCCGGGGCGACCGCCATCGACCGCCTCTCGGCCATGAGCCAGGAGACCAACGACGTCGCGCGCAAGGCGGCCATGGACCTGCTGACGCTCCACCGCCAGCCGGCCGAGCCGCCGCGCAAGGCCAAGGCCGACAAGGACCCGCCCCCCGAGCCGTCGCGCCTGGAGGAGCGGGTGAACGCGCTGATCGACTTCCTCGCACATAACACGTCGGACCTGACGGCCCCGCCGAAGGAGGTGGCGCCATGGGCGGGAACGTAACTCATAGCTCTATCCCCCGCGGCCTGGCCGAGCGGATCGTCCGCGCCCGGCCTGGGACGCCGGAGAGGCTGCACCGGTGGATTCGCGCCGTCTGCGAGCTCAACGTGCCTCGGCGGGCGCTGTGCCCGGACCACGACGCGCCGTTCGACTACCTGGTTCACAGCTTCCTGGGCCAGCGCGACCTGCTGGTCTGGGCCAACCGCGGCGGGGGCAAGACGACGCTGGCGGCCATGGCGTGCCTGCTGGACGCGCTATTCAAGGCCCCGCTGGAAGCGGCGGTGCTGGGCGGCAGCTTCGAGCAGTCCGACCGCCTGGCCGAGGCCCTTCGGCGGCTTTTAGCGCCGCACGAAGGGCTGTTGAAGCCCCACTGGGTTCGCGAGTCCCTGCAGCTCGGCCAGGCTCGCGTCCGGACGATCGCCCAGAGCCAGCGGGCCGTCCGGGGCCTGCGGGTGCAGAAGCTGCGCTGCGATGAGGTGGACCTGTTCGACCGCGAGGTCTGGCGGGCGGCGCAGTTCGTCACGCAGTCCACGCACAGGGCGGCCGGCGCGATGGAGGTCTTCAGCACGCTCCACCGAAGCGGCGGCCTGATGGACGAGCTGGTCACCGTCACGCAGCGGGCTCAGGAGGATGCACACGCTATTTCGCCCTCTAGCTCTGGTCCGGCCCGTGCGCCCGTTTCTGCGCCTTCAGATGTACAGGGCGTTTTGGAGGGGCCGTCGCCGCCGGGGTTTCACCTGGTGCGGTGGTGTCTGTGGGAGGTGATCGAGCGGTGCGGGCCTGACCGCAGTTGCAGCCGATGCGCCCTGGCGAGCGATTGCGGCGGGCGGGCGCGGCAGGCGGAGGGGTTCTTCCGCATCGAGGACGCGCTGCGGATCCGCGCGCGGGTGAGCCGGGCGGCGTGGGAGTCGGAGATGCTCTGCCGCCGGCCTCGGGCGGAGGGGCTGGTGTTCGAGGAGTTCAGTCGCGGCCTGCACGTTCGGCCCGTGCCGTACGAGCGGGATTGGCCGGTGTACCGGGCGATCGACTTCGGCTACGCCAACCCCTTCGTGTGCCTGTGGGTGCAGGTGAGCCCGGGCGGC
This sequence comes from Phycisphaerae bacterium, assembly GCA_041687295.1. Taxonomy (GTDB): domain Bacteria; phylum Planctomycetota; class Phycisphaerae; order SM23-33; family FEN-1343; genus JAWLCG01. The sequence goes on along the minus strand of JAWLCG010000354.1, from coordinate 368 downwards.
GAGGTGCGGGTGCTGGACGAGTACGTGGCCCAGCGGCGGGCGATCGACGCGCACGTGGCTGAACTGCACGGCCTGGAGCGGCGGCGGGCGTTCGGGGCGGTGCGGGCGACGTATGTGGACCCGGCCGGGGCGGCGCGGGAGCTGTCCAGCGGGCAGGCGTGCACGGAATTGCTTGCGGCTGCCGGTATTCCGTGCACGTACCGCTCCAGCCGCCTCGGCGAGGGGCTTGAGCTGGTGCGGGCCCACCTGGCCCCGGCCGAAGGGCCGGCGCGGCTGGCGGTCGACCCGCGGTGCGAACGGCTGATCCGCTCGTTCGAGACCTACGCCTACAGCCCCGGCACGACGACGCCGGCCAAGGACGGCGCCGA
>JAWLCG010000353.1:0-5078 GCA_041687295.1 Phycisphaerae bacterium | reverse complement strand
TCGTACTCGATGGCGGCGACCGTGCCGACCACCCCGTCCTTGTCGCGCTTGAAGTCGATCAGGCGGTACTTGCGCTTGTGGCCGCCGCCGCGGAAGCGGACGGTGGTCTTGCCCGAGTGGTTGCGCCCGCCGGTCTTGTTGAGCTTGACCAGCAGCGACTTCTCGGGCGTCTTCTTGGTGACGTCCTCGCGGGTGTTGACGCTGCTGAAGCGTCGCCCGGCGGAGGTTTTCTTGTATACCTTGACAGCCATGTTCGTGTCCTCGCGGCGTTGGGGCCGGCGTCAGCGGCTAGAACAGGTCAATGTGGTCCTGATCGTGCAGGACGACGACGGCCTTCTTCCAGGCCTTGGTCGTGCCCATCGTTCGGCCCATGCGCCGGGGCTTTCCCTGGCGGTGGCTGGTCCGCACGTCCAGGACCCGCACACTGTAGAGCTGCTGGATGGCCTGCTTGATCTCAATCTTGCCGGCCTTGGGATGCACTTCGAAGGCGTAGGCATTGAGCGCCTGGCTCTGATGCGTGCTCTTCTCGGTGATCAGCGGCCGAACGACGACGTCGTGGATCTTCATGGTTAGCGCCCCTGCAGCAGCGCGTCCATCGCGCCGCGGGTCAGCAGCAGCGTCTGGCGGGAGGCGACTTCGAAGGCGTTGAGGTCTGCCAGCGGGCGAACCGTAACGTTGGCGACGTTGCGGGCGCTGCGGTAGAGGACCTCATCGCGATCGGCCAGGCCGAACAGGCAGCTGCGGTTGATGTTGAGGTTCTTGAGCATCTGGGCGAAGACCTTGGTCTTGGGGGTCTCGAGGCTGAGCCCGTCGACCACCTTGAACTGGGCGCCCAGCATCTTGGCCAGGAAGGCCGAGTCCAGGGCCGCCCGCCGCATCTTGCGGTTGAGGCTGTGGCGGACCCGGTGGGGCCGCTTGCCGTGGGCCACGCCGCCGCCCCGCATGATGTTCGTGCGGATCGGGCCGCGACGGGCGTTGCCGGTGCCTTTCTGACGGTACAGCTTGCGGGTGGAGCCCTCCACCATCGACCGGTTCCGCGTGGCGGCGGAGCCCTGGTGCGTGTTGGTGTGGTAGGCCACCACGGCCTGCTTCAGCAGGCGGGTGTTGACCTCGCCGCCGAAGCGCTGCTCATCGACCTGCAGGGTGTCGACCTGCTGGCCTTCCGGGTTGTAAATGGGAACTTCCACCATGGCGCCGTTCCTTATAACGACGGATGTCGCTATTGCTTCTTGGTCTTCTTGGTCTTGCTGATGCGGATGAAGACGAGCCCGCCGTTGGGCCCGGGGACCGAGCCCTTGATCAGCAGCAGGTTGCTCTCGGCGTCGACCGAGACCAGCTTGTGGTTACGGCTCGTGCAGCGGACCATGCCCATGTGGCCGGCCATGCGCTTGCCCTTCTTGATGTTGCCGCCGTGGCCGCGGTCCGTGCCGTGCGAGCCGATCGAGCCGGGCGAGCGGTGCTTGCGCTCGGTGCCGTGGGTGGCGGGCTGGCCGCCGAAGTTGTGGCGCTTCATCACGCCGGCGAAGCCCTTGCCCTTGGTCGTGGCGATCACGTCGACCCAGTCGACCCCGTCGAAGCTCGCGACGGTCAGCTCGGCGCCGACCTCGACGTCGGCCGGCTCGTCCAGGCGGAACTCGCGGTAGTGCTTGACCGGCTTGACGCCCGCCTTGGCGGCGTGGCCGATCAGCGGCTTGGTCGTGCGGTGGGCCTTGACCGGCTCGTAGCCAATCTGGACCGCCTCGTAGCCGTCACCCTCGGCCGACTTGACCTGGGTCACGTGGCACGGGCCGGCCTGGACGACGGTGACCGGGTGCAATGTCCCGGCCGCGTCGTAGACCTGCGTCATGCCGATTTTCTTGCCCAGCAGTGCTGGTTTCATGCCTGGTCTTCCTTCCAGCTCGCTTCACCAGACCCACCCGAGCCCCACTGGCCCTGGCGAGCTCCCCCGGAGGGGGATGGTGGCATTAGCCGAAGCTACGCCTTGATCTTCACGAACACGCCGGCCGGCACGACCAGGCGGTTGAGCGCCTCGATCGTCCGCACCGTCGGCTCGTAGATGTCGATGATCCGTTTGTGCGTCCGCATCTCGAACTGCTCACGGCTCTTCTTGTCCACGTGCGGACTCCGCAGCACCGTGTAGCGTTCCGTGCGGGTGGGCAGCGGGATAGGCCCGCGTACCCGCGCCCCGGTCCGCTCGGCATGGTCCACGATCTCGCGGGCCGAGGTATCCAGGGAGCGGTGGTCGTAGGCTTCCATCCGGATCCGAATCTTGTCCTGCACCGTTGCCATTGACGCTGGTCTCCATGCGGCCCGGGCTCATCCGAGGCCCATCTGTACTTCGCCGGAAAATCGTCCTGGGGCCCCTGCAGATTACGCTGCCCGAGGCGGCGAATTGCCGAGTCCGTCTACCATACTGATTTCGCGGTCAAAGTCAATTCTGCTCGAAAGATTTTCGCAGCTTTTCGCTCAAGGGCGGTCAGACCCACCGCAGCAGGCCCTGCGAAACGTTCTCCGGAACGATCGCGTAGTGGCTGGGCTCCATGGTGCTGGTGGCCCGGCCTTGCGAGAGGCTCCGCAGCGTCGTGGTGTATCCGAACAGCTCGGCCAGGGGCACCTTGGCGTCCACGACGCGCAGGCCGTGCCGCTCGGCCATGTTCACGATCTCGCCCCGCCGGGCGTTCAGGTCGCCGGTGACCGACCCGAGCGACTCGTCCGGGCAGGCGATCCGCACGCTCATGATCGGTTCCATGAGCACCGGGTCTGCCTGCTGGATGGCCTGCTCCAGGGCCATGACGGCCGACTGCTCGAAGGCCAGGTCGCTCGAATCCGTCGGGTGCATCTCGGCGCCCAGCAGCGTGGCCTTGACGTTGACCATCGGGTAGCCGGCCAGCACGCCGGTGGTGGCCGCGTCGCGGGCGCCCCGCTCGACGGCGGCGAGGAACTCGCGGGGCAGCTCGGCCTTCATCGCGTTGACGAACGCCGTCGTCTCCCCGCCGGTCTTGGGCTCGAAGGGCTCGACCTTGAGCGTGACGGCGGCAAAGTGCGATCGGCCACCCATCTGGCGGGCGAAGCGCCCCTCGGCCTGGGCCGAGCCGCGGATCGTCTCGCGGTAGCTCACCCGCGGCTTGCCCACCCGGACGTTGACGCCGAGGTCGCGCGTGAGCTTGTTGCGAATGATTTCCAGGTGCAGCTCGCCCATGCCCGAGATGATCGTCTGGCCGGTCTCTTCGTCGAATCGGCTGTCGAAGGTCGGGTCCTCGCGGCCCAGGACGACCAGGGCCTCGCCCAGCTTGGTCTTGTCGGCTGAGCTCTGCGGCTCAATCGACATGCTGATGACCGTGGGCGGGAACTCCATCTTCTCCAGCACGATCGGGTTGCGCGGGTCGCACAGGGTGTCGCCCGTCAGGCTGTGCTTGCAGCCGACCAGGGCCACGATGTCGCCCGCACGGGCCTCCTCGCGCCGGATGCGCTGCTTGGCGTACATCTCCCAGATCCGCGAGACAATCTCCTTCTGGTCGCGGGAGGAGTTGTACGTCCGCGTGCCGGCCGGCAGCGTGCCGCTGTAGATCCGCGTGAAGTAGAGGTCGCCATGGGGGTCCGAGACGATCTTGAACACCAAGCCGCAGAACGGCGCGTCCGGGTCGGCAGGCCGTTGGACGGGCTTGTCGCTGTCCAGCGACTCCTGGCCGGTCACCGGCGGCACGTCCAGCGGGCTGGGCAGGTAGTCCAGCACGGCGTCCAGCAGCAGGCGGACGCCCATGTGCTTCAGGGCCGAGCCGCACAGCACGGGCTGGATCTTGTTGGCACAGACGGCCCGGCGGAGGGCGGCCTTGATGTCGGGCACCTCGATCGCCTCGCCCTGGATGAACTTCTCCATCAGGACGTCGTCGACCTCGGCGATCCGCTCGATCATCTCCTCGCGGGCGAGGGCGGCCTCGTCGGCATAAGCGTCGGGGATCTCGCCGGCCAGCATCTCGGTGGCGACGTCGAGGGCCTTGTAGGTGTAGGCCTTCTGCTCGATCAGGTCGATCTGACCGACGAACTCGGGCCCGCTGCCCATCGGAATCTGGATGGGGACGGGGCTGCTTTCGAGCCGATCGGCGATCTCGGCGATAACGGTGGGGAAGTCGGCGCCGAGGCGGTCCATCTTATTGATGAAGCACATCCGCGGCACGCGGTAGCGGACGGCCTGGCGCCAGACGGTCTCGCTCTGGGCCTCGACGCCGCCGACGCAGCAGAACACGGCCACCGCGCCGTCCAGGACGCGGAGGCTCCGCTCGACCTCGATCGTGAAGTCCACGTGGCCGGGCGTGTCGATCAGGTTGACCGTCAGGCCCTTCCACGGGCAGGTGGTGGCGGCGGAGGTGATAGTGATCCCCCGCTGCTGCTCTTCCACGAGGTAGTCCATGACGGCGGTGCCCTCGTGGACCTCGCCGATCTTGTAGGTCTTCCCCGTGAAGTAGAGCACCCGCTCGGTCACGGTGGTCTTGCCGGCATCGATGTGGGCCATGATGCCGATGTTCCGGATTTTGCTCAGGTCAGCAGCCACGAAACCTCAGTCCCGCCAGTTCCGGGCGGGCGCGGACACAGGGGCGAATGGTCCAGGCCAGGGGCGCGCAGCACCGCGGCATGGGCTCCTACCCGTTGTTCTACGGCGCACCGTTCGACCCCGAGGGGCCGCGGCGTGCAGCCAGACAGTCCTTGTCCAGTCGTAGGCGTAGTCCCCGCCGTCGAAGACGACGGGCCACCGGCTTTAAGGGGGGCACAAGCCGGCCCGGTTGTCCTATCTCAAGCGGCCCGAGGCCTTGAGAGCGGCTGGGGGCCTTGTCTGAGCCCCGGCATCGGCTGGGCGGACCCGAGAGTCCGCCGGCCCCACCGGGGTCGCCCCCCCTACCCTGGGGAGGCGATTCTCCTGCACCGATTGTCCGGGCCCGGCCCGGAGGCCGAACCCGCCGACGGGTCCAGGACCCGCCGAATGCTACAGTATAGAAGCGGCAGGCGCGCCCCGGAAAGAGGCGAGCCGGCGGGAGTCTGGGTTACCAGGCGAAGTGGGCGAACGCCTGGTTGGCGTCGGCCAT
>JAWLCG010000352.1:0-5117 GCA_041687295.1 Phycisphaerae bacterium | reverse complement strand
GCCAAGCCAATTGTATATTGTATGCAATCGGAGAATTCAGAGAATTGACCCCTTGGGACGGGGCGCAGACAGGGGCGGATTCTGACGAAACGAAGCCAATTCGGCCAGAGTCCAAGCATTCGTATAACCGTAGGTTGGGGCGAAGTGCGGCTTTGGGAAACGAAGCCAATTTCACCCGGGCGGTGTGGCGCCGTCGGCGCGGGGGGGGGCTTGCGGGCGGGGGCGAAAAAAGGGCGGGGACGCGGCCGGGTTGGCCGCGTCCCCGCGGGGGGAGGCTGGAGTGGTCAGGCTTTGGGGCTTACCACTCGTAGGCGAGGTTGACGCCGCCGTAGAGCGTGTCGTCGACCAGGCCCTGCTGGCCGCCGGCGCCGTCGGAGACGTTGCGGGCGGAGTCGGCCAGGCCGAGGTTGTAGTTAATGAAGCTGGTGATGGCCAGGCTGCCCCACTCGGGGTCCATCCCCAGGGCGCTGCCGAGGTCATAGCTCAGGGCCAGGCCGAAGACCATGGCGGCGGCCTTGGTGGTCGACTCGTAGTAGCGGTGGTCGACGCCCAGGACGATGGCCGGGGTGAGGGTCATCTCGCCCAGGATCGGCACATCGGCCAGGCCCAGCTCGGCCAGCGCGAAGTCATGGCTGATGCCGACCTCGAGCCAGCCGCCCTGGAAGTCGTCCAGGTCGTGGTAGTAGCTGACGTAGGGGTTCAGGACGGCCTGGTCGGTGCCCCACAGGCTGCTGTCATCCATGGCCAGGGTGACGTAGAGCTCGTGGGTGAACTGGGCGTCGCCGCTGAACTCGGGGAAGTTGTAGCCGATCCAGCCCAGTTCGAAGACGACGGGCAGGGCCTCGTTGATTCGGCTGAGGTCATAGCTCCAGTTCAGGACGTAGTTGACCTCCTGGAGGTGGCTGCCGTCAGGGTCGGGACCGGCCTGGTCCCAGCCGGCGAACCACTGCAGCCAAACCAGGCCGCCGAAGGTGCCGAAATCGCCCGTGTCATAGGCGGCCCAGACGTTGAGCTGGTGGTTGAGGTCCTCGCGGCCCTCGCCGTCGTACTCGCTGAGGTTGGCGCCGCGCCACACGTAGTCGGTGACCAGCGTGTAGTCGATGCCGAAGCTCAGGGGCCTGTCGGCGGTCACGATGCCGTCCTCGAAGATGGGCCCGGGGCTGGTGTCCTTGGGCTCGAGGATCTCGGTCCCGTTCTCCACCTGGGCGGCCGCGACGGCCGGCAGGACCAGTACAGCGGCCAGCAGGGCCGTCAGCAACCAATGCCTGTTCATGGTTCTCTCCTTTTTACGGCGTTGGTCATTCGGGGTCGGCCTACGATCGCCGACCCTCCGATTGTGCATTACCCGATCGCGACCGCGCCGGTCTCGCCGGTGCGGATGCGGATGGTCTGTTCCAGGGGCATGACCAGGATTTTGCCGTCGCCGATGCTGCCCGTGCGGGCGCCTTTGACGATCGCGTTGATCGTGGGCTGGACATAATCGTCGTTGACGGCAATCTCCAGGCGGACCTTCTTGAGCAGGTTCACCTCTATATCGACACCACGGTACGTTTCGGTATAGCCCTTTTGCTGACCACAGCCTAGAGCGTTCGTGACCGACAGCTTGAACACCTCGGCCGCGTAGAGGGCCTGCTTGACGTCGCTGAGTTTTTCCGGCTGGATGTAGGCGATGATCATCTTCATGGCGAACTCCTTTATCAGAGCCAACGCGTTAGGTAGTGGTGAAGACCTGGAAGCCGTTGTAGGCCTCCATGCCGTGCTCGCCGACGTCCAGGCCGCGGAGCTCTTCGTCAGCCGACACCCGCAGGCCGATGGTCTTCTTGATGACGTAGAACAGCACCAGGCCCAGGCCGAAGGCCCAGAGGAAGCCCGCCCCGACGCCGAGGGCCTGGATGCCCAACTGGCCCAGGCCGCCGCCGTAGAACAGGCCGCTCTCGGTGTTGAACAGCCCGACGGCCAGGGTGCCCCAGGCGCCGCAGACGCCGTGGACGCTGACGGCGCCGACCGGGTCGTCGACCTTCAGCACGCGGTCGATGAAGCTGACGCTGAGGACCACCAGCACGCCGCCCATGCCGCCGATGACCGCCGCGCCGATGGCCGAGACGCCGTCGCAGCCGGCCGTGATGGCCACCAGGCCCGCCAGGGCGCCGTTGAGGGTCATCGAGGCGTCGGGCTTCTTGAAGATGATCCAGGCGACAATCATGCTGACGACGGCGCCGGCGGCGGCCGCCAGGTTGGTCGTCACGGCGATGTAGCCCATATCGCCGCCGGCAACGGTCGTCGAGCCGGGGTTGAAGCCGAACCAGCCGAACCACAGGATGAACACGCCCAGGGCGGCCAGGGGCAGGCTATGGCCCATGATCGCGCGGGGTCGGCCGTCGGGACCGTACTTGCCCAGCCGCGGGCCCAGGACCAGTGCCCCGGCCAGGGCCAGCCAGCCGCCGATCGAGTGCACCACCGTCGAGCCGGCGAAGTCCAGGAAGCCCAGGTCCGCCAGCCAGGCCTTGTTGTCGCCCAGCAGCAGGTTGCCCCAGGCCCACGAGCCGAAGATCGGGTAGATCAGCAGCGTGATGAACACGCTGTAGACCAGGTAGCTGACGAACTTGGTCCGCTCGGCCATGGCGCCCGAAACGATAGTGGCCGCGGTGGCGGCGAAGACGGTCTGGAAGATCAGGAAGGTCCAGATCCACGTGCCGCCCTCCTGCCCGCGAAGGGCGAACAGGTCGGTGCCGACCCAACCGCTGTCGTTGAGGCCGAACATCAGGCCGAAGCCCACGAAGAAGAACGCCAGCGTGCCGACCGAGAAGTCCATGGCGTTCTTCATGAGGATGTTCACCGCGTTTTTCGCGCGGGTGAAGCCGGTCTCGACCATGGCGAAGCCGGCCTGCATGAAGAACACCATGAACGCCGCCACGCACGTCCAGAGGATGTTCATGTTGTCCTGGAGGGTCTCGGCCACCTCGGCCAGGCCGGGTTCGGGGGCCTCCTGGGCCCCGGCCGGCACGCTGAGCCCCAGCACCACCAGCAGTGCCAACAAAGGAATCTTCGCGGACATTTCGGTTCTCCTTATCCCGCCAAACACAAGGGCCGGGCCACGGACGATCGCGTCCGGGCCGGCTTGGCTCGGCGTCTTCGGCGCCGCGGGTCTTTGGGGCCCATCGCCGACCCGCCTCGCGGAAGACACCTTCGGGCCCGCTCCACCGTGGAGCCGGCCCCGCACCCCCTGGCCTATGCATCCGGCGTGCCACAAATTGCTCATTTCTGTAAGCTTGTTTCTTCATTAGGCTTACATGCAAGTAGGAAGAATCCCCTCTTTGGGTTATCGCAACATATTTGTCATCCACCCCGGGGCAAGTTACAATGCTGTCTCTTTGGCGGCGAAAAGAGCGGAAACGTGATGCAGGAAGGAGCGGAGCGTCCATGGCGGAGATCAGTCCCGAGACGGTAGCCGGGCGGAACGAGCCGGCCAGTCCGCAGGCCCTGGTGGCGGCCGAGCAGCGTCACGACGCCCAGCTCCGCGCCCTGTTCGCGATCAGCCAGATCCTGGCCACCAACTCCTCGCAGCGGCAGGTGCTCGCCGAGGTGCTCGACGTGCTGGACCAGGAGGTCGGCATGCAGCGCGGCACGGTGGTGCTGCTGAGCCCCGACGAGCGGGAGCTGATGATCGAGGTCGCCCACAACCTCTCCGAGGCCCAGCGGCAGAGCATCCGCTACCAGCTCGGCGAGGGCATCACCGGGCGGGTGGTGCAGACGGGCAAGCCGGCCGTCGTGCCCAAGGTCAGCCAGGAGCCGCTCTTTCTCGACCGCGTGCACAAGCGCCGCGACGCGCTGAAGGAGGAGATCAGCTTCATCTGCGTGCCGATCAGCCTGGACAACGAGACGATCGGCGCCCTCTCGGCCGATCGGATCTACGACCCCCACCTGCCGCTGGAGGAGGAGGTCCGCATCCTGAGCGTCGTGGCCAGCATGATCGCCAACGACGTCCGCACCCGCCGCCACGCCGCCGCCGAGCGCGAGGCCCTCGAGCAGGAGAACCTCCGCCTGCGCCACGAGCTGGAGGACCGCTTCCGCCCCGAGAACATCATCGGAAACTCCAACGCGATGCGCGAGGTGTACCGCGCGATCCACCAGGTCTCCGTCAGCGACACGACGGTGCTGATCCGTGGCGAATCGGGGACAGGCAAGGAACTGGTCGCCCACGCGATCCACTACTCCGGCCGCCGGGCCAAGGGGCCCTTCGTCAAGGTCAACTGCGCCGCCCTCAGCGAGAACCTGCTCGAGAGCGAGCTGTTCGGCCACGAGAAGGGGGCCTTCACCGGCGCCGTCCAGGCCCGCAAGGGCCGAATCGAGGAGGCCGAGGGCGGCACGCTGTTCCTCGACGAGATCGGCGACTTCTCGCCGGCCACGCAGGTCAAGCTGCTGCGCGTGCTGCAGGAGCGGGAGTTCCAGCGCGTCGGCTCCAACCGCATGGTCAAGGCCAACGTCCGCGTGGTCTGCGCGACCAACCGCGACCTCGAGCAGGCCGTCGAGGACGCCGAGTTCCGCCAGGACCTCTACTACCGCATCAACGTCTTCCCGATCTTCCTGCCGCCGCTGCGCGACCGCAAGGACGACATCCTGCTGCTGGCCGACCACTTCGTCGAGAAGTACAGTCGGCTGATGGGCAAGGACGTGCGGCGGATCTCGACGCCGGCGATCAACATGATGGTGATCTACCACTGGCCCGGCAACGTCCGCGAGCTGGAGAACTGCATCGAGCGGGCCGTGCTGCTGACGACCGATGCCGTGATCCACGGCCACCACCTGCCGCCGTCGCTGCAGACCTCCGACGCCTCGGACACCGTCGGCGTCGGCAGCCTGCAGGAGCGCGTCGACCTCTACGAGCGCGACATCATCGTCGACGCCCTCAAGCGCAACGACGGCAACATCAGCCGAACCGCCGACGACCTCGGCTCCACCGCCGGCATCATCGGCTACAAGGTCAAGAAGCTCCGCATCGACTACCGCCGCTACCGGGCGTAAGTCCGAATGGAAAAATGGGCCACAGAGGACACAGAGGACACAGAGAAAGACCGCAGAGGGGTAAGATATAGTAGGGCGGGCCCTGGCCCGCCGTC
>JAWLCG010000351.1:0-5136 GCA_041687295.1 Phycisphaerae bacterium | reverse complement strand
CAGGACAAGTGCATCCACTGCGACTGGTGCCTCCGCGTCTCGCCGCGCGAGTGCATCCACCGCGCCGCCACGCTGGAGGTCGACGCCGACGGCGCCGCCACCCTCGGCCAGGCCGTGCCGAAGGATCGGCCCCAGGACGCGACCTACATCTGGATCGACTCGGACCAGTGCATCCGCTGCGGCAACTGCCTCAACATCTGCCCCACCGGCGCGATCTCGCTGAGCCAGGCCCAGCGCGTGCGGTGCAATCGCCAGTAACCTCAGCCACAACAGGAAGACCATGAACCTCGAATCCGTGGACATCGAGCCGCTCAACGCGATGCCAGCCGAGCAACTGCTGGCCTGGGCGGCGGAGAACTTCGCCGGCCGGGCCGCCATCGGCACCAGCCTGCAGAAGACCGGCCTGGTGATGATCGACATGGCCTGCCGGTTGGGCCTCGACCTCGGCGTGTTCTTCATCGACACGCTGCTGGACTTCCCCGAGACCTACGAGCTGCTCGGCCGCGTCCAGGATCGCTACAGCCTCACGATCGAGGTGCTCCAGCCCGACCCGCAGGAGGTCGAGCTTCTCCGCCAATGGCTGGGCCAGTACGAGCACTACCGCAACCGCGAGGCCTGCTGCCGCGTCCGCAAGACCCAGCCGCTGCAGCGCAAGCTGCCCGCGCTGGACGTCTGGATCGCCGGCCTGCGGGCCGACCAGTCCACCCACCGCCGCGACAACGCCGCGCGGGCCAGCTGGGAGCGCGACACCAACGGGCGCAGCCTCGTCAAGCTCAACCCCCTGCTCGACTGGTCGCTCGAACGGCTCGACGCCTACATCCGCCAGCACGACGTGCCCACCAACCCCCTGTACGACTACGTCTCGCCCTACGGCGAGCGGTACACCGTCCTCAGCTGCCAGCGCTGCCACATCCCCGTCATGCCCCACGAGGACCCCCGCTCGGGCAAATGGCCCTGGGAGTCCGCCGGCAAAAAAGAGTGCGGCCTGCACGAGAACGGCAGCGGCATCTAGCCTACTCGATCAGCATCGCGTCGCCGTAGCTGAAGAACGCGTACTGCTGCTCGACGGCCTGGCGGTAGGCGTCGAGGATCAGCGCGCGTCCCCGCGTCCCGCCGGGGTCGCAGAAGGCGGCCACCAGCATCAGCAGCGTGCTGGCGGGCAGGTGGAAGTTGGTGATCAGCGCGTCGGTCAGGCCGAAGGGTGCCGGCGGGTAGAGGAACAACTTCGTCCAGCCGCTGGTGGGCTGCAGGGGCCCGCGGGCGGCGACGCTCTCGAGCACCCGCACGGCCGTGGTGCCGACGGCGACCACCCGCCCGCCCCGCTGGCGCGCCCGCCGGATCGCCTCGACGGCCGAGGCGGGCAGGTCGAACCACTCGCTGTGCATCTTGTGGCCCTGGAGGGTGTCCGCCTTGACCGGCAGGAAGGTGCCCAGGCCCACGTGGAGCGTCACGGCCGTCCGCTCGACGCCGCGGGCGGCCAGGGCGGCCAGCAGCCGATCGGTGAAGTGCAGCCCCGCCGTCGGGGCGGCCACTGAGCCGGGCCGGCGGGCGAAGACGGTCTGGTAACGCTGGCTGTCCTGCTCGTCGCTGAGGGGCCCGGGCCGGCGGATGTAGGGCGGCAGCGGCGTCGAGCCGATCCGCCCCAGCAATTCCTCCGCCGGGCAGGCCGGCACGGGCCGAACCACCCACTCGCCCTGGCCCTCGTCGGCGACCAGCTCCAGCTCGTGCTGCCCGTCGCCCAGCACCAGCCGCTCGCCGGGCCGGCACCGCCGGGCGTTCTTCAGCAGCACCGCCCAGTCGCCCCCCTCCCGCTCGCGGAGGAACAGCCCCTCCATCTGCGCCCCGCTCCGCCGACGGGCCGGGAACTTCGCCGGCAGCACCCGCGTATCGTTGAGCACCAGCAAATCCCCTGGCCGCAACAGCTCGGGCAGGTCGGTGAACTGGCGATGCTCGATCCCCCCCGTCGCGCGAACAAGACGCAGGAGCCGGCAGGCGTCCCGTGGCTCGCTGGGCCGCTGGGCGATCCGCTCGGGCGGCAGGTCGTAGACGAAATCTTCCGGTCGCAGCATGGTATCCAACGTCCGATATCTATCTGTCCCCCCTCACGGGGGACGGGTCAGGGGACGCAAGTGCCTCCAGGCGGCACCAATTCCTACTCACAGCTTGCCTTGGCCGCCCCGGGGGCGTAAGGTTTTCCTGACGAGCAGTTTACCGGAGGCGGCGGAACGGTTATCCACAACCTCTGCACAGGACGCGGCTTGGCTGCCGCGTGCCAAAAACCGCCGCCTGCAGGGGTTGGGCCAGCAAAGCCGTAACCACTTTGTGCCGATACCTGTATGGGTCAGGTCTGTCGCCTGCCATCTTGCGGAGGTCGTCCCAGCCGTGATACAGCCAACCGTTGACCAGCTCATCCGAGACATCGCCGAGATGGAGCGCCCTACCCTCATCGACCGCCTGACGCACTTCGACGCGCCCATCCAGTTGGACTTCTCCGCCGAGTACCTCGAGGCCTGCTCCACCGATAAGCTCCGCCACATCCTCATGGCCGCCTGCCTCCAGGCCCGCCGAGCCCAGGCCGCCCCGTAGAGCGGCGAGGCCGTTCACGGGTCGCCGCACGCTGGGCTCGGCCCAAGCCCACGGAATGCCTTCCGTGGGCATCGCGCCGGGCCGTTCCTGGCGCGGCACAACGCACCCGCACGTCTGATGGTCAGATCCCCTCGCCCCTGCCGGGTTCCCCGCGCCACCCAGACTCCTCAACCCAACCGCGTCGGCCTACTCCCCGTCGGCCCGGCGCCCCATGACGCACAGGCCCAGCTCGTCGGCCAGGGCGAGGGTCTGGGGTTTGTCCACGATGAGCGTTCGTCCCGCCTCGACGACCACGCCCCGCCCGCCGGCGGCGTGCAGCAGGCGGAGCGTCTCGGGGCCGATGGTCGGCACGTCGAAACGCATGTCCTGGTCCGGCCGGGCGACCTTCACCAGCGTCCAGCCGCCCACGCGGCACAGCTCGCCGGCGCGGCGGATCATTCGGCTGGTGCCCTCAATGGCCTCGACGGCGATGATGTCGCGCTCCTTGACGGCCAGCGCCTGCCCGATGTCCAGGGCCGCACTCTGCCGCGCGATCCGCCAGCCGAACTCCGCATCGGCCCGCATCTCGGGCGAGGGAGCCCGGCGGGTCATCACGCCCTCGCCGGCCAGGTGCTCGCGACAGAACGTCGTCGAGTCGATCAGCTCGATGCCCTCGCCGGCCAGCTCGTCCGCGACGGCCAGCAGCACGGCGTTGTCCCGCTTGTCGCCGCGGAGCTTGCCGTACCAGATCCGCGCCGTCCGCACGTCCGGAAGAAACTGCACCAGCCGGGCCGGGCTGTACATCTGTCCCTTGTTGACGTGGCCGATCATCACCGCCCGACGCACGTGCCAGCGCTGGAACGCCCGGATCACCGTCCCCAGCCGCGTCGGGCCGGCCAGCGTGAAGCGGTCCGCCCAGGCCTCCAACGTCCGGTCGACGCTGCCGCGCAGGCCCACCACCGCCAGGCGCCGCCCCGCCCGCTGAACGCCCTGGGCGACCAGCAGCGGCATCCGCCCGGCCCCGGCCAGCAGGCCGATGGGCTCGTCGTCAGGCCGAGACGTCGGCATCGCCGCCCTCGTCGAGGTCCAACCCCGCCTGGCGGGCCAGCGCCTTGAGCTTATCCAGCTCCCGCGCCATCTGCCGCACCTGGTTGCGCAGCTCCGGCAGTTGCATGCCGGCGATCAGGCTCCGCCGGGCCTGCGCGAGCGGCTGGGCGGGGCTGCCCAGCACCTCGGTGTCCGACGGCACCGCCTGATGCACGCCCGCCTGGGCCCCCACGCGGACGCGGTCGCCGATCGTCAGATGGCCCGCCACGCCCGCCTGGCCCGCGAAGACGCAGTAGTCCCCCGCCGTCACCGACCCGGCCAGGCCCACCTGGGCCACCAGCAGATTGTGTCGGCCCACGCTGCTGCCGTGCCCGATCGCGATGAGGTTGCTGAACTTGCTGCCAAGCCCCACCCGCGTGACCCCGACGGCCGCCCGGTCGATCGCGCAGTTGGCGCCGATCTCCACGTCGTTCTCGATCTCCACGTGGCCCACGTGCGGTATCTTGTGGTGCACCCCGTTGTGCGTGGCGTAGCCGAAGCCGTCCTCCCCGATCACCGTGTTGGCGTGCACCGTCACCCGGTCGCCCAGGACGCACCGCTCGTAGACCACCACGTTGGGGTGCAGCACGCAGTCGCGCCCCACTCGCGTGTGCGGGCCGATGAACACGCCGGGGTACAGCACCGTGTTGTCGCCGATGACCGCCCCCTCGCAAATCGTCGCGAAGGCCGCCACCACCACGTTCTCGCCCAGCTCGGCCCGCTGGTCGACGTAGCTGCGGCGGTGGACCCCCATGAAGGGCTTCTTGCGGAAGCCGTACAGCTTCACCACCGCCTGGCGAAAGGCGAAGTAGGGATCGCCCGCGCGGATCAGCGGCACCGGCGCCGGCCCGGCGTACTTGGGACTCACGACCACCGCCCCCGCCTGCGTCGTCGCCATGTGCCGCTCGTAGCGGGGGTTGGCCAGGAACGTCAGGTCGGCCGGGCCCGCCTGGTCGATGGCAGCCACTCCGCGGATCTCCCGCGTGCCGTCACCCTCCAGTTCGCCCCCGACCAGGGCCGCCAACTCCGCCAGCTTCATCTCAGCCACAGTGATGCACCTCGCAGTGGAACTCCAAAACGCAAGAGCCTACCGCATCCCCCGCCCCAAAGCAAGCACGCACCCCGCCGATGCCCGCACCGCACCACCCGCCCCCCTCCGCGCCCGCCCCACCCCAAGCCCACGGAATGCCTTCCGTGGGCATCGCGCCGGGCTATCCCAATCTGAGGCACAACCCACCACCCATCCGAAAGACGAACGCTTGCCCCCCCGCTGGACTCCCACTCCAGGTACGGGGGATAACCACGAATTACACGAATCACAGCCGATTACACGAATACACCCTCCGCCCTCTGCACGCGCGGGCGCGGGGCTCTGGGTGCCCCGGGCAAGCCGCAGGCTCGCCCGGCCGGGACGGGACGGGGGTCACCTGAATCGACCGCCCCCGCCCTCGGCCGGGCGCGCGGTGCTGACGCCCCGCTTGCCCG
>JAWLCG010000350.1:0-5139 GCA_041687295.1 Phycisphaerae bacterium | reverse complement strand
CCCGTGGTGTAGGCCGGCCGCAGTCCGGCTGGGGCGGGGGCGCCTATGAAGGGTCTAGCCCCAGCCGGACTGCGTCCGGCCTACAGACTCCTTCACCGATCGGGGGTGGCTCCGGGTGCCCCGGGCAAGCGGGGCGTCAGCACCGCTCGCCCGGTCGAGGGCGAAGGTGGTTCGCCCATGCAGCCCCCTCCCGCCCCGGCCGGGCGAGCCTGCGGCTTGCCCGGGGCACCCCGAGCCGTGGACTCGCACGTGCTGAGGGCAGAGGGTCTGTTCTGCTCCCTTGCCCTCGGGCCGGCGGTGCGGTAGGGTTGTAACGAGGCGCGCGGCGTGCGTCGCCCGGCGATGGCGAAGGGAGACGAGATGGCCAGCCAATTCCTCGTACTGACGGCCCAGGGCCCCGACCGGCCCGGCCTGGTCGACCGGCTCAGCGAGTTCGTCTTCAGCCGGGGCGGAAACGTCGAGGCCAGCCGCATGGCCACGCTCGGCGGCGACTTCGCGATCATCATGCTCGTCAGCGGCCCCGACGAGGCGGCCGGGCGGATCATGAACGAGGCCGACACCCTCGTCCACACCGCCCAGCTGATGTGCACGGTTCGGCCCACGAGCCCGCCGCAGGAGCACACGGCCATTCCCGAGGCGCTGCCGTACGGCCTGGAGGTCTACTCGATGGACCACCCGGGCATCCTGCAGCCCATCGCCCACCACCTGGCCGAGCAGGGCGTCAACATCGAGCAGCTGGACACGACGGTGGACTCGGCCCCGCACACGGGGACGGCCCTGTTCCACCTGCAGGCCCGCCTGGCGGTGCCGGCGGGGGTGAACCTCAAGCAGTTCCGCGCCGACCTGACCGCCCTGGCCGAGCGGCTCAACGTGGATATCCGCCTGGGCCCGGCCGATTGAGGCCCGCCGGCCGCTTTTCGAGGTCTTTCCATGAGTAGTGATGCCCCCGTTCCCAGCCAGCGCCCCCTGACCGTGCTGCCCGAGGAGGACTGCCCGCCCGAGCGGCTGTGCCTGGATCGGCCCGAGTACAGCGAGGGGCTCGCCCAGGGCGTCGCCACGCTGGCCGGGGCCGAGCTGGTCACACTGGTGCTGTGCGTGCCGCTGGTCCGCGTCTTCGCGCAGGTCGGTCGGCTGACGGGCGTATGGAAGGTGACCGACGCGCAGCCGGAGAACCCCACCTGGGGCCCCAGCCCCGTCCTGGGCCGGGCCATGCGCATCACGATGGTGGCCGTGCTGATCGGCGAGTTCGTCTCGGCCATGCTGCCCTGGGCCGCCCCGGGCCGGCTGGAGTGGGAGATCGCCCACTTCGCCGTCGTCGGTGCGGTCGTGGGGCTCATCAAGGTCGTCCACGTCGTGGTGCTGCTGAGCTGGTTCCGCCAGCTCTGCCGCCGCCTGCCGGGCAGCGATTTCCTTCGCCGCCGGCTGCTGATCGTGATGGTGGGCCTGGCCCTGGCCCTGTGGATGCTGGCGGTGCTCGAGCCGGCCATCGGCTCGACGATCGCCGGGCCCGGCGAGGACGACGGGGGCCCGCCGCCCATGGCCGGCTACGCCGGGCCGGTGGTGGCCGCCGCCGTGGTCGTGGAGGTCCTGGTGGTGGTCTTCACCGTCTGGTGGATCCTGCTGCTTCGGCGGATGCGGACGCTGCTGGTCGAGGAGGTCGAGAAGGCCTGGGGCCTCCGCCTCGAGGCCAGCCACCACAAGGGGCGGATCCCCACGCCCGAGGACCCGGGGCCGTGAGGACCCAGCGGACGCCGCGCCAGGTCAGTACACCCGCATAGGGGCCCACCATGAAGGAGCTGCCCGACTTCCTCCGCCGGCCGACCGACGAGCCGGCCCGGCGGCATGGGCACGACGAGCGCCGCCGGCCGCTTCGGCCCGACACGCCGGCGGCGCTGCGGGAGGCCTACGAGCAGGAGGATGGGGACATTCCGCTGGTGCCGCTGCCCGAGGAGCTCCGCGAGGAGCTCGAGCAGATCGCCAGGCCCCTCACCGTCCTGCAGCGCGACTGCCCCTGCACGGCCTGCGGGTACAACCTGCGCGGCCTGCGGACCGAGGGGCGATGCCCCGAGTGCGGCCAGGCCGTGCGGGTCTCGCTGTCGCAGGCGCTGTGCCTGGCCTCGCCGGAGCACGCCGAGCGGCTGGCCCGGGCGGTGAGCCGGCTGTTCTGGTCGGAGGTGATGATGCTGCTGGGCTGCGTGCCCTTTGTTGGGCTGGTGGGGCTGGCGTTCTGGATGGTTAGCCTGTGGATGGTGACGGGGCCGGACGTGCCCCGGGCGCAGGCGCGGTCGCTGGCGTGGGCGGCCCGGCTGAGTTTGATCGTGGGCCTGGGCGGCGCCGCGCTGGCCGGGCTGTACGTCTACCACCGTCCGGGCCGGCTGTCGGAGGTGATGGTGTGGACGGCGGCCCTGGTGGCGATGCTGGTGCCTCGGCTGCTGCTGATGCTCTACCTGCGTCGGCTCGCCCGGGCCATGGGCGAGCACCGCCTGGCCGTGCCGACCACTGTGGTGATGTGGGGCCTGGGCACGAGCCTGCTGCTGGCGGCGGCCCTGTTCGCGGGCGGCGCACTGGCCGCCGGCCGGCCCGCGATGGAGTTGGCCCTGCCGCCGGGCCTGGCGGGGCTGTTCTTCCATGTGTGGTGGGTCTACCTGGTGCTGCGCTACGAGGGGGCCGTTAACGAGCAGGCCTCCATCGCCCGGGCCGTGCGGTACGCCCAGTCGATCGAGAAGCCCGCCCAGCCGGAGGCCCAGCCGTGACCGACAAGCCCCCCGCCGCGCCCGCGCCGCCGGCCCATCCGGCACTGGCTGAGGCCCTGCGGGCCATCCACGAGGCCGACCACCCCCCCCTGCCGCCGGCCTGGCTGACCGACGAGGCCGGCGCCCCCGTCGCGGTGCCCGTCGACCTGCCCTGCGTGGCCTGCGGGTACAACCTCCGCGCCCTGGCGACCGACGGCCGATGCCCCGAGTGCGGCGAGCCGATCCCCCACAGCCTCCGCGGCGACCGGCTGCGCTTCAGCGACTACCGCTGGCTGGGGCGCCTCGCCCGCGGCGCGAGGCTGGGCTTCTGGGCCGTGCTGGTGATGCTGCTGGTCCACGTCCTGGTGGTGCTGCTGCGGGGTCATGGGCTGCTGGTGCCAATGGTCGCCCTGGGCTACGGCCTGGGCGTCGCGGGGGCGTGGCTGGTGGCCCGCCCCGAGCCGGGCCGGCCCGTGGAGCCCTTCACCCTCACGGGCCGCGGCGTCGCCCGCGTCGCCCTTTGGCCGGCCCTGACGCTGGCGGTGGTGACGCGGTTGGGCGAGGCGCTGGTCGTGCCGTGGTCGGTGGGCTACACGTTCTGGATGCACTGCCTCTTCGTCGAGAGGCTGCTGGCCCTGGTCGCGACGGCCCTGGTGCTGGGGCAGTACCGCCGACTGGCCGACCGCGTGCCCGACGCCCGCCTGGGCCGGCACACGCGGATGCTGGCGGGCGGCTTTTCGGCCCTGGCGGCCCTGATGACCATCAGCTGGGTGCTGGGCACGCTGGCGCCCCTGCTGAGCAGTGGCGGGCCCAGCCCCCTGTCCGGGCTGGGGATACTCGTCCCGGCCTGCCTGGGTGCGCCGCTGGTGATCCTGCTGTCGGCCTGGCTGCTGTGGGCGCTGGGCCGCGCCCGCCACGTGTTCGCCGAGCAGGCCCGCTCGGCCTGGACCGACCAGGTCTACAGCCGGCCCGAGCGGTAGTGGACCGGCCTGGCTGGAATGATGGGTCTGAACCGTGCCGGAACGCACCCAATTGCAGAGGTCCTCTTCAGGCCGGTTCACCGGCCTTCGCCCCGCGCAGCGGGGTGTAGCCCAGGGCTTTGTAGCCCTGGGGACGGCCAACGCCGCTGTTCATGTTTGCCCCAGCCCGCTTCAGCGGGCTTACCAGACGCCCTGCGGGTAAGCCCGCTGAAGCGGGCTGAGAAGAAGGAGGCCGGGAGGGGCCGGCGTACCCGGCCTAGAAGGCCGGGCCTGAACCCGCTGCGCGGGCGAAGCCCCGTGAACGGGGCTGCAGAGGCCCTCGCCGGGCCCTCAGGGTGGATCCTGACTGGGGCGCTGGCTGCAGAGCCTGTCATTCTTGGCTGGACAGTGTACTACAAGCTCTGTCCCAGCCTACGAACTTCGTGAGGATTCGTGATGCAGGACCGACCGCCCTACCGCGATTCGCAGCCTCGGCCGCCGGTGGCGCCCCCGCTGTCGGCCGTCCAGGCCGGCGTGGACCCCGACTGGGCGACGCCCAGGCCCCTGGACCAGGACGTGCCCTGCCTGGTGTGCGGCTACAACCTTCGCGGCCTGCGGACCGACGGGCGATGCCCCGAGTGCGGCACGCCGGTCGGGCGCAGCCTGCACGGCAACTACTTCCGCTTCGCGGGCCCCGCCTACGTCCGCACGCTCGCCCGCGGCATGAGCCTGGTCCTGTGGGGCTTCCTGCTGCCCATCATCGCCGTGATCGTCGCCATCGGCCTGAGCTACGGCCACATGGGCGACTGGGCGGGTATCCTGGTGGCCGTGGTCGGCCTGGGCAGTGCGGCCCTGCAGGTGCTGGGCGCCTGGCTGGTGACCGCGCCGGACCCCTGCCGGCTCGACCGCGACGCCCAGCTCAACGCCCGCCGGCTCTACCGGGCCGGGGCGGTGATGTTCGCGCTCTACGTCGTCCTGTCGATCGTGTCTCGCCACGGCATGGCCCTGCGTCTGGGCCTGCGTTCAGCCGACATCATCCTGACGGCCGGCACCGCCCTGACGGGCCTGGGCGCGTTCGTGGGGTTCATCGCGTCGTTCGTCTACTTCCGCCAGCTGGCCCTGCGGATCCCCGATCGACCGCTGGCCGAGAGCACCCGCAAGGTGATGTGGGGGCTGATCGTGACGCCGCTGGTGGGCCTGGTGCTGACGGTCGGCGTAGCCCTGTCCGGAGGCGGGTTGGGCCTGCTCATGCTGCCGTGCCTGGTGCTGCTGCCGCTGCTGATCTACGGCATCTGGTACCTGGTGCTGCTGGTGCGCTACCAGCGTGCGCTGACGCAGCAGGCCGAACGGGCCGAGGCCGTCCCCCGCGGCCCCGACGCCTCGGCGAATCAAGGCTAAGGTGGGGCTGCGCCCCAGCCTACGACGCGGGCCGCCTTCGTAGGCTGGGG
>JAWLCG010000349.1:0-5157 GCA_041687295.1 Phycisphaerae bacterium | reverse complement strand
CCAGCCCGCTTCGGCGGGCTTACCAGACGCCCTGCGGGTAAGCCCGCTGGAAGCGGGCTGCCCAGATCCAATAGGGACCCTCAGCGTACCCAGGGCTAGAAGCCCTGGGCTACACCCCGCTGCGGGGGGGCAAGGCCGGTGAACCGGCCTGAAGAGCCCCCGCGGCTGGGCGAGCCCCCCGGTGCGGCCGCGAGCTCAACATTCCTGTCTGACCCGTCTTCTCAGACCTTCGGCAGCTGCCAGCTGGACTGCGGCACGGGCCAGCGGTCGGGCTCGGGCAGGGGCACGGCCGCGCCCCAAGCGGACTGGATGCGGCGATGCTTAGCCAGCAGGCGCTGGCGGCGGACGACGGCCTCGGGGTCCCAGTCGGCGTGCAGATCGGCCCGCAGGGCCTCGGCGATGTCGGGGTGCTCGGCCAGGACGTTGCGGGTCTCGGCGGGGTCGGCCTGGAGGTCGAAGAGCATGTCCGCCCCCTCGAAGCCGTGGTAGGCGATGTACTTCCACCGCCCGCGGCGGACCATGCGTCCCAGCCGGCCGCCCTCGGACACCTCGGCGAGGATGGGCCGATCCGGCGGGGCTGACTCGCCGGCCAGCACCGCCGTCAGGCTCGTGCCGTCGTGCTCGGGCGGGGCCTCGGTGCCCACGATATCGCAGAGCGTCGGTGTGACGTCCATCAGACTCACCGGCGTGTCGTGGGTGTCGCCGGCCCGGACGCCCGCGCCGCGGAAGATCAGCGGGATGCGGGCGGCCTCGTCGTAGAAGGTCTGCTTGCCCCACAGGCCGCGATGCCCCCCCTGCTCGCCGTGGTCGCTGAGGTAGCAGAACAGGCCCTTTCGGCCGGTGCGGGCGAGGCGGGCGTCCCACGCCTCGAGCACGCGCCCGAGCTGCCCGTCGACGTGCTCGACCAGGCCGTAGTAGGCGGCCCGGACGCGGCGGACGGCGTCGGCGGAGAGGTCGCGCTTGCTGATTTGCTCGCGGACGACCGGGTGCATCTCGACGCTGTCGGGGTCGATCGGCTCATCGACGAGGTCGAGATACTTGCGGTAGAGCGGCTCGGGCGCGACGAAGGTGTGGTGCGGCCCGTAGATGCCCGTCACCAGCAGCCGGGGGCGCTCGGCCGGTTCGGCCAGGTTCTCCAGGGCCCCCGCCACGACGGCGCGGTCGTACTCCAGCACCGGGCTGGTGCCGCCGCCGAAGTGCTTCTGCCACTTGCCCGCCGGCGTGCTGACGTAGGGCCCGAGGTCGGCCCGGCTGTCGCCGCTCCGGCCGGGCAGGCAGGGCGTGAAGTCGCCCACCAGCCGCCGCTCGAAGCCGTGGCGCTGGTCCTGGCCGCAGAAGTGCATCCGCCCGCACAGGATCGTCTCGTAGCCGGCCGAGCCGAGGCTGTGGGCCAACGTCGCGTAGCCGCTGTGCAGCACGTCGCCGTTGGTCAGCACGCCCAGGCGGCTGGGCAGCCAGCCGGTCAGCAGCGACATGCGGGCCGGCACGCACAGCGGGCAGGAGGTGTACGCGTTGGCGAATCGCACGCCCTCGCGGGCCAGACGGTCCATGTTGGGCGTTGAGACGATCGGGTCGCCGGCCCCGCTCATCAGGCGGGCGGTGTGCTGGTCGCTCATGAACACGAGGATGTCGGGCTGGGCCATCGTCGCCTCCGTGGAGTGAGGGGTCCGGAGGCGATTCTACGGCCAGCCCCGGCGGGCGCCAACCGCTCAGGGGCCGGGCGTCTACAAGCCCGACGCGCTCTTGGTGAGGACCTCGTCGTTGAGGAAGGTGATGGTGATCGATCGGCCATCCTCCTTCCAAACCACCGACCCAGCCGAGATGCCCACGTCGCCGAAATTGGCGCTGCCGACATCGGTGTCGGTCGGCGGGCCGAGGATCTCCTCGACCTGCTCGCGGGTCATGCCGGTTTCGATGCGGTCGTAGTTCTCGCGGGTGACCCGCTTGCGGGCACAGCCGCCCAGCAGCCCGCTCAGCAGCACGGCCAGCAGCAGGGCCGATGCAAGACGTGTGGTCATAGCTCCCCCTCTCCGGTCGGACAGGCCTTGCCAGCCGGCCCCTCACGGAGCGCATCTCCGGCAAGGCTGTGGCATTATAGGGGGCGGCGCCCCGACCGGACCAGCGGGCGGCGTGCGGAGGCCCGGTGCGCATAACGAATCGGGGGCGGGCTGAAGTTCAGCTCGTCCCCGATTCTATGCATGCTCAGTGGTCAACTCTCGGCATGTGTCTTTCGACGGTAGGCCAACCTGGCCTTCGAGGCGAGCGACCACTAAGTCGCCGGCGATCCGGTATGGGTTGTCAGTTTACGGCGTAGACCTCGGTCACCTCGGGCACCTGCTGCTTGAGGTGGCGCTCGACGCCCATCTTGAGCGTCATGGCCGCCCCGGGACAGCCTACGCAGGCGCCCTGGAAGCGGATGCCGACCCGGCCACTCGCCTCGTCGACCGAGACCAGCTCAATGTCGCCGCCATCCTGCTGCACCAGGGTACGGAGGTGCTCGATCACCTCGTTCACGCGATCTTTCATCGAGTCGTTGCTCGTCTGCTCTGCCATGTCTCACTCCAAAGAACCCTCAGGCCCGTCATGAGCCCTTGTCTACTGTCTCTTACTGATTATATCATCCGGGTGTTCATCGGCCAATGACGCAATGGGGCAAACACAGGAGCGACCATGGTCAGCGACACCGTCTACTGCCTGGGCATCGTGCCCGCCCGCGGGGGCTCCAAGGGGCTGCCCGACAAGAACCTGCGAACGGTGGGCGGCCTGAGCCTTCTCGCCCGGGCCGTGGGGGCGGGCCTGAACAGCGGCGTCTGCAGCCGACTGATCGTCAGCACCGACAGCGACACGATTGCCGCCGAGGCCATCCGCGCCGGCGCCGACGTGCCCTTCCGCCGACCG
Organism: Phycisphaerae bacterium; assembly: GCA_041687295.1. Classification (GTDB taxonomy): domain Bacteria; phylum Planctomycetota; class Phycisphaerae; order SM23-33; family FEN-1343; genus JAWLCG01. Next base: position 2,259 of record JAWLCG010000349.1, on the reverse strand, counting down.
GCCGAACTGGCCAGCGACACCGCCCCCACGCTGGAGGTGCTGCTGCACGCGGTGGCCGCCATCGAAGGCGAGCGGGGCCGGCGCGTCGACCTCGTGTGCCTGCTCGAGCCGACCTGCCCGCTCCGCGAGCCCTTCGACGTCCGCACCGCCGTCCAGACGCTGCTGGCGACGCCCGAGGCCGACAGCCTCGTGAGCCTCTGCGAGGTCGTCGACGCACACCCGGCCTGGCTGCGCAAGGTCGATGACGGCTACGTCGCGCCCTACTTCGCCGACCTGCCCGAGCCCACCCGCCGCCAGGACCTCGCCGCCCAGCCCGTGCCCTACCGCCGCAACGGCGCCGTCTACGTCACCCGCCGCGACGTCCTCGTCGAGCAGCGCAGCCTCTACGGCCAGCACTGCCTGCCCTACGTCATGCCCGCCGCCCGCAGCGTCAACGTCGACAGCGAGACCGACCTGGTGATCGCCGAAGCCCTCCACCGCCACCCCCGCCCGGCCCCGTAGCCTAACCTTTGCCCGCGACGATTGTCTTTGCGCAGGCACAGTCGGGCCGTAGAATGGCCGATCCATGGAATCCGGGCCCTGCCCGGAAGGTCCCAAGACGTACCACGAAACCAGTTTGGACTCACGAACGGGGAGAGCTATGCGTAAATCTCTATACGCGGTCCTGGCGGCCCTGCTGCTGGCGACGGGTGTCGCCCGGGCCCTGGAGCCCGATCAGGTCCTGGTGGTGACCAACCAGAACGTGCCCGAGTCGGTGGCGTTGGGCCGGCTCTACGCGGACTACCGCAAGATACCGGCCGAGAACCTCGTGGCCCTGGACCTGCCGACCAGCGACGTCCTCACCGCCGCCAGCTACCAGCGTCGGCTCGTCGAGCCGCTGCGGGCGGCGATGACCGAACGGGGCATCGACGGGCGGATCACCTGCGTGCTGACCACCTACGGCGTGCCCTACCGCCTGGCCGCCGAGGAGACCTCCGCCGACCGCCAGGCCGTGCTGGACTGGTGCGGCCGGACGGCCAAGCAGACGCACCTGGAGCTGGCCCAGGCCACCGAGCTGATCAAGCACGTCGGCACGCACTTTCCCAGCAGCGCCCGCTACACCAGCAGTGTCGAGACGCTGCACGGCCTGTTCGACGTGGCCGTGACGCTGCCCGAGCCGCTGCCGAAGGTCGAGACGCTGATGCAGGAGTTTCAGCGGCAGGCCGCCAGCAAGACCCGCCACATCGGCAAGCTGGCCGACCCGGTCCAGCGGACGACCGCCCAGCGGCAACTGCTGGCCCTGACGCGCCGCGTGATGGGCCTGCCGGGCCTGGCCAACGCCATGCGCGAGCACCGCCCCGACGGCCTGCCCAGCAATCAGGAGCTTCAGCAGCGGATGACCCATCTGCAGGGCCGACTCCAGGAGCTGGCCCAGACCGAGATGAGCCCCAACCTGCTCGAGGGCGCCGTCAAGGAGGCCCTGGAGCCCATAGGCGGCCTGGTCGGGGTCTACCAGTTCGTCAACCAGCAGCAGGAGTACATGAAGATCATGACCAGCCTGTCGGCCGTCGACAGCGAGCTGGTGCTGCTCTGGTGGGACGACTACCCCCGCGACGGGTGGATGGACAACCCCCACTTCTGGCGTGTGCCGGCCGAGGCGCGCCGCCAGCTCCTCGCCGAGCGCGGGCGGGTGCTGATGGTCAGCCGGCTCGACGGCGCCCGCCTGGGCGACCTGGTCCGCATGGTCCGCGACGCCGTCGCCGTCGAGGCCGAGGGGCTCCAGGGCACCGTCTACATCGACGCCGGCGGCAAGGACCCCAACTTCGACAAGCGCCTCCGCGGCCTGGCCGATCTGCTGCGGGCCCAGACGAGCCTGAAGGTCGAGCTGGAGACCTCGCAGATGGTGATGCGGGCGGGCTCGGCCCCGAACGCGGCTTTGTACTGCGGCTGGTACAGCCTGCGCAAGTACGTGCCCGCGTTCCAGTGGGTCCGCGGGGCCGTCGGGTACCACGTGGCCAGTTGGGAGGCCCAGGACCTGCGCAACCCCGAGACGCTCCAGTGGGTCCCGCAGATGCAGGCCAACGGCATCGCCGCCACCATCGGCTCGGCCGACGAGCCGCTGCTGCAGGCCTTCCCGCCGCCTGAGGAGTTCTTCCCGCTGCTGCTGTCGGGCGAGCTGACGGTCGCGGAGGTCTACTGGCGGACGATCCCGCACGTGAGCTGGCGGATGCTGCTGGTCGCCGACCCGCTCTACAACCCCTTCAAGAACAACCCCCAGCC
>JAWLCG010000348.1:0-5167 GCA_041687295.1 Phycisphaerae bacterium | reverse complement strand
GCCCTGGAGGTGGCCCAGCGAGGCCAGGAAGGTGTCGACCTGCCAGAGCGTCCGCTCGCGCCAGGGCGGGCCGTTGAAAAAGCCCTTCCGCTCGCCAGGGGCCAGGTAGAGGGTTGCGCGGGCGTCCAGTGCGGTGACGCGTTCCATGAAGGCCTGGCCCTGGACAACCAGGGGATCGTCGGTGCCGTAGGTCATCCAGGTCGGCGGCAGCGTGCGGCGGAGGTGCGGCGTGATCGACAGCGCCCCGGCCAGCTCCGGCGTGAGCCGACGGGTGAACGAGAAGGTCGAGTCGAAGACCAGCACGGGGTTGAACAGGGCCAGCGCATCGGGTCGACACGAGACGCTGCGGTCCTCGTCGGGCTCGTCGAAGCCCAGCAGCACGGCCGAGGCCGCCGACAGGTAGGCGCCCGAGGACCCACCGACGGCGATGACGCGTGCGGGGTCCACGCCCAGCGGCCCGGCCTGTTGGCGGATCCAGCGCAGGGCGCTGCGGGCGTCGCGGACGCTGGCGGACAGGCACACGCCGTGGTGGCCCGGCGTGCGGTACTCGGGCCGCAGGGCGACGGCGCCCCGGCTGGCGAAGTAGGCGGCGTGGGGGACGAACTGCGTCACCGGAACCCCGCCGTACCAGCCCCCGCCGTGGAAGAACACCACCGCCGCCCGACGGTCCCCCTCCCGCCAGTCCGGCGGGTACCAGGCGCGCACGTTCAGCTCGGCCTCGGGCGTCCGCTTGTACAGCCACTGCGTGGGCGGCACCGATGGGCTCCTTTACAGACGGGCCAGCAAGGCCTCCACGAAACGCCGGCCGAAGCGGCCCTGGACGATCTCGACCACGCCGGCGTCCAGGCCGGGCTGGCCAGGGGCGCGGCGGCGGTTGCAGGGATGCTCCCAGGCATCCTCCACCACCGTCAGCACCCTGGGTCGGCCGGGACCCTCGGCCAGGGGCCACAGCCAGCAGCTGTTCGGCTTGGCCTGCTCGGGGGCCAGGCCCAGCTCCAGACCGGCTGCGTGCAGTGCGCATAGTGTACCACGTCCGCGCCGAAACGCGAAGACGCACAACCCGTCCTCGTCGGTGTCCAGGGCATAGAGGCCCTCGCCGGCGGGGTCGAAGGGGTTGGCGTCCTTCAGTTGCGGGGCGAACCGCTGGGCCGCCGGCAGCAGGCCCGTCAGGCGGCGCAGCTCCGATCGGCCCACGCACACCTCGAACCGCCCGCAGCAGCTCTCGCCGCGGCACAGCGCCGGCCGGCACCGGTGGGCCAGGCCCGCCAGCGCCTCGGCGTCCACCCGCACCTGCCCAATGTCGATCCAGCGATCACCCATTCCATGCACCTGCAGCCCCACCACCGGAGGAACTCCCCTGGGGCTCTGCCCCAGACCCCGGGATTTTGCGCATTCTCGCCCACCGGCAGAGGATCCGAGCCGCCCGCCCTCGGGCCCGGCCGGCCGGCAGGGGCGTGAGCCCATCCCATGCCGGTGGCCCCAAAGCGACAAATCCCGGGGGTGTGGGGGGCAGAGCCCCTGCGCTGTTTCCTCTGGACCGCCGGGCCGAGTTACGGATTCAGGTTGGGTTGGGGGCGAAGCCCGCGCTGGGTCCTCTGCGCCTCTGTGGCCCATCTCCGCTGTTTCTTCTTGGCGAAGACCCCGGGCGGCCCGGGGGGTATCCTCGCCTACGGCATCGCCTGGGCGCGCTGGACCAACTGGAGGGGAAAGCCCCAGGGGTCGCGGAGCATGCACACGCGGTCGCCGGCGGGCGTGGTTTGGATCTCGCCGAGGGGGGTGGCCCCGGCCTGGCCCAGGCGGGCGCGGTCGGCGGCGATGTCGGCCGACACGAAGGCCAGGTGCAGCACCAGCGGGTCGAGGCCGGTGTAATCGGGCGTGGGGGCGGCGGGGTTGGCATAGATCTCGACCAGCGTTCGGCCCGTGGCGTCGGCCAGGAACCGTCCGGTCACCGGCGGGCCGCCCTGGGCGACGATCCGCATATCCAAATGCTCTACCCACCAGTCGGCCATGGCGGCCGGGGCGGGGACATTGAAGGCAACGTGCTCGATCTTCATCGGGGTCTCCTGTGGTGATCCACCACGATACGCCCCCCGAGGCCCCAGCACAAGCGCCAGGCGCCTCAGCGGCGAAGGCGGGGGCGGGCGGGCTATTACGGTTGAGCGGTCTGCGTTATCCCGATAAGGCTATCGGGAATCGCCCTTGGCGCCTCCGGAGTTGGACCTACAATAAACAGTGCAGCCGGGGAGGCTGCGCCAGGTTCGATTGCGCAGATTCGTGGTCATATGCCGTGGAGGGTGCACGTCAAGGTCCCTCCCTCGGCGGCCAGGGGTTGGCCCTAGAAAGGTCCGTCCATCGCGACGGAGGAAAGGGAGGAGCACATGCTTCGTCTGGCAGCGGCAGTACTGACAGTGACGGCCCTGACGGCTTGGTCCGGGGCGGGCCTGATCGCCTACGAGCCGATCGACGGCCCCGCGGGCGCCCTGGACGGCCTGAACAACGCCCTGGAGATGGGCGAGTGGGACGTCCAGAACAACAACGCCAAGTATAAGATCACCGAGCCAGGCCTGAGCTTCGGCGCCCTGCAGGTTGCCGGCAACAAGGCCGTCGGCGGCGGCGACTGGGTCAGCAGCGGCCAGCGGCTGGGCATCGCCCCCAGCTGGGAGGCCGACGACGACTGGACGCCCTTCCGCAAGGAGTTCGAGCCCAATGCGTTCGCCATCGGCGCCGAGGGCACCACGCTGTGGGCCAGCTTCCTGATCCAGCCAATGGCTAACGGCCCGCAGCGGTTCCGCTTCCACAACAGCCACATCGCCTGGAACGGCGACGGCGGCAACTACGTCCAGGTCGCCCTGGACGGGGATAACAAGTGGGCCCTCACCCACGATGCCTCAGCCGCCAACACCGTCTGCACCGGCATCGACCGCGTCATCGGCGAGACCTACCTGATGGTCGTCAAGTTCGAGTTCCTCCAGGAGGGCTCCGACCGCGTGACCCTCTACGTCAACCCGACCCCCGGCCTGGGGGCCCCCGACGTGGCCGGCACCGGCCTGGAGACGACCGAGGACGTCGTCTTCCGCAGCACCTACTTCTACCCCAACAGCGGCGAGAATGCCGGCGCGATCGACGAGATCCGCTTCGGCACCAGCTTCGCGGACGTCACCCCCGTCCCCGAGCCGGCCTCGCTGGCCCTGCTGGGCCTGGGCGGCCTGCTGCTCCGCCGCCGGCGGTAACCCCCGCCGAGCTATCTGCGTTCCACGCCAACGGGCGGTCCCCACGGGCCGCCCGTTGTCTTTGCGCGGAGGGACCTACGGCCAGCCCTGGCGGTGGCGGTAGGCGCGGCGGCTCTCGCCGACGCCGCGGAGGTAGCCGTGGTACTCCCGGCGCACGGGCGGAAACTGCGGCCCGTACCGGTAGGGGCTCCAGGGCCGATTCAACTGCCAGGGGCGCAGGTCGCGGAACTCCGGCTGGTCGCTGTACCAGCCACGCTCCTGTCGGCTGAAGGCGCCGTAAGGGTAGACGCCGTAGACGTACGGATCGGGCCCCAGCCCGTACAGTTCCGGGGGCAGTGCGTCCAGCGGGGGCTGCGGTTCGCGAGGCGGCGCGAAGGGGTCCGCCGGCTCGACCGGGCCCGCCGCCTCCGGTGGGACCGCCTCCGCCTGCGCCGTCATCCGTCCCGCCTGGTAGCCGCGCCAGTAGGCCGTCTCAGGCCCCTCGCCGGCGCCCCACGGATCGCCGCAGCCCGCCAGGACCGTCACCCCCAACCCCGCCAGGACCGCACAGAACGTTGTCCAGCGTGGCGTGCTCATACCCCTAGTACGCCCCCGCCCGTGCCCAGGGTCGCACCGCCCCCGCCCCCCGCGTTCGTCGGTCGCCTCCATCTGCCCAAGCCCACGGAATGCCTTCCGTGGGCATCGTGCCGGGCCGCTCAAGTCTCGGCCCCCCGTCGCCTCGACCGCTGGCGCCTCCGCGCCCGCTAGGCCCCCTGTCCGAACCACTGCCGCCAGTCGTCTCCCAGGCCGAACTTGCGGGCCTCGTAGGCCATGGTGCGGTCGCACTCGCAGGTGGGGGGGTGCTCGGCGAGGTAGCCGGCCAGCCAGTCGGTCAGATCGGCGATGGCGTCGATGGCGTGGGCGGTCCGCTCGCCCTCGCTGGGCCCGGCCAGGCCGCCGAACAGGTCGTTGGCCGAGAACGGCCTATGCCGGCTGCCCGTCTCGGCGTAGTTGGCCACGTAGGCCAGCCCCGCGAAGCACAGCTGCAGCTCCTTGGCCAGGAAGGCCTCGGGCGCGAAGCTATGGCCCACCAGCTCGGCCCCGCCGGCGGCGTGCAGGCGGATCTCCGCCGGCGTCTCGAGGCGGGGGCCCTCGGTGACGACGAGCGTGGCCTTCTCGCGGACCGGCACGCCCCGGTCGGCCAGGCCCAGGGCCATCGCCTCGCCCAGGGCCGGGCAGAATACCGGAAACTGCCGCAGCACGCCCAGGCCCGTCTGCTCGAAGCAGGTGTTCGCCCGCCGCGTCGTGCGGTCGATCAGGTCGGTCGGGATCACCAGGTCGCCCACGTTGAGGCTGTGGCTGACCGCGCCGGCCGCAGACCAGCCCACCACGTGCCGCACGCCCAGGTCCTTCAGGGCGTACAGGATCGCCCGGTGATTCACGAAGCTCGCCGACAGCCGATACTTGCCCGTACCGTGCCGGGCGACTACATAGTAGGGCGTCGGCGCGTCGACGAGCACGATCTCCTCGCTGGGCCCGAACGGCGTGTCGCGCCGACCCAGGGATTGGCCGGTCAGTCGGCCCTGGGCCTGCAGGCGGTAGATCGCCATGCCGGCCATGCATGCCAGAGTGGGGGCCATTGAGCTCCTCGCGTGCGAAGGGTTAGGATGTGTCCGGCCCGATTATGGCCCAAGCCCGCCCGCCCCGCAAGGGTTGGCTGGCACCGGTCCACAGGGAGCGCCCATGGATTACGAGGTCGCCTGCCCCCACTGCCAGCGCCGCGTGAGCCTGCCGGCCCAGCGGCTCAGCCAGCCCACCGCCTGCCCGGGCTGCGGCAAGGCCTTCACCCCCGTCGCCCCGGCGGGCGGCAGCGGGGCGCTGGGTCGTCCCTTCAGCTTCGCCTGCGGCCAGTGCGCCTCGCGCCTCGAGGCCTACACCGGCATGGTCGGCCAGCGGGG
>JAWLCG010000347.1:0-5209 GCA_041687295.1 Phycisphaerae bacterium | reverse complement strand
CCGCGCTTTTGGAGTGCGGCGATGCAATCGCCGCTTTGGCTTGGGTCGCCATCGAGCCAAAGCGGCGATGACTCGCCGCACTCCATACTGCGATCGCGCCCTGCGCCTCCATGGGGCGGTACGACTGACGAGCAGACGCGCCAGTCCGTTTTGACTCGGTCCCAAGTAACAGCATAGGAATCATTTGCGCCTAGGGTTCGGCCCGGGGCCCCGTCTCGGTCCGCGCGGGAATCCGTCAAATGTCCATTGTGGTCTGCGCGGAGTGGGGGTAGAATGCCCGCACATATCTGGCTCCCGCTGCGTGTTCGGGAGCGTTTGGCCAAATCGGCTTTGGGGAACGCACCTCTGGAGGTGGCCTATGTTGGACAGATTTACGGATCGGGCGAAGCGGGTGTTGGCGCTGGGGGTCAGGACCGCTCAGAGCCTTCGGCATGACCACGTCGGGCCCGAGCATCTGCTGTGGGGCCTGGCCGAGGATGGCGCCGGCGTGGCCGTCACCGTGCTCACCACGCTCGGGGCCGGGCCTGAACGCCTCCTGGCCGAGCTGCGACAGCGGATGGAGCCCGGCACCGCTGAGGTGCCCCCCGACCAGCTCCAGCAGTCCGAGCCCGCCCAGGCCCTCATCGCCCGCGCGTGCAAGGAGGCCGACCAGCTCAGCCACCACTTCATCGGTACCGAGCACCTGCTGCTGGCCGTGCTGGCCGAGGGCGATGGCGTCGCCAGCCTGGCCCTGGACGCCCTGAACATCGAGCCTGACCAGATCCGCCAGGGGATCTTCCGCATGATCGCCGCCGAGACCAGCGGCGCCGCCCGGCCCCGGCCAACCCCCGGCCACGGCCCCGTCAACACTGGCGAGTTCGCCCTGGCCGCCGAGGTCGTCGCCGCCTGGCCCAACCTGCCCGGCCACGTCCGCCAGGCCATCGTCAGCCTCGTCCGCACCCGCGGGTAGCGATGGAGTGCGGCGACAGAGCCGCCCCTCTGGCTCGGGCCGGCCCCCATCAGTAGGGCGGGCACGGCCCGCCGTCGAAGGCGCCAGCGCCTCCGCGGCGGGCCATGCCCGCCCTACGTCCTACCGCCGGCGCCGCAGCGCGAGGGCCCCCAGGCCCAGCAGGGCCAGGCTCATCGGCTCGGGCACCACGACCAGGCTGGCCGAGTCGTTGAGGTACTCCACCGTCGCCCCGTAGTCGACCAGGGTGCGGCAGTAGACCGTCCCCGTCAGCTCCAGCGTGCTGCCGGCGTGCAGGATCAGCGTGTCGACGTACAGCGTGCCGAGCTTGAGCGACGTGTCCGCGTTGCCCTCCTCACCCAGCTGGATCGTCCCGAACGTGCCCGGCGTGCCGAAGAGGCTCTCATCGAGCGGGCCGGTCGGCGCCCCCGTCGACCAGTGGATGTCGATGGCATTGCGGGCGTTGCCCGGGTTGGGGTCCGGCAGGAACACCAGCCGCATGTCGGCCAGGTCCGACCACTCGGTCGCGGACGAGGCCAGGTACAGCTTGGCTTCCTTGAAGTGCAGCGTTGCCCCCGCTACGCCCTGCACGCTGCCGCTGGCATTGACGCTCATCAGGTGGTCCACCCATACGTCGGCTGCCGTCGAGTCGATGCTTAGCACGCTGCGCTCGTCCGTGGCGGACCATGTGCCCACCTGGAGAAAGTACGTCTTGAGTTGCCCGCCGGACATGAGGTATTCGCCCCGGCCACTTACGCGCGAGAACTGTTCCGGGGTCATGCCGATGTAGACGTAACGGCGATTGTGCAGGCCGCCGGTCTGGATGAAGGTGCCGCTTCCGCGGTAGCCGATGGCCGTGGAGGCGAAAGGGGCGTAGCTGTCGAAGGTCAGCTCACCGCCATGGAGTTCGTAGGTGCTGTGCAGCCCGTCGGCCGCCCCGACGACCAGCCCCGTCATGGGCTCCCCGTGGGTGAAGAGGAAGGCGCTGCCGGACGTCATACAGGTCCCATCGTTCTGGACGAAGCGGGCATTGGCGGTGGTGCCGACGAAGAGGTCTTTGGTCAGCAGCGTCCCGCCGTCCATGCCGGAGATGGTGTCGTTGACCTGAAGCAGGCCCTTCTGCTCGTACGGGTACGCCCCGCTGCGGAGGTTGGCGTACCCGCCCGGTACCACGCGGATTCCACCGCCCAGCGTCCAGGGCCCGCCCTCCAGCCGGCCCGCGAGGGTCACGTGATCCCGCACAACGCCCTGGCCCCAGAGAGAATGGTTCCAGGTCCAGCCCCGGATGGTTGTGCCGGCGGGGATGGTCAGCGGGGAGCCGACGGTGTGCAGGACGCCCTCGACGGTGAAGCCGCCGCCGAACATCGCCGGGTCGAAGGCGGGGCTCACGAGGACCAGCGCTTCGGGGCCGGCGATGAACTGGGCGGCCTGGCCGTTGAGGACCGAGCCGGGGCCCAGGTCCGTCAGGTCGACGAAGCCGTTGGGCGTCCGGATGGCCGAGGCCGTCCCGGCGAAGTCCAGCGTGGCGCCGATGTAGACCAGGTCGGTCCCGGTGACGTCGCTGTCGATCGTGTAGGTTGCCCCGGGGGGATAGACCAGATCAGCCCCGGCCGACCCCACGGCCAGGGCCAGCACGGCCAGGGCCGTGGCGGTGCGAAGGTACGAACGAGCGGAACGCATGAGCCATCCTCCTTTGACCGGGGCGGCCCGGTCGGCCGCCGTGTAAGCCCCTGTCGCCGCCGAGTCGGCGGTACTGAGTCATAGTGTAAGGGGGGGGGGGCGACTTGCGCCAAGGGGGAAAGTCTTACCCCCGTGGCGGTTTGTGGAGTGCGGCGAGTCATCGCCGCTTTGGCTGGCCTTGCAGGCCGGGTGCGCCTTCGAGTCTCGGGCGTCTTGCGCCCGGACCTGAGGGTGCGTTGGGCCTCGAGATCAACGGCCCGGCCACGATGCCCACGGAAGGCATTCCGTGGGCTTGGGCCGGAGGCGCTTTGGGCCCCACAGGCGCAATCGCAACGAGAGGGTGTAGCGGGCCCACGGCTGCACACCCTCTGGCGGGCGCTCAGCGGGCGAGGCCTCGGGCCAGCAGCACCAGGGCGATCAGCACTGCGACCAGGATCAGCCCCGTCAGGGCCACCCACACCACTCGGCTGCGGCGCTGGGTTCGCGGCAGGACCGGGGGGTCCTTGCTTGGGTCCAGTGACATAGATCCCCCCTTTCAAAGCGGGTCGCTACGGCGCCTCGGCCGGGGCCTGGGCGGGGCGGGTCGGCACGATGGTCAGCGGGAAGCATCGCATCTGCGGGAAGGTCTGCTCGATCAGCCGCATGGCGGCGTCGCGGTCGGCCTCGCTGCGGGCGACCAGCTGGGCCGTGCCGTCGCCCTGGCTGCCCACGCCCTTGCCGCCCCAGACGTGCGGGGCGAGCCCCTCCAGGCCCAGCACCTGGTGCAGCAGCGGGCTGGCCAGCTGGTCGGGGCAGTGGGGGGCGACCTTGGCGTCGAAGACTTTCTGGGCCTCGGTCATCAGCTCTCCGAGGCGCTGGCCGTCGCCGGTGCTCAGGGCGCGGAACGCCGAGCGGACGATCCGCTCGTTGTCGGGCCCGAGCGCCTGGCGGAGCGGCTCGCTGCGGAGATAGGCCCCCCGCAGGTCGTCGAGGATCTTGACGGTGTCCTTCTCGCCGGCGAGGTCGACGAAGAGCATCGCCACCCCCCCGGCCGGGAAGACCGGCTCGACGCGGACCTCGGCCTTGCCGGAGAAGCTCAGCAGCACGGGTGTCTTGCCGAAGATGCACGCCTGGTCCATCCGCCCGCACTGGCTGCCGGTGAGCCGCTCGCCGAGGTAGGCGGCCTCCATCACCTCGTGGGGGAACAGGCCCAGGTTGTACACGCGGTCGAAGGCCTGGGCCACCAGCACGCTGACGGCCGCCGAGCTGGAGACGCCCTTCTTGAGCGGCAGGTCCATCCGCCCGATCCGCAGCTCGATGCCGCCCGGCGGGTGGGCCTGCTGGAGGATCTCGTGGGCCACGCCGGCCGAGTGGCGGAAGAATTCCTCGCGGTCCTTGGCGGCCTCGAGCAGGGCCTCGGCCGACCAGGGGCAGCTCATGGTCCTTCGCCGGGCCGGCTCGCGCCCCTCGGGGGCGGGCAGGGCGGTCTCGACGATGAACTGGTCGCTGGGCCTGGCCGTCGCCCACAGGCCCTGATCCGTGCCGATGACCAGGCAGTAGCCGGCGTGGCGGCCGAACTCGCTGGCCCAGTCGCTGTGCTCGCCGAACAGGCAGATCCGCCCGGGCACGAAGAGCTCCACCGCATCGTTTGTCTTCATAAGGCACCTTCCCTCCGCACTATAGCCGGGGACAAGTGTCCTGCCAATCTTCGCCTTGGGCCGGGGCGCCCGCGACGGGTCTGCTGCCACGGCCCTTGGCGGCGCCTACAATACAGGTGCCTGTCCGGGGGGTGCCTGACCCAAGGCGGGCCAAACAAGGGAGGACGAAGCATGCGTATCGTACAGATGCTTGCGATGGGGCTGGCCTTGTCAGCCTTGTGGCTGGCCGGGGGCTGCACCGAGCAGGCCACCACCGGCACCGTTACGGGCTACACGCCCGCCGGGCCCGGTGTGCTGGCCGAGGGCCAGGCCGTGCCGAGCTTCCAGTTTCAGAATGCCGACGGCCAGGGGCAGTCGCTCCGCGACATTCGCCAGCCGGTGATGCTCATCGGTTTCGTGAGCGGTGCGGGCGAGCGGTGCCAGCGGCTCGAGCCGACGCTGGTGGACCTGGCCAGCCGGTACAACGATCGGCCGGTGCGGGTGGTGCAGGTGGCCGTGCCGCAGGGCCCCTGCCCGCACGGCCAGTGCTGCACACAGGTCTGCCGGATGCCCCGGCTGCCGCTGATCGCCCTGTGCGACGGCGCCGGCGAGGCGTGGCAGAGCTTCGGCGAGCCGGAGATGGGGACGGTCTTCCTGGTCAACCAGCAGGGCCTGGTGGCGCGGCGCGGCCAGATCGGCAACCTCGACGCCCTGGTCGACGAGGCTGACGAGCTGTCCCGCGCGGCCGAGTTGCAGTACCGGCCCACGCAGTGACGATTTCGGCGCGGCTAGGGGGGCACGGGTCGGGCCAGGAGGCCTCGGCCCGTGCCTTGCGCCGCGCGCTTACGGCGCCGGGCACGCCGTGGGCCCGCAGGCCTCGCCGCCCAGGGCGGCGGTGTGGGGCGCCTTGACCGGCAGCAGGCCCGGGGGCAGGCGCATCGAGACGGGGTTGACCTTGTAGGGGTTG
>JAWLCG010000346.1:0-5253 GCA_041687295.1 Phycisphaerae bacterium | reverse complement strand
GGCTACAGGATGACTGAACGGGCGGCAGTCTGTAGCCGGGGGCGCGAGCCCCCGGAAGTCGGGCCCACCACACGCGTTAAGCCCTGAAAGGGCGAAAGAATCCTCTGTCGCCTCCGATGGGATTCTTTCGCCCTTTCAGGGCTCGTCGCTCACAAGACACGCTTTTCCGGGGGCTTGCGCCCCCGGCTAAACTCTTTCGCCCCTTCGGGGCTGGCGCTGCGACGGGCCGGCGATGCGCCTCCAGGTGCGGTGCTTGACTCCGCCGAGAGAAGTCACAGATCCATGCGGTCCAATTGTCGGATAGGCTCACGAACGCTGTAGCCACGGCACCGGCACCCGGGCGCTGTGCGGCGAATCCCTCGCCGCACTCCCGAGGGGCGGGCTGCGGGGTTGCCATTGCGGGGGGGACAGTTGACAATGGAAGGGAAACGGAGGTGCCCCATGCGCGGATGGATGGTGCTGGGGGTGGTGCTGTGGACGGCCGTGGCGTCGGCGGGGCCGAGGGACGACCCGGCCCGGACGCTGGTGCCGCGGATCGACCTGGAGGGCGTGGCGCTGGCGACGGCCCTGAACCGGCTGAGCCTGCGGACGGGGGTGGCCCTGCAGGCCGACTGGCCCGGCCTGGCGGAGGCGGGGGTGACGCCGGAGTCACCGGTCCGCCTGCGGGCGCAGTCGCTGCCGCTGGGCCAGGCCCTGGGCCTGCTGCTGGCGTCGCTGGAGGGTCGGCCGGCGGTGGCGTGGTCGGTGGAGGGACCGGCCATCCGCATCGTGCCGGCCCCGCGCGAGCCGACCACCCAGGCGACCCAGCCCGCCCCTCGGCCGGAAATGCGCCTGCGCGTCCTGCCGATGCCCGCCCGGCCCGAGGCGCCGCCGGCGCCCCGGCCCATCGTGCGGGGCTACGACTTCCAGGCCACGCCCCTGGCCGAGGTGGTCGAATTCTTCCGGGCGACCACCGACGTGAACTTCTTCGTCAACTGGCGGGCCCTGGAGGCCATCGGCATCGACCGCTCCACGCCGATCACGCTGCAGGTGCAGGACGTTCGGCCCGCGCAGGCGATGGACCTGGTCCTCGAACAGCTCAACCCAGGCCAGCCCCTCCGCCAGCGGGTGTTCTGGGTGCTCGAACAGGGCGTCGTCACGATTTCCAGCGGCGAGGCCCTCGACCAGCAGACCCGCACGGTGGTGCTGGACGTGGGCGACCTGCTGATCGTCGCGCCGAACCGCCCGGGGCCCACGCTGCGTATCGACTCGGCCGGCAAGGGCCGCGGGCCCGGCGACATCGTCGAGCTCGACGGCCGCGAGGAGGACGAGCCCAGCGTCGCCCAGCGGCGCACCGCCCTGGAACAGACGCTGGTGGATTCCATCCTCGACGCCACCGGCCCGGAGATCTGGCGGCCCATCGGCAAGGGCACGATCCGCCTGGTCGGCGGGCGGCTGATCATCGAGCAGACCCGCCTTGGCTTCAAGCTGCTCGAGCCGGTCCTGGGACGGTAGGGGCCCCGACGGTTGCCGGACCCCCACCGGGCGGTAGAATTCCGGTGCCGTAGCGCCGGACGTAGCCGGTGGAGGTTGCGCCCCCCGCGACGGCTGACCGGGGGACCCATGAGTCGCATCCTCGCCGTTATCCTGAACGCCTCGGCCGGCGACTTCATGCTGGAGCCGCTGGCCGACCTCGCGCACCGGATGGAGGCCCCGGTGACGCTGCTGCACGTGGCCCGGGCCAACTCGGCCACGCCGGCGTCGCTTCTGGAACGCGACGGCAAGGCGATCGAGGAGATCCTCGCCGCCCTGCGGGCCCGCGGCGTGGACTGCACCGCCCGCACCGCCGATTCGGGCGAGGACATCAGCGGCACGACACTGGCAATCGCCCAGGAGATCGACGCGACGCTGCTGGTGGTCGGCATCGTCGGCAAGAGCGTCTTCGCCCGCTCCACCCGCTGGGGCGTGCCCACCGAGCTGATCCGCCGCACGCACATCCCCGTCCTGCTGATCCCCCCGGGCCTGGACATCCACCTGTAGGGCCGGCGAGGACGACAGCGTCCACCCGTACGCTGGACATTCGGCGGCGCGTCGGCTATGGATGGGCTCGAAAGGAGTCCATCGCATGCGGACGGTCGAGCTGAGCGAGGCGATGTTCGAGGGGGCCATCTCGGTGCAGCGCACGGCGGGGGGGCTGCAGCCCTGGCGGCTGCCGTGCGATCGGCTGGGACTGTTTCCGCCAGAGGATGGCCTGGTGGCGCGGGCGGCGATGCCGTCGGGCGTTCGGCTGCGGATGCGGACGGAGGCGACGGCGGTGGGCCTGGCGATCGAGCCGGCCGACGTGGCCCGGCGGTTCGACCTGACGGTCGGGGCCGAGCTGCTCCAGAGCGTCGAGGCCCGCCCGGGCGCCGAGGCGGTGGACTTCATCGACCTGCCCGCCGGCGAGAAGGTGCTGGAGCTGTGGCTGCCCGCCGACGAGCCGGTGGTCCTGCGGGGGCTTCGCTTGAGCGACGGGGCCCAGGCCGAGCCCGCCGAGGACGATCGGCCCCGCTGGGTGACCTACGGCAGCAGCATCAGCCATTGCCGCAGCGCCCACAGCCCGGCCCGCACCTGGCCGGCGACCGCGGCCCGCCTGGCCGGGCTGCACCTGACCAACCTCGGCTACGGCGGCCAGTGCCACATGGACCCGATGATCGGCCGCATGATTCGCGACCTGCCCGCCGACGTCATCACGCTCAAGGTCGGCATCAACATCCAGGGCGCCAGCTCGCTGTCGGGCCGCACCTTCACCCCCGCCCTGATCGGCCTGGTGAGCCTCATCCGCGAGCGGCACCCGCAGACGCCCATCGGCGTGATCTCGCCGATCATCTCGCCGCCGCGGGAGCACCAGCCCAACGCGGTCGGCCTGAGCCTCCAGGCCATCCGCCAGCACGTTCGCGACGGCGTCGAGCGGCTGGTCGCCCACGGCGACCGCCACCTGCGCTACTTCGATGGCCGAGAGCTCTTCGGCGAAGCCCTCGTCGCCGACTACCTGCCCGACCAACTCCACCCCAACGGCGACGGCTACGAAATCATGGGCCGAAATGCCTACGAGAAGGTGATCCGGGCCCTGCAGTAGGGCGGGCAATGCCCGCCGCGAGGGCGTCCGGCGCCATCGTCGGCGGGCCGTGCCCGCCCTACAGGGCTGACCCGTAGGCTGGGGCGCAGCACCAGCGAAGCCCCACCTTCAACGGCTCCCACCTTCGTGGGGGGGATGGTGCCCGGAAGGTGGGGCTTCGCTGCGCCCCAGCCTACGCGTTTCTGCGGGGTTGGTCGGTCAAGCCTGCTTCTGCACCTTGGCCCAGGTGTCCTTGAGGGTGACGGTGCGGTTGAAGACGGGGCGGTCTTCGGTCGAGTCGACGTCGACGGTGAAGTAGCCGAGGCGCTCGAACTGGTAGTGCGTCAGCGGCCCGGCCCCCCGAACGCTGGGCTCGACGTAGGCCCGCTCGATCACCTGTTCGCTGTCGGCGTTGAGCAGGCTGGTGAAGTCTTTGCCTTCCGGCACGTCCTCGGGGTCGGGTTGCGTGAACAGGTGGCCGTAGAGGCGCACCTCGCTGGCGAGGGCGTGCTCGGCGGAGACCCAGTGGAGGGTGGCCTTGACCTTGCGCCCGTCGGGGGCGTCGCCGCCGCGAGTGGCTGGGTCGTAGCTGCAGCGCAGCTCCACGACGTTGCCCGCGTCGTCCTTGATGACCTCCTCGCAGGTGATGAAGTAGGCGTACCGCAGGCGGACCTCCCGGCCGGGGGCGAGGCGGAAGAATTTTCGGGGCGGGTTCTCCATGAAGTCGTCCTGCTCGATGTAGAGCACCCGCGAGAAGGGCACCTCCCGCGTGCCGGCGGCGGGGTCCTCGGGATTGTTGACGGCCTCGAGCGTCTCGCTCTGGCCCTCGGGATAGTTGGTGATGACCACCTTGAGCGGGTTGAGCACGCCCATGACGCGGGGGGCGCGGCGATTGAGGTCCTCGCGCAGGCAGTGCTCCAGCAGGGCGATGTCGACGACGCTGTTGTACTTGTTGACGCCGATGCGGGCGGCGAAGCTGCGGATGGCCTCGGGCGTGTAGCCCCGGCGGCGCAGGCCCACCAGCGTGGGCATCCGCGGGTCGTCCCAGCCGCGGACGAGCTTCTCCTGCACGAGGCGCAGCAGCTTGCGCTTGCTCATCAGCGTGTAGGTCAGGTTCAGCCGGGCGAACTCGATCTGCCGCGGGTGGTAGATGCCCAGCGCCTCGAGGCACCAGTCGTAGAGCGGGCGGTGGTTCTCGAACTCCAGCGTGCAGACCGAGTGGGTGATGCGCTCGATCGAGTCGCTCTGGCCGTGGGCCCAGTCGTAGGTCGGGTAGATGCACCAGGCGTCGCCCGTGCGGTGGTGGTGGGCATGCAGGATGCGGTAGAGCACCGGGTCGCGCAGGTTGAGGTTGGGCGAGGCCATGTCGATCTTCGCGCGCAGCGTCCGCGAGCCGTCGGGGAACTCGCCGGCGCGCATACGGCCGAACAGGTCGAGGCTCTCCTCGGCCGGCCGATCGCGGAAGGGGCTCGGCGTGCCCGGCTGGGTCAGCGTGCCGCGGTACTGGCGGAGCTGTTCGCCGTTGAGGTCGCAGACGTAGGCCTTGCCGTCGCGAATGAGCTGCTCGGCCCACTGGTAGAGCTGCTCGAAGTAGTCGCTGGCGTAGAACTCGCGCCCCTCCCAGTCGAAGCCCAGCCAGCGGATGGTGTCCTTGATGGAGTCGACGTACTCGACGTCCTCCTTGGTGGGGTTGGTGTCGTCGAAGCGCAGGTTGCACTGGCCGGCGAACTCCTGGGCGATGCCGAAGTTCAGGCAGATGCTCTTGGCGTGGCCGATGTGCAGGTAGCCGTTGGGCTCGGGGGGGAAGCGCGTGTGGACCCGCCCGTCGTAGCGGCCCGACTGGGTGTCGTCGCGGACGGCCTGGCGGACGAAGTCGATCGGCCCGGACGTGCCGGGGCTGCCGGCCGGGCTGTCGGCGGGGCAGGGCGGGGTGATGTCGCGGTCGTTGCGGTCGTCGGCGTTGCTCACGGTCTGGCGTCCTGTCTGTAAGGGCCTGGCGAATCGGTCTATCCCGTTAAGTGTGCCAACCGGAGGGGCCTTTGTCCAGTCGAAGAAGTGGATCGCTCGTAGGCCGGGTCGAGCGCCAGCGAGGCCCGGCGGCGGGTTCCGGCCGGGGTGCCTTGGCGGGCGGGGTTTCCCCCCGCGCCTGCCGGGCCGCGCTGCGCTCGGCCCGGCCG
>JAWLCG010000345.1:0-5259 GCA_041687295.1 Phycisphaerae bacterium | reverse complement strand
CCGCCGTCGATGGCGCCTGGCGCCACCGCGGCGGGCCGTGCCCGCCCTACTGGGAGCTACGCCTTCATGGCAAACTCGAAGAAGCCGGCCTGCTCCAGCTCGGTCTCCAGCGTACGGCGGGCGGAGGCGGACGTGTCGGTCAGGGGGCAACGCACGGGGCCGCAGTCCAGGCCGATCAGGGACATGATGGCCTTGCCGGCGGTCACGCCGCCGCCGTAGCGGGCCATGACCGCGACCATCTGGACGGCCCGGGCCTGGGCGGCGCGGGCGGCGGACAGGTCGCCGGCGTTGAAGGCCTTGATCACCTGGCCGTAGATCGGGGCGGCGAAGTTGTACGTGCTGCCGACGGCGCCGCGGGCGCCGAGGCTCAGGCCGGCCAGCAGGATCTCGTCGCGCCCGAAGAGCATGTCGTAGCGCCCGGAGCCGAACGCGAGGCAGCGGGCGAAGTCCATGAGGTTCTCGTAGGTGAACTTCACACCGGCCAGCGTGGGCACGCGTGTCTCGGCAGCGGCGAGCAGGTCGTACACCGGCTGGCTGTAGCCGCTCATCGAGGGGATGTGGTAGTAGTACAGCGGCGTGGCCGGGGCGGCGGCGGCGATCTGCCCGCACCAGTCGGCCAGGGCGGTGGCGTTGGCGGGCTTGAAGAACGGCGGGGCCATCACGCCGATCGCGTCGGCGCCGATGGCCTCGGCGTGGGCGGCCAGGGCCCGGGCCTCGGGCAGGGCCAGGGCGGTCACGTGGACGATGACGGCCAACTCCTCGCCAGCGACGTCGCGCCAGCGCTGCGCGACGGCCTGCCGCTCGTCAACGCTCATTGAGAGCCCCTCGCCCGTCGTGCCGCAAACGAACGCGCCCCGCACGCCGTAGCGGCTGAGGCGCTCGGCCTGGCGCTCGATCGTGTCCAGGGCCAGCGCCCCCTCGGCAGTGAACGGCGTGAACGGTGCGGCGATGAGTCCTGTGAATGGCGGCTTCATGGCAAGGCCCCTGGAGGGTTAATTGGTTAATTGGTAAATTGGTAATCGGTTGACTGGTGGGTCGGCGGCGCATCGGCTGGTCGCAGACGAGAGCGGCCGACCTGGTGCTGATATATCACCTGGGGCGACCGTTGGGAAGCGTTTCTGCGCAGAAAGACGGCGGGCCCTGGAAAGGACCCGCCGTCGGGTGCGCGTCAGACCGTCGGGCTCAGGCGATCGAGTCGAAGATGGCCTGGGCGGCCTCGGCGATGTGCTGGGGCGACAGGGCGGCCGCCCGCAGCGACTCCTCGGGGCTCTTGGTGCTCTTGGGCATCGTCTCGAGGACCAGCGAGTGGACCGTCACGCCGAGGTCGCTGACGGCGGCGGCCATGGCCAGCTCGTCGGCGACGCCGCCGCGGTAGTTGTCCTCGACGACGAGGATCTGCCCGTTGCAGTCGTCGCCGATCTGCAGGATCTCGTCGGGCCGGGCCAGCGGCAGGGCGTAGACGTCGATGACGCTGGCGTCCAGGCCGTTGGCCTCCATCAGGGCCAAGGCCTGGCGGGCGACGTGGACCATGTAGCCGCTGGCGACGATGACCAGATCGGACCCGTCGTGCAGGTGCTTGTAGCCGCCCTCGGTGAAGCTCTCGTCCTCGCTGTAGATGATCGGCACGTCAGGCCGGTGGGTCCGCATGTAGCACAGGCCCTCGAGGTTGGCCATCAGCTCGGTGAGCTTGAAGGCGCTCATCGCGTCGCTGGGCAGCATGACGCGGCAGGCCGGGGCACCGTCGGTGCGCTTGGAGTGGGCGTAGGCGCGGAAGAAGGCCACGTCGGCCACGCCCATCTGGCTGGGCCCGTCGGCGGCCAGGCTGATGCCCGCGTGCGAGCCGACCAGCTTGACGTTGGCGTTGGTGATGGCGGCCATCTCGATCTGGTCGATCGCCCGCATGAGGAACTTGGCGAAGGAGCTGGCGAAGGCGATCTTGCCGGCCGCCGCCAGGCCCAGGGCCATCGAGACCATGTTCTGCTCGGCGATGCGGGCCTCGAAGTAGCGGTCGCCGTAGGCCTGGGCGAACAGCTCGGTGAAGGTGGAGTTCTTGACGTCGCCGTCGGTGGCGACCACGCGGGGGTCGCCGCCCAGGGCCAGCAGGGCCGCCCCGTACGCCCGGCGGGTGGACAGGACGTTCTTCTCCAGGGCCTTGCCCATGCCGGCGGCGTCGCAAGCGGCGCGGAACGGCCCGGCCGAGACGCTCGGCCGGCGGTTCAGCGGCACCGGGTCCGGGCTGGTCAGCTGGGCGACCTCGCTGGCCGGGGCCGACACGTCGGCCACACCTAGCTCGGCGGCCTTGGCGTCCAGGTCGGCCAGGGCATCGGCCAGCTGGTCCTCGCGGAGGGGCTTGCCGTGGTAGTTGCTGCTGGTCATCTCGCTGACGCCCCAGCCCTTGACGGTCTTGGCGACGACGGCGAGGGGCTTTTCGCCCGGCTGGGCGGTCAGGGCGTCGAAGATCTGCTCGAAGTCGTGCCCGTCGATCACGCGGACGTCGAAGCCGAAGGCCGTCAGCTTCGCCTGCAGCGCGTCGGGCGACTGCTGCGTGCTGACGTAGTCGCTCTGGCCCTGGCCGTTGCTGTTAAAGATCGGCAGCACGGCCGTCAGCTTGTGCTCGACGATGGCGTCCATGGCCTCCCAGACCTGGCCTTCGCGGCTCTCGCCGTCGCCGATCAGGCAGAAGAACCGCCGGTCCAGCCCGTCCAGCCGCGCCGCCAGCGCCAGTCCCGCCGCCACCGAGGCGCCCTGGCCCAGGCTGCCGGTGGCCGCGTCGAAGAAGGGGAAACCGATCGCCGGGTTCGGATGGCCGTCCAGCAGGCTGTCGGCCTCGCGGAGCGTCAGGGCGTCCTCGCTGGTCAGCTGCTTGGGCCGGTCGGGCTCGCCGACGACGCCGCCGAGGTCGCAGTAGGCCGCGTACACGATGGGCACGGCATGGCCCTCGCTGAGGACCAGCCGGTCGTCGCTGTTGAGCCACGGGTCGCGCGGGTTGTACCGCATGATCCGGTACATCAGCGCCGTCACAATGTGCGCGAGGCTCAGGGCGCTGGACGGATGGCCCGAGCCGGCCTCGGTGGTCATCCGCAGCGTCAGCTTGCCCAGGTCGATAACCTTCTTCTGAAGGTCGTTGTAGTCAGCCATGGTTGTCTCCGCTAGATTGTCCCCCGCCGGATTCTACCCCTGCAAGGGTCTGCCATACGTCGCTAAGGTGGCGTAGCATAGCCGTTGCAGAAGGCCTTTACAAGGTGAAACGCCCCATCCGGCGGTTATACGCTGACATACGATGGCCGGGCCGCAGGCCGCCCCGCCTCCGCCCGCGCCCCGACAAGGAGGACACCATGCACGACGCGAACGGTTCGCTGCCCGCCCTGCCCCGCTGCCGCGAGGAGCTGGTCCTGCTGCGTCAGGATCGGCCCGAACGAGGGGCCCGCTTCGACGTGCCCGCTGCCCCGTACGACGAGGCGCTCTACCGCCTTCGCCTGCGGCTGGCCGAGCCCGGGGCGATCTTCCGCGACGATCCCGAGCTGGTGGCCGAGTCCAGCCCGCTGTTCTGGGACACCGGCACGCCGGCCCAGGTGCTGCTGACGGGCCTGGACCAGGGGGGGCACTGGACACTCTCGCTGACGCGCTGGGGCGTGGTCCGCTGGGAGCACCGCCCGGCCGGCTCGGCCGAGCCCGACGCGGCCCTGGAGAGCCGCCAGCCCCTAAGCGTGCGGACGGACGTGACCGAGCCGTTCCACCTGGCCGTGACGCTGGCCGGCCGGCGGGGCCGGCTGCGCGTTCGGCTGATGGTGGCGTCGGCCGACTCGGCCGAGATGGCGCCGCTGGCGACGCTGGAGACCGACGCGCCCCTGGCGCCGCTGTGCAGTCGCGTGATCGTCGGCGAGGGCCCCGACGGCTGGCGGCCCGCCTCGGCCGAGACGCTCGAGCTGCTGGTGGCCAACAGCTGCCTGGGGGCCCTGTTCCAGCGAGAGGCCGAGCCGACGGGCCTGAGCACCGACTTCCCCAACGGGGCCGCCCTGCCGGGCCCTCGGCTGGACGGGCGGACGGCGAGCCTCTACCCCGCCCCGGAGCTGACCAGCACGGGGGGCAACTACTGGAGCTTCTGCCGGGTGGACGAGCCGGCCATCGAGCGGGTGCGGATCGAGAAGGTCAACGAGATGGCCACCCGCTTCTTCGCCAGCCCCGATCGGCGGACGTGGGTGGGCCTGCCCGTCCAGCCGGCCGAGCCTGGGGCCGATGGGCAGGCGCGGGCCTACGTCCAGCTGCCCGCGCGGACGGGCCCGCTCTACCTGGCCAACGCCCCGGTCTACGGCGAGCCCGAGCGCGACGCCGACCTGGCCGACCTGGCCGTCCTGGCCGAGCGGGGCCTGGCGGTGCGCGAGCTGGGCCTCAGCCGCGGAGGTCTGCCCCTGCACGCCGTGACGCTGACCGACCCTGACGCACCGGCCGCCGGCAAGCTCGGCGTGGTGATGATCTGTGGCCAGCACTCGCCCGTCGAGCAGATGACCGGCTACCTGGGCCGACCCATGCTCGAGGAACTGCTCCGCCTGAATGCCGAGGGCCCGTCGGCGGGCCTGCTGCGGAGGCTGGAGGTGCACTGGGTGCCGATCTTCAACATCGACACGGCCCGACTGGGCCTGCCGGGCACTACGCTGGACGCCAAGAACCCCAACCGCAACTGGGGCGAGCAGGCCGGGCCCGAGCAGCGGGCGGTGCAGGAGTTCCTGCTGGCTCGCCGCGACGCCGGCGTGCGGATGGCCCTGCTGCTGGATGGCCACGCCGGCGGCGGCTGGCGGAACCACAACGTCCTGACCCACTACGATATGACGCAGGAGCAGGTCGACGCCCCCGCCCGCGAGCTGGCCGGGCCCGACCGCATCAAGGCCGGCTGGCTGGCCCTGCTCGATGGCCACGCGGGCCTGCGCGAGGTGTGGCACTCGGGCGGATCGGCCTTCCCGGGCAACTCCAACACCTGGTTCCAGCGGACCTTCACCAGCCCGGCCATGACGCTCGAGTGCGGCGTCGTCTCGCAGCTCGACCCCGACACCCGCCGCACCGTGCCCTTCACGCTGGAGGGCTTCGGCGAGCTGGGCCGACGCCTCGCCCATGCCCTGGCGGCCGGCGAGGAGCTGCTGGGCAAGGCGGCGCGGAAGGAGTATGCGTAGTAGACCGGCCAGCCTACAATGTTAGGTTGTCAGTGGTTCAATGGGCAGTACTTTGTCAGGGGGATGAGCCATGGCGCGGTCGACCAAGAAGTAT
>JAWLCG010000344.1:0-5313 GCA_041687295.1 Phycisphaerae bacterium | reverse complement strand
AGTGCGGCGGCCTTGACGCCGCTTTGGATCGGTGGCGCCAAGACCAGCCAAAGCGGCGTCGTTGCCGCCGCACTCCATACGCCCCAGGCTTGCTCGGGCACTGACGCCGAAGGTCTAGGGCTGGCTCTTGAGCTCGATCATTTGGCCGGGGCCTTCAGCGAACTTCTCGAACATGTGGGCGATCTGCCAGCACATCGTCAGGTCGCCGCGGGCGGGCGGGCGGTTCTCGAGGATGGCGTTGCAGAACTCCAGGACCTCGTCGTAGTAGCCCAGCAGGAACAGGCCCTTGCTGTAGAGCTGGCCGAGCTGGAACTCCGGCTCCCACAGGGCCGTCGTGGTGCCGATCTCGCCGGTGAAGTAGTTGGCCTTGGCGCCGTAGGGCTCGCGCGCGGTGCCGGCATCGGGCACGGGGCCCTGGAAGCAGTAGACGCGGCAGTTCTCGACGACGACGGTCTGCCACTTCGTGCCGATGGCCGTGACGCGCTCGACGCCGCCGGCGACACCCGAGCCGCCGTGCGTGAAGACCATGCTGGCGACCTTGCCGTCGTCGTACTCGAAGCTCGCCAGCCCCGCCCCGCCGTGCGCGCGGTGGTAGATCATCCGCTGGGGCATGCCCGCGAGGTAGAGCATGACGCTGGCGGGGTGGCAGAAGTGGTCGAGGAACTTCTCCATGGGCCCGTTGGTCTGGCCCTGCCAGTACTGCCGCTGCTCGTCGAGGGTGGGGATCTGCTCCTCGCGCTGCAGGGCGAGCACCTGCAGGTCGCCGAAGGCCTCGCGGTCGTCGATGAGCTTCTTGGCCTTGCTGGTCATCTGGAAGAAGGCCCGCTTGAGCCCGCACAGGACGATCTTGCCGGTCTCGCGGCTGGCCTGTATCATCAGCTCGACGTCGGCGGCCGTGGCGGCCGGGGGCTTCTCGATGAACACGTGCACGCCCATCCGCATGCACTCGGCGGCGATCCGGGGGTAGATCGGCCGGCCCTGCTCATCAAAGCCGACGACCACGAAAACGGCGTCGAGGTTCTCCTTCTCGATCATCTCGCGGTAGTCGGTGTAGTGGGCCGAGGCGCCGAACTTGCGGGCGTAGAGGCGGGCCTTGGACTCCTCGAGGTCGCAGGTGGCCACCAGGTCGACCGGCGTGAACTGGTAGGTCGGGAAGATGTTCCGGAAGGAGTGGCTGCCGCAGCCGATGTGACCGGCGCGGATCTGAGGCTCGTCGACGACCTTGCCCTGGAAGCTGATGCGTTCGCTCATACGGGCCTCCGGTTGAAGTGCTAGGGTTGGGTCCCAGTGTAAGGTAGGCCCCCTCGTTGTCCAGAGGCTGCATGGGAAAACCATGCGCCCGGCGGCTCTGCGGTGCCGGGCCAGGCCGGGCGGAATGTGCCTTTGCACAACCGGCGGCGGTTGAGTATACTTTAATCATCCCTAGAAACCGGTCGCTTCACGGCCGGGGAGCCCACGACCATGGTAAGCCTGACCGATGTAGCCCGCGAAGCCGGGGTGAGCGTAGCCGCCGCCAGCGCGGTGCTGAACCGCTCGAAGGGGTCGGTGCGCGTCAGTGTGCCGGTCGCCGAGCGGGTGCGCGAGGTGGCCAAGCGGCTGCACTACGTGCCCAACTACCACATGCGCTCGGTTCGCCGGGGCCGATCGGACACGATCGGCCTGCTGCTGGAGGTCGGGAACGCCACGGCCGACACGACCCTCGCCGACCCGGCCATGACCGAGTACCACCACGCCCTGATGGACGGGGTCGAGCAGGTCGCCCAGGCGGCCGGCTCGAGCATGCTGGTGATGCGCCCGACCGAGCGGAGCAGCGCGATCGACCTGGGCCTGCAGGTGCTCCGCCAGCGGCGGGTCGACGCGGTAGTCTTCCCCGCCTCCAGCAGCCATCCCAAGGTGCAGACGGTGCTGGCCGACCCGCCCGACCTGCCGATCGTCACCATCGAGCCGATTGTGCCAACCGAGCTGCCGACGGTGAACTTCAATGAGGCCCGGGCGGCCGAGCTGATCATCGAGCACCTCGCCCAGCTGGGCCATCGCCGCTGGGCCTTCATGTCCAGCGTTCTCGCCCGCGAGGCGGCGCTGATGGAAGCCTCGCGCCAGGCAGGCCTGGAGGGCCAGACCTGGAAGCTCGACACCCGGCTGGAGCAGTTCCCCGCGGCGGTGGACCGGGCGACCCGCGCCGTGGAGAAGGTGCTCGACGCGCGGGGCGAACTGGACGTGACGGCCCTGGTGTGCTTCAACGATCTGGTCGCCGCGGTCACGCTGCAGGCGCTGCACCAGCGGGGCCTCCGCGTGCCGCAGGACGTGTCGGTGGTGGGCTTCGACAACCTCCGCGCCAGCTGGACTTCGCCGCGGTTGACGACGGTGGACCACCACCTCTACACGATGGGCCAGCGCGCCAGTGAGATGGCCATGGAGATGGTCGAGGGCGGCGAGGAGGCCGTCGCGGCCATGCGCGGGCGGGTCGTCACCGTCGAGCCCGACCTGGTCGTCCGCGACAGCACCGCCCCGGCCCCCAAACGCTAGACCGTCTGCCGATTGCGCCGGCGGGTTGGCAAGGCCCGGACGCCCTACTGGCCCGGTTCGAGCAATTGGGCCTGGAGGCTCTGGACGGCCTCGGCCACGCCGCGGCGACCCACCAGCACCAGCGTATCGCCGGGCTGGACCTGCACGTCCGGGCCGGGGTTGTAGGTGGTCTCGCCCTCGGCGCTGCGGACGGCAACGACCATGGCCCCGGTGCGGGCCGGCAGGGCCAGCTCACGCAATGTCTTGCCCGCCAGGCCGCTGCGCAGGCCCACCACCAGCTGGTCCATCTCCAGGTCCACGCCCTTGTGGGCCATGTCGAAGAAGTCCACCACCGCCGGGCGCAGGATCATGTCCGACATGCGGACCGCCCCGATCAGCGGCGGGCAGACCACCCGGCTGGCGCCGGCGCGGATGAGCTTGGTCTGCGTGCTCATCGACTCGGCGCGGGACACGATCACCAGGTTGCGCCCCAGCTGCCGGGCCGTCAGCGTCAGGAAGAGGTTGTCCGCGTCGTTGGGCAGGCATGCCACCAGGCCGGCCGCCCGGCCCGTGCCAGCGCTGTGCAGCGTGGCCTCCTCCATGGCATCGCCCCGCACGACCAGCCGACCGGAACTCTCGGCCAGGCCGGCCGCCTCGTGGTCGGAATCGACCACCACCACGTCCCGCCCGGCCTGCAGGAGGTCCTGCACCACCAGCCGACCCATCCGGCCATAGCCGCAGACCACCGTATGGCCGGTCAACCCGTCGATCGCCCGCTGCACTTGTCGCCTCCCCAGCACCCGGCGAAGCTGGCCGCCGGTAATCGCCGCCACCAGAAAGCTGAAGCTCGCCGCCGCCGTGCCCACGCCCAGCACGATCACCACGATCGTCCACCACTGGCCCGCCGGCGAGAGGTCCTTGACCTCCCGAAACCCCACGGTCGAGAGCGTGATGACCGTCATGTAGAGCCCCTCGCGGAGGCTCAACTGCTCCAGCCAGCAGTAGCCGGCCGTGCTCACTGCCGCCAGCGCCAGCAGCAGCAGCGGCGCCACCACCAGCCGCGGGTCCGTCGATGTCTGCACAGGGGCTCGGGCCATCGCTCCATCCCGGTAAGGTATCCGCGCGGGATTATACGGCCCCAGCGCCGCAGGCCCAAGCCCCCAGGGGCACCAAAGCGACCGGGTGCCTCCGCCGGGCGCCTCTGGAACCGCCGGGCCTCGCTGCGCTCGACCCGGCCTACAGCTCTGCCGGGGCCGGATCGGGCCGGCTTGCCCTTGCCACGACCCCGCCGGGCGGGCAAGATGAAGGGGAACCCCCATGCAAAGGAGAGCCGATGAACTTCGAGCTGCTGAAGCGACTGACCGAGACCCCCGGTGTGCCCGGGCGCGAGGAGCGGATCCGCGAGGTGATCCGCCATGAGCTCGAGCCGCTGTGCGACGAGGTCCGCACCGACGCGATGGGCAACCTGATCGGCCGGCGCGGCCAGGGGGGCCGGCGGGTCATGCTCGCCTGTCACATGGACGAGATCGGTTTCTACGTCCGGGCCATCGACGACAAGGGCTTCGTCCGCCTGAGCCCCGTCGGCGGCTTCGACACGCGCAACCTCCACGCCCGACGCGTGCTCGTGCAGGGCGAGCAGGAACTTGTCGGCATCCTCCAGCCAGCCGGCAAGCCGATCCACGTCGCCAGCGACGAGGAGAAGAAGAAGGTCTACCAGTTGAGCGACTTCTACATCGACCTGTTACGCCCGGTCGAGGAGGTCAGGCAGCTCGTCCGCGTGGGCGACCCCGTCACGCTCATCCAGCCCACCGAGCCGCTCGGCGAGGTCGTCAACGGCAAGGCCATGGACAACCGCGTGGCCAGCTACGTCGCCCTCGAGGCCCTGCGGAAGCTGGGCTCCAAAAAGGCCGGCGAGGTGCACATGGTCGCCACGGTACAGGAGGAGGTCGGCTGCCGCGGCGCGGGGCCGGCCGCCTTCGGCATCGAGCCCGAGATCGCCCTGGCCCTGGACGTGACGTTGGCCTGCGACACGCCGGGCTCCTCGGCCGAGGACTACGTCACCCGCCTCGGCGAGGGCGTGGCCATCAAGATCATGGACGGCTACAGCATCTCCGACCGCAGCCTCGTCGACGAGCTGATCGCCCTGGCCAAGGACCGCGACATCCCCTACCAGCTGGAGATCCTGCCCCGCGGCGGCACCGACGCCGGGCCCATCCAGCGCACGCGGGCCGGCTACCGCACCGGCACGCTCTCGGTGCCCTGCCGTTACGTCCACACGATCACCGAGAGCGTCCACCAGCGCGACCTGCAGGCCGCCGTCGACCTGCTGGCGGCGTTTCTGGAGACGTAAAGATAAGGCAGAAGATGGGCCACAGAGGCACAGAGGGCACAGAGAGAAGAAGCATAGAGAGTTTTTCAGGTTCTGGAGAGAGAAGAAATGTCCGGGTGGCGTGGCCGCGGGGTTTGAAGCCACGGCGGCGGGCGGACAGCGTGCGCCGAGGAGGCGTTACTCTGCACCGACCGGCCCCACCGAGACCCCCACGGATTGCATCCGTGGGCGTGGAGAAGGGCGCCGGGGCAGATGTGAGCACCGTCGCCGCGGCTGGCCGCCAATCAAAAATCTGCAATCAGAAATCAAAAATCCTTGGGGGGTAACGCGTTGTGCAGATCTACTGGCTCTGCCTGATTCCGCTGTTCGTGGCGGTGGACCCGTTCGCGCTGCTGCCGATCTACCTGGCTCTCAGCGCGAACATGGACCGCCGGCAGCGTCGGCGGATGGTGGTGCTGGCGGTGCTGGCGGCGGCCCTG
>JAWLCG010000343.1:0-5373 GCA_041687295.1 Phycisphaerae bacterium | reverse complement strand
CCCTGGGCCTCCAGGGGTTGGTGCGACTGACGAGCTGGCGCCGTAAGACGTGGCTCACAAACGCCGTAGCCACGGCACCGGGTTTGACGCCGGGCCTCGCTGGCGCTCGACCCGGCCAACGGACAGTTGGGCGGGCATTGCCGGCCTACCGCTGGTAGGTCCCCACCAGCTCGGCGGTCTCGAGGACGTGGCCCTCGATGACTTCGAGCAGCTGGCGCTTCTCCAGGCCGGGCTCGAGGTCGAGGGCGGCATCGAGGGCGTAGAGCCTGAAGCGGTAGTGGTGCACGCCATGGCCCTTGGGCGGCATGGGGCCGCGGTAGCCGATGTCGAGGGTCTCGAAGGAGTTTCGGCCCTGGCGGGCGCCGGGGATCTTCTCGAGGCTCAGTTTCTGGGGCACGGCCTCGGGCAGGCCGGCGACCTCGGGCGAGAGGTTGTAGATCAGCCAGTGGACCCAGGGCTCTTCGCGGGGGGCGTCGGGGTCGTCCACGATCAGGGCCAGCTCCTTCGTGCCGGCCGGCAGGTTCGACCAGTTCATCGGCGGGGACATGTCGGCGCCCTCGCCGGTGTAGCGGGTGGGGATCACCTGGCCGGGGCTGAAGGCACTGCTGCGCAGCTGCATGTTCATGGCGTCCTCTCCCTGCTGGGCGAGCGTCCGGGAGCATGCAGCGCCCCCTGTTCCGGAGTCGCCTGCATTATAGGCCTCCCGGGCCCCGTCCGTCCGGGCTGCCCGCACGGGCCGAACCGTTGCATTCCCGCCAGAGGGATGGTACCGTCTGGCCGGCCGGGGTGCATGGACCGCGCCCCGTTGGGTGCAAAGGAAGCGTGAGCCCGTGATCGACCTCATCTGGATCCTGTTCATCTTCGCCGTCGGCGCCAGCGTCGGCAGCTTTCTCAACGTCGTGATCTACCGCCTGCCACGCAACGAGAGCATCGTCTTTCCGCCAAGCCATTGCCCTCACTGCGGGCGGGGGATCCACTGGTACGATAACATACCGATCCTCGCCTGGCTGTGGCTGCGGGCGCGGTGCCGGTTCTGCAAGGGGCCCATCAGTCCGCAATACGTGCTGGTAGAGCTGTTTACGGGCCTGCTGCTGGTGGGGCTCTACGTGGCGTATTTCATGGTCGGCGTCCGCCAGTGGGGTGTGACACAGGCGTCCGAGCTGACGATGACGGGCGGGTCGGCCATGTTCGCCGCGCACGCCCTGCTGCTGTGCGGGCTGCTGGCGACGGCGGCGATCGACATGCGGTGGTTCCTGGTTCCGCTGCCGGTGATGTGGATCTGCGCGGGCGTCGGGGCCCTGGCGGCGGCCGTGCAGCCCCACCCGTTCCTGCCGTGGGGCTCGCCGGTGCCGGTGGCGATGAGCATCGCGGCGGCCGGCGGGGTCGCCCTGAGCCTCTGGGCCGTCCGCAAGGGCTACCTCACGCCGAGCTTCATCGACGCGACGCCGGCCCGGGCGGCCGACGAGCCCGTCGCCGCCCCCCCGCCGCGCAAGGGCAAGAAGAAACGCCGCAAGGGCTCGGGCAAGTCGCGGGGCGGTATCGCCTTCGGCACCGAGCACGGGGTGAACCCCCGCCTGGAGGTGCTGCGGGAGGTGCTGTTCCTGGCGCCCGCCCTGGTTCTGGCGGGGGCGGCCTGGGCGGTGCTGTGGGCCTGGCCCGAGCTGGCCGAGGCGTGGGCGGAGCTGTTCAGCCTGCGGGCCCACCCGCTGGCGGCGAGGCTGCTGGCCGGGGCGGGCGGGTCGCTGTTCGGCTTCCTCATCGGCGGGCTGTGGATCTGGGGCACGCGGATCCTGGGCACGCTGGCCTTCGGGCGCGAGGCGATGGGCATGGGCGACGTGCACATCCTGGCCGCCGTCGGCGCGGTGGCCGGCTGGGACGTGGCCAGCCTGACCTTCTTCGTCGCCCCGCTCAGCGGCCTGCTGGTGGTGCTGTGGGCCTGGCTGGCCCGGCGGCAGCAGGAGCTGCCCTACGGCCCCTGGCTGGCGGTGGGAACGCTGCTGGTCCTGCTGGGCTATGATTGGATGGCGGCGTTCCTGGCCCCGGGCCTGGAAGCGCTCTTCGGCTGACGGCCCGGCGGCGCCGCGGATCCCCGAAAGGAGACATCATGGACAAAGCCAAGGCCATCGTCCTGCTGAGCCTCGCGGGCCTGCTGATCATCGCGGCCATCGTGCTGGTGGTGACGAACATCGGCAACGTCTGGGAACTGCACTTGTACTACCGCACCGTTACGCTCAGCCGGGCCCTGGTACTGCTGCTGACCGCCCTGATCGCCATCGGCCTGTGGGCGCTGCTCAGGTGGATGCTGCCGGTGGGCCTCCACGCCGCCCGGTCGGCCTCGAAGATCTCGCGGGAGAAGAAGCTCAACGAGCGGCTCGAGCAGTTCGAGCACGACAAGAGGCAGCCCGCCCCCCGCAGCACCGACGACTCCGGCCCGGCCCCCCGGACCCTGGGCCCGCAAGATAAGCAGGAGTAACCCCTTGTGAGTCGCACGGCCCGAATGTCCAGGCCGGGGCGGCGGGGGTTGTCTGCGGCGAATCCGCGTGCAATCGCCGATCAGGCCGCTATAATCGGGGAGCCGCCGTCAAACACGGCCGCTTATGTCCTTCGCCTTCAAGGAGATATTCATGAGAGCCCGTGACATCCTCACGCTGGTGGGCTTCTGCGCGTTGGCCCTGGGGACCACTGGGTGCGCCAACCGCGCCCAGCAGGACTACGCCCAGCTCAGCAGCCGCTACGACGAGGTGCAGACCCAGAACGCCGAGCTCCGCGCCGACCTCGAGGCTACCCAGCAGCAGCAGGCCAGCCTCCTGGCCGAGCTGGACGCCCGCAACGCCGAGCTCGCCCGCACCCGCATGGACGCCCAGGCCGCCCGCCAGGCGCCCCCGTCGGCCCAGCCCGCCCCGCAGCAGCCCGGCGTGCTGGACCCCCGCCGCGGCGAGCGGATCGTCCTGGAAAGCGACCTGCTCTTCCCCGCCGGCCGGGCCACGCTGACGGCCGCCGGCCAGCAGAAACTCACCGAGCTCGCCAGCCGCATCAAGAGCCAGTACCCCAACGCCGTCGTGCTGGTTTACGGCTACACCGACGCCGACCCCATCCGCCGCACGAGAAACCTCTGGCAGGACAACCTGGACCTCTCGGCCAACCGCGCGATGGCCGTCAGCCGGGCCCTGATCGAGCGCGGCATCAGCCGCGAGCGGATCGAGACCATCGCCATGGGCGAGGCCAAGCCCTCCGCCCCCAACACCAGCACCGCCAACAAGGCCCGCAACCGCCGCGTGGAAGTGTTCGTCCTGCGACAGTAACGAACCGGCAGAAGGCAGTACCCGTCACATGATCGCGATCATCGACTACGGCATGGGCAACCTGCGCAGCGTGGCCAAGGCCATCGAGCGCGTCGGCGGACAGGCCCGCATCGTCGCGGCGCCCGAGGAGGTCGACTCGGCCGAGAAGGTCATCCTGCCCGGCGTGGGCGCCTTCGCCGACGCCATGGAGCACCTCCGCCAGCGCGGGCTCGTCGAGGCCGTCACCCGGGCGGCCACCGACGGTCGGCCCATGCTGGGCATCTGCCTGGGCCTGCAGCTGCTGTTCGAGGTGGGCTACGAGGACGGCGAGCACCGGGGCCTGGGCGTGCTGGGCGGCGAGGTGGTGCGGTTCGATTTCTCGGCCCTGCCGGCCGGGCACGACCTGGCCATCCCCCACATGGGCTGGAACGACCTGCAGTGGAGCGGCGAGAACCCCCTGCTGACGGGCCTGCAGAGCGGCTGCCACGTCTACTTCGTCCACAGCTACCACGTGGTGCCCGCCGATGCGTCCGTGACGGCCACCGTCACCGACTACGGCTACCCCTTCACCTCCAGCATCCGAAGGGGCAACCTCTTCGCCACCCAGTTCCACCCCGAGAAGAGCCAGACCGTAGGCCTGAAGATGCTGGAGAACTTCGTCAACCTGTAGGGCATCGCCCGTAGGCTCTCTTCGAGCAAGCGAGGCCCGGCACGGCGGCACCCGGCGCAACCGTGTGTCCCTATATAGCCCCGGGCTTGCCCGGGGTCTTCGAAGACGAAGATGGGCCACTGAAGACGAAGATGGGCCACAGAGGACACAGAGGGCACAGAGAGAAGAAGCACAGAGGTTTGTTGAGATTCAGAGAAGACAAAGTGTCCGGGTGCCGTGGCTGCGGAGTTTGTAGCCACGTCTCGGGC
The DNA here is from genome assembly GCA_041687295.1 of Phycisphaerae bacterium. Classification (GTDB taxonomy): domain Bacteria; phylum Planctomycetota; class Phycisphaerae; order SM23-33; family FEN-1343; genus JAWLCG01. The sequence goes on along the minus strand of JAWLCG010000343.1, from coordinate 1,174 downwards.
GCGACGGAGACGGGGCCCATTCGCACGGCAGAGAGCCGATGGAGCGTCGATGGAGCGTCGAGGCTCCATGGATCGCCCCGTCCGAGAAGCCCACGCAAGGCATTGCGTGGGCGTGGATGGAGGCGACAAGGCACCCGAAGGCGCCTTCGGGCACGCGGGTCCGGGACGCTGCAGTGTCCTCCGCATTAACGCATTGACGCATTAACGCATTAACGCATTGACGCACAGACGGACGCCATTATGGAAATCCTACCGGCCATTGATCTTCGCGGGGGGCGGGTCGTGCGGCTCGCCCAGGGCGACTACGACCGCCAGACGGTCTACTCGGAGAACCCGGCCCAGATCGCGGCGGACTTCGCCGACGCCGGCGTGCGGTACATCCACGTGGTGGACCTCGACGCCGCCCGCACGGGCCAGCTGGCCAACCTGCCGCAGATCCGCCAGATCGCCCAGGCCGGGCGGGTGAAGTTCGAGGTCGGCGGGGGCATCCGCAACGACCAGGCCGCCGCCAGCCTGCTCGAGGCCGGTGCCGACCGCGTCATCGTCGGCTCGGCCGCCCTGAAGGACTGGGCGTGGTTCGAGGCCCTGGTCCACCGTCCGGAGATGGCGGGCCGGGTGGCCCTGGGCCTGGACGCCCGCGAGGGGCGCCTGGCCGTGCAGGGCTGGACCGAGCAGCTGGAGGCGACGGCGCTGGACCTGGCCCGGCAGGTGCGGGGCTGGCCGCTGGGGGCGATCATCTACACCGACATCGCCCGCGACGGCATGCTGACGGGCCCGAACGTCCCCGCGACGGCCGAGCTGATCGAAGCCACCGACGTGCCGGTCATCGCCTCCGGCGGGGTCAGCCGTGTGCAGGACATCGTCGAGTGCCGCCGTATCGGCTGCGCCGGGGCGATCATTGGCCGGGCGTACTACGAGGGGCAGATCGACCTGGCCGAGGCCCTGGCGGCGGCCAGTGGAAAATAGGGTTCGCATCCCAAGAAGTTGAAGAGAAGGAATGGGGGCCAGCCCCCAAACCCCCGGGATTTATCGCTTTAGGCCCCCCGGCAGGGATGATACATTCCAGAGACCTTGGCCCAGGACAGGCAGCGCTGGCGCTGAAAAGCGACCCGAGCGCCGCCAAGGCGCCCTTACGGCACGGGCGGCTCCTCCTGGCCGAGAAGCCTGTTATGTC
>JAWLCG010000342.1:0-5379 GCA_041687295.1 Phycisphaerae bacterium | reverse complement strand
GGTCCATCCATGCGGGGGGCCCCACCGCGACAAACCCGGGGGGGGGGGGCAGAGCCCCCGCGCTGTTTCCTCTGGACCGCCGGGCCGCGCTACGGGTCCAGGTGGGTTGCGGGCGAAGCCCGCGCTGGGGGTTTCGGGGCAGACTGGCCCGAACCTCAAACGGCGCCGACGCTTGACTGCCCGCGCCGGGGCGTCTACTCTGACAGAGGACCCAGCGAACAAGGGAGATACGCCTTGGCCGACGCCACCGAACCGCTCCGCACGCCGCTGTACGAGGCCCACCGCGCCCTGGGGGCGCGCCTGGTGGACTTTGCCGGCTGGCAGATGCCGCTGCTGTACAAATCGATCCTCGACGAGCACGCCGCCACCCGCACCGACGCGACCGTCTTCGACGTCAGCCACATGGGGCGGCTCCGCGTCACCGGCGGGGGAGCCTGGAAGCTGCTGGCCCACGCCTGCACGGCCGAGGCAGCGAAACAGGAGGACGACACCGCCCGCTACAGCCTGCTGTGCAACGAGAAGGGCGGCATCGTCGACGACCTGTTCCTGCTGCGCCTGGAGGAGGGCTGGATCGTCGTCTCCAACGCCGCCAACCGCCTCAAGGTCCGCGAGCACCTGGCCGGGCTCAACGAGCAGGGGGCCTTCGGGGCCGTCATCGAGGACACGACGCCGGCCACGGCCATGCTGGCGGTGCAGGGGCCCAATGCCATCGACAAGCTGGCCGAGGCCCTGCCGTTCGACATCCGCGGCGTGGGCCGGCACGGGCTGGTCAGCGGGACGTTCATGGTCTTCCCGTACGTGGCCAGCCGAAGCGGCTACACGGGCGAGGACGGCTTCGAGGTGATCCTGCCGGCGATGGTGGCCCGCAAGGCGTGGGACTACCTCGTGGGCGAGGGCGGGGTCTCGCCGGCCGGCCTGGGCGCCCGCGACGTGCTGCGCCTCGAGGCGGGCCTGCCGCTGTATGGCCACGAGCTGAATGAGACGATCGACCCGCTGACGGCGGGCCTGAGCTACGCCGTGAGGAAGGAGGGCGGCTTCGTCGGGGCCGAGGCGATCCAGAAGGTTCGCGACCGCGGCCCGGCCCGCAAGCGGGTGGGCCTGCGCCTGCAGGGACCCCGCATTGCCCGCCAGGGCGCCACCGTCCTGGCCGAGGGCACCGAGGTGGGGGTGGTCACCAGCGGCACCTTCAGCCCCAGCGTCGAGGCGTCGATCGCCCTGGCCTACGTCGACCGCCGCTACGCCATGGACGGCCAGGCCCTGACCGTGCAGGTGCGCCCCAAAGAGGACGCCGCCGCCGAGGTCGTCCACCTGCCGTTCTACCGCGGATCGGCCTGGAAGTAACCCCGCCGGGTCCAGCCGTAGGCCGGGCCCAGCCCGTAGGCCGGGTCGAGCGCCAGCGAGGCCCGGCAACGCCGGCCAGCCGCCTTGCCGTGCCGCCCTGCCGCACTCGGACGGTCCCGTGCACGTAGGAAGTTCGTACAGGCCGGCCGAGACCGGCCCATCGCCCGATGAGACAGGAGAGCCCCATGCCCGTTCCCACGGACCGCCGTTACACCGAGAGCCACGAGTGGTGCAAGGTCGAGGGCGACCAGGCCCTGATCGGCATCACCCAATACGCCGCCGATCAACTGACCGACATCACCTTCGTGGACCTGCCGGAGGTCGGCTCGGCGGTGTCGGCCGGCGAGCCCTTCGGCGAGATCGAGTCGGTCAAGAGCGCCAGCGACCTCAACACCCCCGTCAGCGGTGAGGTGCTGGCCGTCAACGACGCCCTGGCCGACGGGCCCGGCGTGGTCAACAGCGACCCGTTCGGCGGTGGCTGGATGATCCGCATCCGCCTGAGCAAGCCCGAGCAGGTCGATCGGCTGCAGGACGCAGCCACGTACGAGGCCTCGTTGCCCGAGTAATTGGGTCCGCTGCAGGTTCTGTGGGCTCCCAAGTGGACTGCTGCGAAGATGAATGGGACCCTCATCCCGTATAGTTGAGGAAAAGGAATGGGGGCTCTGCCCCCAAGCCCCCGGGATTTATCGCTTTGGGGCCAATGGCATAGGCGGGGTTGCTTGGGCGGTCCTGGCGGAGGATCGGGCAACGTGGCCGCTGAAGAGCGGCGCGAGCGCCGCCTTGTGGCATGGGCGGCGGCGTGGACGCCTGGTTCGTCTGCCATTGGCCTAATGCGACAAATCCCGGGGTCTGGGGCAGAGCCCCAGGAGAGTTGTTTCGCCCGCTCGGATGAGTGCCATGCTCTGCGGGTTCGCATACAGGACTAGCTGAGAAAGCCCCCGATGGACTACGTACAGATCACCGACAGCCAGCGTCAGCAGATGCTCGCCACGATCGGCGCGGGCAGCATTGAGGAGTTGCTGCGCGACATCCCGCCGGACGTTCGGCTGGGGCGCCCGCTGGACCTGCCGGCCGGCCTGACCGAGCAGGAGGCCCGCCGGGCCGTGCGGGAGCTGGCCGGCGAGAGCCGCGGCGCCGATCGGCTCGCCTGCTTCGCCGGCGGCGGGGCGTACGACCACTACATCCCGGCCGTGGTCGATGCGCTGGCCTCGCAGGGGCAGTTTCTGACGGCCTACACGCCCTACCAGGCCGAGGCCAGCCAGGGCTCCCTGCAGGCGTTCTTCGAGTTCCAGACGCTCATCTGCCAGCTCACCGGCCTGGACGTCGCCAACGCGAGCCTCTACGAGGGCGCCAGCGCCCTGGCCGAGGCCGTCCTGATGGCCGTCGACGACACGGGTCATCGCCGCGTGGTCCTCGCCGAGCCGCTGCACCCGCACTACCGCCGGGTGGTGCAGACCTACATGGCCGACCTGCCTGTCGAGTGCGTCGTCGTGCCGGCCAAGGCGGGCCAGGCCGATCTCGACGCCCTGCGGACCGCTCTGACCGACGACCTGGCCGCGCTGGTCGTCCAGTCGCCCAACTTCTACGGGCTCATCGAGCGGCAGCTGCCCGTCCTGGCCGAGGCCGTCCACGCCGCCGGCGGGGCGATGGTGCAGGTGTTCGACCCGATCAGCCTGGCGATACTCCGCCGGCCCGGCTCGCAGGGCGTCGACGTCGCCGTCGGCGAGGGCCAGCCGCTGGGCATCCCGCTGAGCTTCGGCGGGCCCTACCTGGGGCTGTTCGCCTGCCGGCAGCAGTACGTCCGGCGGGTGCCGGGCCGACTCATCGGCCAGACCACCGACGCCCAGGGCCACCGCGCCTTCTGCCTGACCCTGCAGACCCGCGAGCAGCACATCCGCCGCGCCAAGGCCACCTCCAACATCTGCACCAACCAGGGGCTGATGGCCCTGCGAGCGGCGATCTACCTGGCGGCCATCGGGCCTCATGGCCTGGCCAACGTGGCCACCGTCAGCCTGCAGCGGGCGCACGCCCTGGCCCGGCGGATCGGCGAGCTGCCCGGCTACGCGCTGCCCTTCGGCGATCAGCCCTTCTTCCGCGAGTTCGTCGTCCGCTGCCCAACCGGTGCGGTGGATCGGCTGTTCGACGCGGGGGCCGAGCGGGGCCTCCTGCCCGGCGTGAAGCTGGGCGCCTTCGACGAGTCGCTGGCCGACTGCGTGCTGGTCGCCTGCACCGAGAAGCGCACCGAGGCCGAGATGGACGCCCTGGTGACCCTGCTGGCGGAGGTGGGCCGATGAACGCCCCGACCGAGCCGACGATCTTCGAGAAGAGCTGCCCCGGCTCGAACCCCGGCCGATACGTGCCGGCCGCCGAGGGGCCAACCCCTGCCGAGCTGCTCGGGCCCGCCGGCGCCGAACTGCTGGCCGACGCCCCGCCGCCGCTGCCGGAGATGGGCGAGCTGCAGGTCGTCCGCCACTACACCCACCTGGCCACGCGGAACTTCTCCGTCGACGCCAACTTCTACCCGCTCGGCTCGTGCACGATGAAGTACAACCCCCGGGTCAACGAGTGGGCCGCCGCCCAGAGCGGCCTGGCCGACCTGCACCCGCTGACGCCCGCCCCGCTGGCCCAGGGCGCCCTTCGGCTGATGTTCGAGCTCTCGCGCGACCTGGCCGAGATCGCCGGCCTGCACGCCACCACGCTCAACCCCGCCGCCGGCGCCCACGGCGAGCTGACGGCCCTGAAGGTCATCATCGCCTACCACCAGAGCCGCGGCCAGAAACGCACCAAGGTGCTCACGCCCGACTCGGCCCACGGCACGAACCCCGCCAGTTGCACCGTCTGCGGGCGCTCGGCCGTGCCCGTCAAGAGCCGACCCGATGGGCGGATCGACCTGGACGACCTGGCCGCCAAGCTCGACGACCAGACCGCGGCGCTGATGATCACCAACCCCAACACGCTGGGGCTCTTCGAGCGCGACATCTGCCGGGCCGCCGAACTGGTCCACCAGGCCGGGGCGCAGCTCTACCTCGACGGGGCGAACATGAACGCCATCCTCGGCCTGGCCAGGCCGGGGGACTTCGGCGCCGACGCGATGCACTTCAACCTCCACAAGACCTTCAGCACGCCCCACGGCGGCGGCGGGCCCGGGGCGGGCCCCGTGGCCGTGGCCGAGCACCTCGCGCCCTTCCTGCCGACGCCGCAGGTGGTGCAGCGCGAAGGGCGCTACGAGCTGGACTGGGATCGGCCCGACAGCATCGGCATGGTCCGCAGCTTCGCCGGACAGTTCGGCATGTTCGTGCGGGCCTGGACCTACATCCGCTGCCTGGGCCCCGCCGGCCTGAAGCGGGCCAGCGAGACGGCCGTGCTCAACGCCAACTACCTCGCCGCCAAGCTCCGCTCGCTGCTGCCGCTGCCCCACGAGCTGCCCTGCATGCACGAGTTCGTTCTCTCGGCCCAGCGGCCCGGGCAGGACGACCGCGGCCTGGCGGGCCGAATCGCCAAACGGCTGATCGACTTCGGCATCCACCCGCCGACGGTTTACTTCCCGCTGATCGTGCCCGAGGCCCTCATGGTCGAGCCGACCGAGACCGAGTCGCTGGCCATGCTCGACAGCTTCGTCGCCGCCCTGGCCGAGATCGTCCGCGAGCTCGAGAGCAACCCCGTCGTCCTCGACCACGCCCCGCACCACGCCACCGTCGCCAAAGTCGACGAAGTCGCCGCCGCCCGCAGCCCGGTGCTCCGCTGGCAGTAGGGGCAACGACGGCCACAGAGGACACAGAAGTTTCTTGAGGTTCGGTATATAGCCCCGGGCATGCCCGGGGTCTTCGAAGAAGAAACAGCGAAGATGGGCCACTGAGGCACAGAGGACACAGAGAGAGGAAACACAGAGGTTTCTTGAGATCCAGAGACATATGGACCCGGGCAAGCCCTGTCTCTTTATCCCAAGTGCTCAGGCACACGCTTGGGCCCGTAACCATAGAAGCTCGGGGGCGCGTTGGACACGGTACGGCTTCCAGTCAGCCGGCGGCGGGCCGAGCA
>JAWLCG010000341.1:0-5461 GCA_041687295.1 Phycisphaerae bacterium | reverse complement strand
GGCCGTCGTTGTGTACGCAGCGCCGAAAGAAGGAATCAATGTCCTTTTCGACCGGGTGCATCCCGACCTCGCGGCTGGCGCCCTCCTCGCCGTCGAACCCTTGCCGCCGCTCGCGCCGCTGCCGGTGAGCCTCGCTCTGGCGGTCGACGGCCGGCGCGGTGTAGCTCTCGGGCGGCCAGATGTCGATGTCCCAACTGCTGCGGGCGATCGAGTCGGGGTACTTGCCGAATCCGATGGCGTCGGAGGCGGTGACCGTTGCCAGCCCGCGAACCCGCCGGCTGGAGCGCAGGCCCAGGTGGGTGCTCGTGTCGATCAGGTAGGCCTCCTCCAGGCCCGGGAAGCACCGCTGCAGGGCCTGGGCAGCCTGGAGGGCCTGGGCCCGGCCCTCGCGCTCAGCGCGGGTGAAGTCCCAGGGGTCCAGCACGTCGACCTTGAGGATGCGCGTCAGCACGCAGCGGAACTCCTCCCGCCGCGTGGGCGCCATCATGGTGCGGTAGCTCCAGCCCCGCAGGTAGCCCAGCAGGCGGTCCTTCATCTCGGCGATCGGTCCGCGGATCTGCCCGGCCTGGATGGCCTGCTCGAACCGGCCCCGGCCCTGCTGGTGCATCTCGTCGCTCATCTGCCCGTCGGGCAGCTGCACGTTGCCCATGCGGAAGACCCGGGTGCAGGCCATCGCCCAGGGCTTGCCGTCGGCGCCGGAGTCCCACTGGGCGCCGGCCTGGTGGCAGACCATGGCGTCGCCGGTGCAGTCGATGACCCGCCGGGCGAAAATCGCCTGCCGCCCGGCCCGCGTCTCGGCCAGCACGCCGACAATCCGCCCGTCCTCCAGGATCGCCCGCCCGGCCTGGACGTGCAGGAGCTGCTGCACGCCCGCCTGCTCGAGCAGGTCATCCCAGACGTGCTTGACCAGTTCAGGGTCGACGGTCGCGCCGATGTGGCCGTTCTGGACCGAGCCGTGCATGGGAGTAATGGCATTGCGCTGGCGCAAGGCGGCGAGGTATTCCAGAAAGATGCCCTGGAAGTCCACGCCGTTGGTGGAGTGGATGTTCACTACCAGCTGCGAGACGATCGCCCCGCCGAGGTAGCCGTCCTTCTCGATCAGCAGCACCTTGGCCCCATGCCGCGCCGCCGCGATGGCGGCCGCGCAGCCGGCCGGGCCGCCCCCACAGACCAGCACGTCCCAGTGCCCAAGCACCGGTACGTCGCGGGCGGGTTCACGATACCGAGGTGGGGTCGCTTCGTTCTCGCCCATGCCATATTCTCCTGAAAAGTGTCTGCGATACAGACTACGCGTTCATCCGAGGTTCGAAGGCGCGTCAAGACAGACCGAGCCGCCGTTGGCGCCTCATGCTGGCCATGGTACAGTGGTTGGCTGAGAGTGTACCTGACCCCGACGCTCCTGCATTCACCAAGGCCACGATGTCCACACAATCCCGCTCCATCACCCGTTCGGATCGCCCCAACGTCGTCATTGTCATGGCCGATGAGCTGCGAAACGACGTCGTGCTGCACCGCTACCGCCACCGCACGCCGATGCCGAACCTGGACACCCTCCGCCGGCAGGGCGTGACGTTCGACAACTGCTTCTGCCAGACGCCCACGTGCTGTCCTTCCCGCGGGTCGTTCGTGACGGGCAAGTACCCCCACCAGCTGGGCCTGTGGAACCATCGCTGCGTCCTGCCTGCCGAGGAGCGGACGATGGGGCACCACTTCGCCGCCCACGGCTACGACGCGGTGGCCTTCGGCAAGACGCATGGGATGTGCCCGGGCTTCCGCTCGGTCACCTACGACGTGGCCGCCACCATGGGCCACGACAACCACGGGTACAGCAACCTGACCGACGAGACCTGCACGGGCATCTACGACGGGCCCGAGGAGCAGTTCTGCGACTTCGTGGCCTGCCGGCAGTTCGACGAGTACCTCGCCGGGAAGCCCGGTGGCCCCTTCCTGGCCCACGTCGGCATCTACTCGCCACATCCGCCGCTCTACCCGCCGCGGCGGTTCGCCGAGATGCACCCGTGGCAGGACATCGAGCTGCCGCCGGAATGGGCCGAGGAGCCCCCCACCAAGCCCGCCAAGCAGGCCAGCCCGCGCGGGCGCTGGGCGGCGCTGTCCGACATCGGCCGCAGGAAGGTCATCAGCACCGTCCTGGGGATGAGCACGCTCGTGGACGAGTGCGTCGGCCGAATCGTACAGAGCCTCGAGGCGCATGGGCGGTGGGACAACACCATCCTGGTGTTCACCTCCGACCACGGCGACCTCCTGGGGGCGCACGGTATGCTCGGCAAGTTCCACAACCATTACGAGGAAGCGCTCCGCGTGCCGCTGATCCTGCGTCTGCCCGGCGACGCGCACGGGGGACAGGACAGCGAGTCGCTGATCGAGATGCTCGACGTCTACCCGACGCTGTGCGAGCTGTCCGGCGTGCAGCCGCCGGCGGGGCCCCACGCGTTGGCCGGTCGATCGCTCGCGCCGCTGTTGGCCGGCGATGTATCGAACGCCCGCGATTGCGTCTTCAGCCAGATCGAGCATGGCTACATGGTCCGCACACAAGAGTGGAAGCTCGTCTACCACACCGACGACGCCTCCGAACTGTACTGCCTGACGACTGACCCCGGCGAGCGTAACAACCTCTTCGGCCAGCCCCGGTCGCAGGGCGTCGAACGCGACCTGCTGCTGCGGCTCGTTCACGTGCTGGGCACCTGCAGGCGCGACGGCTTCAACGCCGGGCGAAACGGTTTCTTCGGTTGACCCGCGTGCGGCATCACGCCCATGCGCCCGATGCCCAGATGGTCTACGGCTGCAGCGGCGGCAGGTCCACGGGCTCGGTGTTGGCCCGGTCCTGCTCGAGCTGGCGCACGACAAGCATTGGATCCAGCTGACGGGGTGTGGCGTTGTGGCGCAGGCTCAGGGCTGCCGCAGTGCCGGCGGCCTGGCCGGTGGACTGGCAGGTCTGCTGGATCCGCAGCGACGCCTGGGCCTCGTGCTCGGCCGAGAGGCACCGCCCGGCCACCAGCAGGTTGTCGATGCCTTTGACGACCAGGCAGCCGTAGCGGATGTCGAACCAGGCGCCGTCGCGCGTGGCCTCGAACCGCTTGCGATAGACTTCCGCGTCGTATCGCACGGCCTTGGAAGTCGGGTGTTCGGGCGAGTGGACGTCGATCTCCCAGCTGGACCGGGCGATGCCGTCGGGGTGCCTGCGAAGCTCCCAGGAGTCTTCGTCGCTGGCAGTGGCACTTCCGTGCACGCGGCGCGAGGAGCGGACACCCAGCTGGCTGGCCGAGTCGATCATGTAGGCCCCGGGGGGCAGTCCCTCGCGGCGCCGGCGGCGAAGATCTTCCAGGGCGAGCCGCCGCCCCTCCCGCACGGCTGCCGAGCGAGCCAGCGGGTCCAGCGGGTCCACCCGCAGCAGCCTGGGCAGGCCAGCCAAACACTCCGGCCGCAGGCCGACGCTGCGTCCGAAGCCGGCAACGGTCTGCCCAGCCACCTGGATGGCCGAGGGCGGTACGGCGAAGCGGCGCAACAGGCTTACGCCCATCGCCCAGGGCTTGCCCGCATGGCCCGCGTCGTAACCGGCCCCGGCGGCGGCGCAGACCTGGGCGTCGCCGGTGCAATCGATCACCCGTCGGGCCCGAATCGCCCGCCGGCCGCCACAGGTCTCCACCACGATCCCGCCGATCGCGCCGTCCTGGACGATCGCCCCGGCCGCCCAGGCGAAATGGAGCAGTTCCACGCCGGCCTCACTCAGCAGGGCGTCCCAGGCGTGCTTGACCATCTCGGGGTCCACCGAGCCGACGATCCAGTGCGCCCCGGCCGGGTGCCCGCGGGTCAGTGGGGAGATGCCGTCCAGCTCCCGCAGTCGCCGCGCCCACTCATGCCACACGCCCTGAAAGTCCACACCGTTGGTGCTGAGAATCGGCACCACCAGCTGCGTCACCGGCGCGCCGCCCAGGTAGCCTTCACGCTCAACCAGCAGCGTCCTGGCCCCATGGCGGGCGGCTGACAACGCGGCCGCACAGCCAGCGGGGCCGCCGCCGCAGACCAGCACGTCCCACGTGCCCAACACCGGCACGTCGCGGGCAGGCTCGCGGTAGACGGATGGGCTCTTCGCTTCATCGCTCACGGGGTGCTCTCCTGACTGGAACGGGGCTTTGAGTGGGCTCAGCCACGGCCACCATACTCGGGAAGGTCCTTGAGAATGTCCACGGCCGGTTCGGTCGCTGTCCGGTCCTCGTGGAGTTGCCCTGCCACGATGGCGGGATCCAGCTCGCGCGGCGACACGTTGTGCCGCAGACTCAGCGCGGCGGCGGTGCCGGCCGCCTGGCCGGTGGACTGGCAGGTCTGCTGGATCCGCAGCGATCCCTGCGCCATGCGTTGGGCGGAGATGAACCGCCCGGCCATCAGCAGGCCATCCACGCCGATCGGCACCAGGCAGCCGTAGCGGATGTCGAACCAGGCCCCCTCCGCTAACCGACGCCTCCGCGCCTTGGCCTGATCGCTGGAACGGTCGACAGCCTGCGCGTCATAGCTGTCCGCCGGCCACATGTCGATTTCCCAACTGCTGCGGGCGATCCCATCGTCGTACCTTCTGAACTCCAGGACGTCCTCGTTGGTCGCCGTGGCCAGGCCCTGGACCCGCCGCGAGTCCCGCAGGCCGATGTGGGCGTTCGTGTCCAGCAGGTAGGACTGCTCGTAGCCCGGCACGTGCCCGCGGATGAAGTCGGCACACTGCCAGGCCTGCTCGCGGCCCTCGCGCTCGGCCCGGGTGAAGTCGAACGGGTCCAGCGGATCCACCCGCAGCACTCGGCTGGAAAAGACGTTCATCTCGGTGCGGTACTCGGGCATGCTCTCGTGCACCCCGTCATTGGCGGAGTACTGGACGGCCCGGCCATTGGCGACGACCGGCGAGTCGTACTCCCCCCTCGCTACCGCCTCGGCCGCCAACTGCCGGAGAGACTGGACAAGCTCCTGCGGGTACCCCTCCTGCGGCCAGCGGACGTTGCCCATGCGGAAGACCTTGGTGAGCGACTGGCTCCAGGGGTTGACGCCGTCGCCCTGCTCCCACGGCACCCCCGCCGACGCGCAGACCACGCCGTCGGCGGTGCAGTCGATCGTCCGAGCCGCCAGCAGGGCACGCCGCCCCGCCCGGGTCTCGGCGACCACTCCCCGGCAGCGGCCATCCTCGAGGATGGCGGTGGAGGCGGCGGTATGGAGCAACTGCTCGACCTTGGCCTCGCTCAGCAGGTCGTCCCACGCGTACTTGACCACCTCCGCGTCCACGCCACCGCGGAACTTGTCGGACTGACGGACCAGTCCACGCGAGATCAGTCCGCCGCGCCGCCGCAACGCACGCATCCAGTCGTGCCAGATGCCCTGAAAGTCCACGCCGTTGGTGCTGAGAATGTGGCTGACCTGCTGGGACACGGTCGCCCCGCCGAGGTAGCCGTCCCTCTCGATCAGC
>JAWLCG010000340.1:0-5474 GCA_041687295.1 Phycisphaerae bacterium | reverse complement strand
GGCTCGCGGCCGCGACCCCAGCACCCCCCCGCCGCCGGCCGCGGGGCCGTGACCGGCGCCACCCTGCTGACCGACCTGCGCAACGGCGGGGCCGTCATGTACAACGCCGGCGACGCGCTGACCCTGGAGGGCGAGAAGGGCGGCCGGGCGCAGCGGGCGACCACGCTCGACGTCACCGCGGCCACCACGGTGGGCGACTTCCTGCAGTTCCTCGAGAACGGCTACGGCATCCACACCGGGGCGGGCCTGGGCGGCACGCCGGGCGGGCAGATCGTAGCCGGCTCGGCGGCCGGCACCTACGCGCTGGAGCTGCATGGCAACACCGGCAGCGACAACGCCCTGAGCTTCGGCACCGGCACGCTTCCCGGGCCGTTGACCCTGACGACCATCAACCAGGCCAACGGCGAGAGCGTCTACACCGCCAGCCGGGTGTTCGATTCGCTGGGCAACCCCGTCCAGATGGACCTGACCTTCGTCCTGGAGGCCCGCGACGACACCAGCACCACCTGGCGATTCTTCGCCAACAGCGCCGACGACACCGACGCCTCCACGGTCCTGGGCAGCGGCACGGTCACCTTCGACACCATGGGCCAGTACCAGTCCAGCACCGGCACCGCCATCACCATCGACCGCGCCGCCACCGGCGCCGTCACGCCCATGACCGTCAACCTCGACCTGACGCACGTCCAGGCCCTCACCGTGCCCGGCAGCCGTGTCAGCGTCACCTACCAGGACGGCAGCGAGGCGGGCACCCTGCAGGACTTCAGCATCGGCAGCGACGGCACGATCACCGGCACCTTCAGCAACGGCATGACCCGCACGCTGGGCCAGCTCGCCCTGGCCACCTTCAGCAACAACGCGGGCCTGGTCGACTCGGGCGGGGGCAACTACAAGCCCGGCCCCAACAGCGGCGAGCCGGTCATCGGCGCCGCCCTGGAGGGCAGCGCCGGCGCCATGATCGGCGGCGCCCTGGAGACCAGCAACATCGACATCTCCGGCGAGTTCATCAACATGATCATGGCCAGCACCGGCTTCAGCGCCTCCAGCCGCGTCATCACCACCAGCCAGCAACTGCTCACCGAGCTGATGGGCATCATCCGGTGATTACCCTGACGCGACTGAACCGCAAGGCCCTGGTGGTCAACGCCGAGCTGATCAAGTTCGTCGAGCAGACGCCCGATACGTTGATCACGCTGACGACCGGCGAGAAGCTCATGGTCCTCGAGAGCGTCGAGGAGGTCGTGGCCCGGGCCATCGACTATGGCCGACGGATCCGCTGCTTCAGCGCCGACGGCGTCCCGCCGGCGTAGCGGGCTCAACCTTCCCGGGGCAATGGCCGATAAAGAGCAGGGGCGCGTGGCGCCCCGGAGGACCTGCGCGGAGTCTACGCTGTGGATATCGCAACCGTCATTGGCCTGGTCATGGGAGTCGCGCTGCTGGTCTACTCGGTCTTCTCGGGTGGGCAGCTGGCGTGGTTCATCAATTACCCATCGATGGCCGTGGTGTTCGGCGGGTGTGTGGCGGCCACGCTGATGAGCTTCCCGCTGCAGTCGGTGACCAACCTGCTCAAGGTGGCCAAGAACGCCTTCTTCACCCGCCCGGCCAGCACGGAAAAGATCATCGGCGACATGGTCCGCTACGCCGAGGTCGCGCGGCGGGACGGCATCCTGAGCCTGGAGAACATGACCAAGGACATCGGCGACGAGTTCGTGGTCAAGGGCATCCAGATGGCCGTCGACGGCATCGACCCCGAGCTGATCGAGCAGATCCTCACCAGCGAGCTGGACAGCCTCGCCGAGCGGCACTCCAACGGCAAGAGCCTGCTGGACGCCATCACCAAGTACGCACCGGCCTTCGGCATGATCGGCACGCTGTTCGGCCTGGTGATCATGCTGCAGAACATGGACGACCCCAGCGCCATCGGCCCGGGCATGGCGGTGGCTATCCTGACGACGCTCTACGGCGCGATCATCGCCAATCTCTTCGCCGGCCCGCTGGCCGACAAGCTGGCCCGCCGCAGCGAGGAGGAGCAGCTGCTCAAGCTCATCGTCATCAAGGGCGTCATGAGCATCCAGAGCGGGGACAACCCCCGCATCGTCGAGCAGAAGCTCAAGACCTTCCTGGCCCCCGGGCAGCGCAAGCGCATCGAGGCGGGCGGGCAGGAGGCCTCCAGCTAACCCATGGCCGGTCGCAAGCCCAAAAAGGCCCCCGCGGGCGCCCCCGAGTGGGTGGTCACCTACGGCGACATGATGTCGCTGCTGCTGACCTTCTTCATCATGCTGGTCGCCATGAGCGAGATCAAGAAGGACACCCGCTACCAGCAGGTCGTCGAGAGCATCCAGGAGGTCTTCGGCTACCGCGGGGGCATCGGCTCGGTGCCCAATGACGTGCCCCCTGACGTCGCCCCGATCATCCGCCGCATGGCCCAGGCCGACCAGAACTTCAAGCAGCGGACCGGCGAGAGCCGCGACGAGGCCCCCGACGGGCGCCGCGAGGCCGTCAAGACCGTCCGCGACGGCCAGACCTTCGTCATGGGCGGCACGGGCGCTTTCGAGGAGGGCCAGGCCCAGCTGCTGCCGGCCGTCCACGACGACCTGCTCGCCGTCGCCCAGGCCATCCGCGGCTACACGCTCAAGGTCGAGATCCGCGGGCACACCTCGGCCGCCCCCTTGCCGGACGGCTCGCCCTTCGGCGACCACCTGGATCTGGCGTACGCCCGTGCCCGGGCGGTGCGCGACTTCCTCGTGGGCCGCGGGGGCATCGAGCCCCACCGCCTCCGCCTGGTCGCCGTCGGCGCCGCCGAGCCGGTCGAGGCCCGCGCCTACACGCTGCCCCAACGCCAGAGAAACAGCCGAGTCGAAATCGTCATGCTCGAGGCCACCGTCCAGGAGTTCGAGGGCGCAGGCGAGCCGACGGCGATGACCGGCGAGGAAGGAGTCGTCCGCGATGCCCGATGAAATCCCCGACAGGCCGCAGGAAAAGCGCAAGCTCCCGCTTAAGTCGATCCTGGTGCTGGCCGCCATTATGCTGCTCGAGGGCGGCGTGTTCGCCCTGTGGCTGACCTTCGCCGAGCCCACCGCCGCCAGCGGGGCCGTCAAGTCGCCCCTGGCCAGCGACCCGGTCGCCCACACCGCCGAGGTGACGGTCCTGAACTTCCGCGCGCCCAACACGCAGACGGGCAAGCTGTGGCTCTACGACATGGAGATCGTCATCGAGGTGCCCCGGGACCGCAAGCTATTCGTGGACAAGATCGTCCAGGACCGCCAGGCCGCCATCCGCGACGCGCTGAACACCCTCATCCGCCGGGCCGAGCCGCAGCACCTCGTCGAGCCTGAGCTGCAGACCCTCCGCCGCCAGATCCAGGTGACCCTCACCGACATCCTCGGCGAGGACAATGTCGAGAATGTCCTGATCCCCCAGTGCACGCCGTATCGGGCGGACTATTAGGGGGAGGGGGCTAACGGGTTAACGGGTTAATTGGTTGACTGGGAAGAGGGGGGCGTCAATGCGTCAGTGCGTCACTGCGTCAATGCGTTAGTGGGTGGAGGGGGTAACGCGCTGGCGCCTCATGGGGGGCTTTTCTCCAAGCCCATGGATGGAGCGGAACGCGAGTTCCGCGCAATCCGTGGGGGTCGGAGGCGCGGCGCATGGACGAACCCCGACCTCTGGATCGCGCCTCCGCGATTTCGTTGGAAAATCTGCAATCTAAATTCAAAAATCCTGGCGTCCCATAACCGCCGGGGGTAACATCCGGTTCGAGGCCTTGTCCCCGGTTCCGGGGCCTGGTCGGCGGTCGGCCCGCGTGGGTCGGCCCGCCTGTGCGAAGGCAGATCGTCGGCCTGTCAGGGACGACAGGAACCCCGAGGTCAAGGATGGCCAGCGAAGACGACCGCCCCGACGTTGCGCCCGACGGCGAAGCCGCCCCTGTGGGGGATGCGCCGCCCGTCGAGCTTCCCTCCCAATCGGCCTCTGCCGGTGCGCCTGCGCCGGCGGAGATGCCCGACCTCGAGGACGCCGCTCTCCCTGACTCCACCAGTGCCATCGACATGCTGGGCGACGTGGACCTGGACGTCAAGATCGAGCTGGGCCGTTGCCGCATGCTCGTCGAGGACGTGCTGAGCCTGAGCCCCGGCAGCGTCGTCGAGCTGGACAAGCTCGCCGGCGACCCGGTCGACGTGTTCGTCAACGACCGCCTCGTCGCCCGCGGCGAGGTGCTGGTGGTCAACGACAACTTCTGCGTCCGCATCAACGAGATCCTGTCCGGCGACGAGTAGCCGCCGCGATACGGGCCGGCGCCTGTGGGGGCGCTGGCCGAGGAAGTTCCGCCGATGGGGGACGCCCACCGCTGTACGGGCTCCGCCGGCGGGTGGGAGAGCGCGATGGCCACGGTCCGGAGCCAACTGACGCTGAGCCTGCTGACGCTGCTGGCCCTGTCGGCCCTGTCGGCCGGTCAGCCGGCGCCGGCGCCCGTCCTCCAGGCCAACCCCACCGGGCCGGTCACGCTGCCCGACACGCCGGCCCCCGAGCCGGCCGAGCCTGTCACCCCGCCGGTCACCCCGGCCGTGTACGTGACCCCCACCCCCGCGACCCAGCCCGCCGAGGCCGACGCCGCCGACGCGCTGGCCGATCAGCCCCTGCGGGGCCCGTCGGTGCGATCGGCCCAGGAAACCCGAACGCTCTCGACCGACGGGGCGCCCTCGAGCCTGGCCGGCTGGCTGCGGACGGGCCTGGCCCTGGCGGTGGTGCTGGGGCTGATCCTGGGCCTGCGCTGGCTGATGCTCCGCCGCGGCAGCGGTCTGCGGAGCGGCGGGGCGGGCGGGGCCCTGGAGGTCCTGGGCCGATCCGCCCTCTCGCCGCGCCACCAGGTCGCCCTGGTCCGCGTGGGCCGACGCGTGCTCGTCGTGGGCCTGGGGCCCGAGGGGCTCCGCACGCTCAGCGAGATCACCGACCCGCTGCAGGTCTCCGAGCTGCTGGGCAGCGTCCAGCAGGCCCGGCCCGACTCGCTCAGCGGCAGCTTCGCCCAGCTTATGCAGAGCTGGCGGGGCTCGGAGGTGCTCGACGTCACCGTCGACGATGACGAAGACACGCCGCAGCCGACAACCCCCGCCGGCGGGGCGGCCGAGAAGCTCGCCCACCTGCTCACCCGCATCCGCCGCCAGGAAGGGGGGACGCTGTGAGACGTTTCTCGCATGCGGTTGCTCCGATCCCCGCCGAGGCCATCGCGCACATTGCGTGGGGTGCCACGGCTGCGCCGTTCGCAGCCTTGCGGGACAGCTCTGCGGCAATCGCACGGCTGCACATAGCGCGAGCCTATCGGACAATTCGGCCGCTTACGATCGACGGCGGCTGGGGCTGTTGCGGGAGACACAACTCCCGCCCGGCGCCGGGCGGAGCCCTGAAAGGGCGACAGAATTTTGCCGGGGGCGCAAGCCCCCGGGACGGGCCGCCGCGGGATAGAAGCCCAGAAAGGGCGG
>JAWLCG010000339.1:4999-5510 GCA_041687295.1 Phycisphaerae bacterium | reverse complement strand
GATTTCGCGGTCATTATCCGCCCAGTAACCGTTGGATTCCACTGCCTCCAGGGGCCCAAGTTCATTTTTTTGCGCCTCGCGGACGATCGTCAGCAGCCAGTCGAACCGCCCGAAGACCTCCCCGCCGGTCAGGTGCACCCGGCAGCCATGCGGGCTCGCCTCGACCAGACCCCGCCAGACCCGAAGGGCCTGCTCGACGGTCATCCACGTGCCCCCCTCAGGCCCGCAGCACGCGTAGCAGCACGCGCAGCAGGCAGGGCACCAGTCCGTCAGCATCAGACCGGCCCGGCTCCAGTACTTGACCGTCATGGGCGTCGTGCGGTGCAGGGGTGTTAATGGGTTAATGGGTTAATTCGTTAATGCGTCAGTGCGTCACTGCGTCGGTGCGTCGGTGCGTCGGTGCGTCCGCCACGGGAGCGGCGCGACCCCATTGTACCGCATGGCCGACCGAACCGGCACGTCGATGGCGAACCGCGCGACAAGCGCCGTATGGAGTGCGGCGGCCGTGACG
>JAWLCG010000339.1:0-4989 GCA_041687295.1 Phycisphaerae bacterium | reverse complement strand
GGTAAGCCAAAGCGGCGTCAAGCCGTCGCACTCCATGCCCGGTCCGATCAGCGACACAAGCAACGAACGCCGAGGCCCGTCGCGCCTGCGCATTGACGCAGTGACGCAGTGACGCATTGACGTACCCGCCGCCCGATCGGCTAGAATGGCCCGCATGAGCCAGGACCTGCCCCAACCGCCGCCTGACGTGCCGATCGACCGCCCGGCCCCGCGCCGCGCGCGGGAGGCGCAGACGTTCTACCTGTTCGCTTACGGCACGCTGACCAATCCCAAGGTCTTCCGGGCCGTGCTGGGCAAGGACCTGGTCTTCACCCGCGCCGAGGCCGACGGGCGCGACCGCCTGCTCGCACGCGAGGCCGTGCTGGCCGGCTATACCAAGATCAGCCCCGACAACAGCTACCTCTACGCCGTGCCCGACCCACAGGGCCGGATCCGCGGCTTCGTCATCGGCCCGATCGAGCTGGCCGGCATGCGGGCGCTCAAGAAGTACGAGGGGCGCAACTACAAGAAGATCCCCGTGGAGGTCCGCACAGCCGACGAGGCGGTGGCGGCGGTGGCCTTCGTGGCCGACCTCGACCAGATGCGGCACGCCTTCGGCTACGAGTTCCGCGACCGGCTCAAGCAGGAGGTGCTGCTCCGCGAGAAGATCGACCGCGTCCTGACCGAGATGGACACCGCCGCCGGCCGACCCGACCGCGACGTCGGCCGACGCGCCCTGGCCGAGTTGCACGGCCAGACCATCCGCGACCTCGTCCGCCACCACTTCGAGCAGCACGGCATCAGCAACTTCTACATCCGCACCGCCCTGGAGGGCGAGCACCTGCGCGACTACACCCGCGTGCTCGCCGACGAGCGAATCTGCCAGTACGCGCCGGCCTACCTGTCGCTGGTGATCCGCCAGGTGCTGTTCAACCAGATCGAGGAGCGAGTCCGCACCGACTTCCGCTACGAGCTGGACCAGATGAACATCTCCGACCGCTACTACGAGCGGACCATCTCGGCCCTGGCGACGCTGAGGCTGCTCAACCAGCACCACCACCTGCTGGAGATCCTCACCGGCGACGCGCTGGCCGAGGTGCACTTCGACAGCCAGCACCACCTGATCGACTTCGTCCGCTGGGCCGTCGCCACCGCCGACGCCCTCTACGAGCCCGCCGAGGGGCGCAGGCAGCTGCAGTTCATCCACACCCACATGGGCCGGGGGCAGGTCCCCCTGGGCGCCGAGCTGGAGTTCAGCAACATCGGCCATCGCGTCCTGGCCGACGGGGCCGCCGGCGTCGACCGCGTGTACGACGGCTTCGAGTACTTCAGCGACTTCGGCCTGGACATCCTCATGTGGAAGCTCGGCGGCCACGTCGACAACCACCGCGTGAAGGTCTCCGATCGGCCCAAGCGGGGGTTCCTCGAGCTGGCCCTGGGCAACCTGAGCATCCGCGACGAGATCTCCAAGCCCATCACCGACGACCCCTGGCTGCTCAACCAGATCATCCACGAGACGATGCGCTTCTACCCCGTGCGCCCCCATAGCGTGCACATCTCGCTGCAGATGCCCCAGCAGGACGGCCATGACGCCGATCGCCCGCTGCCGCTGGCGGTGCTCAAGTGCCTCTTCGCCCTGCTGGGCGACCCGCGGCGGTGCATCGACGGCCAGCTCCGCATCATGCGCCTGACGGGCGAGGAGATCGTCAACCGCCAGCCCGTGCCGCGGATGCTGATGTCGAGCGTCGCCCGGCGGCGCAGCGCGGGCTCGACCGGCGAGGACATGCCCGGCGTCGGCGGGCCCGGCACGCTGGTCCAGCAGTTCAAGTTCATGCGCCTCTCGCCGGCGATTAACTACGAACCCGTCGCCGTCGCCCTCAAGGGCCTGCAGCTGCGGTATCAGCCGGGCTGCTTCCTGACGCCCACGCAGTACCGCGACCGCCCGGAGCTGCGCGAGCTGTTCGAGGCCCTGACCGCCTGGGCCGAGAGCCCCGCCCCGCTGAGCGAGGCCGAGGTCGGCGGCTTCCTCGACGCCATCCACGAGGGCCTGATGACCGAGCGCCACGGCCGGCCCAGCCATGGCCGGGCCTACATCGGCTACTGCCTCGACCACCTCCAGGGCGAGCTGGAACGCTTCAACGCCCGCGCCGCCCAGCCGTCCGCATAGCAGTCCGTCAGGAACGGGCCGCCCTGGGTGTCGCTGCGGGATTGGCGGACCGCGCTTTTTGGAGTGCGGCGCTCGCGCCCTGCGCCTCCATTGGCCGGTACGCCTGACGATCTGACGCCGAGAGACAGGGCGGCAAAGGGTCTAGTGGCCCGTTGAGAAAGGCCATCTGGCCTCGACGTTGGAGCAGTAGATCAGGAGACCGCAGGTGAGCGGGGCCCGGATTCAGGGGCGCTGGGCCACTTTCCGGGCTTATTCTGCTCTCCTGTTCTCCTGCTCCACTGGTCACCTGCTCTAGCAGCCCGTTTTTCAACGGGCCGCTAGCGGTTGGCGGGCTGACGCTGGTTGGCGGGGAAGTAGTCCTGCAGGGGCCGAACGCCCCAGGCGTCGCTGACCAGCTCGGTGCGGCGGGCACGCAGGGCGGCGATGGCGCCGGAGACGGCCCGGGCGCCGGTGATGGTCGTGATCAGCGGCACGTTGTAGGACACGGCCAGGGCGCGAATCCGGCCCTCGTCGGTCCTGGGGCCCTTCTTCGTCGGCGTGTTGATCAGCAGGTCGACCTGGCGGTTGACCATGAGGTCGGCGATGTTGGGCCGACCCTCGGCCAGCTTGGCCAGGCGGGTCGCCGGCACGCCGGCCTCGCTGAGCACGCGGTGCGTGCCGCCGGTGGCCAGCAACTCGAAGCCCATGGCCGCCAGTTGCTGGGCGATGGGCAGGATGGCCCGCTTGTCGTCGTCGCGGACGCTGAGGAAGACCCGCCCGGTGATGGGCAGGCTGGAGCTGGCGGCCATCTGGCTCTTGGCGTAGGCCAGGCCGAAGCTCATGTCGATGCCCATGACCTCGCCGGTCGAGCGCATCTCGGGCCCGAGGATCACGTCGACGCCGGGGAACTTCTTGAACGGGAAGACGCTCTCCTTGACCGACGTCTGGGCGGGGCGCGGGGCCTCGGTGACGCCCAGCTCGGTGAGCCCCCGGCCAGCCATCACCTTGCCGGCGAGCTTGGCCCAGGGCACGCCGGTGGCCTTGGAGACGAAGGGCACGGTTCGGCTGGCGCGGGGATTGACCTCCAGCACGTACACCTGCCCGTCCTTGACGGCGTACTGGATGTTCATCAGCCCGTTGACCGCCAGCCGCTTGGCCATGGCGCGGGTGGAGGTCTTGATCTCGTCGATGATCGCGTCGGAGAGGCTGAACGGCGGCAGAGCGCAGGCCGAGTCGCCCGAGTGGATGCCCGCCTCCTCAATGTGCTCCATCACGCCGCAGACCAGCGCCCGCGGCTCGTAGCTCACCTGGCCGCTGCCGCCCAGCGGCGGGTAGTCGGCGATGCAGTCGACGTCGACCTCGGTGGCGGCGTCGAGGAACTTGTCGACCAGGATCGGGTGGTCGTGGCCCACCGTCGAGGCGTCGACGGCCTTTTCCATGTAGGCCTCGAGCTGGGTCTCGTCGCTGACGATCTCCATGGCCCGGCCGCCCAGGACGTAGCTGGGCCGCACCAGCACCGGGTAGCCGATCCGCTGGGCGATGGTCTTCGCCTGCTCAACGGTGTAGGCCGTCCCGTTGGCGGGCCGCTTGAGGTCCAGGTCGGTCAGGACGCGGTCGAACTGCTCGCGGTCCTCGGCCAGGTCGATCGAGGCCGGGCTGGTCCCGATGATCGGCACGCCCGCCTCCTGCAGGCCGCGGGCGAGGTTCAGCGGCGTCTGCCCGCCGAACTGCACGATCACGCCCTTGAGCAGGCCGCCCGGCTCGTCCAGCGGTCGGCCGTTGAGCCGCTCGCAGATGTTCAGCACGTCCTCGTGCGTGAGCGGCTCGAAGAACAGCAGATCCGACGTATCGTAGTCGGTCGAGACCGTCTCGGGGTTGGAGTTGACCATGACGGCCTCGAAGCCCAGCTCGCGGGCGGCGAAGACCGCGTGGACGCAGCAGTAGTCGAACTCGATGCCCTGCCCGATGCGGTTGGGCCCGCCGCCCAGGATGATGATCTTGGGCGTCTCGCTGACGCGGACCTCGTCATCGCAGAAGCTCTGGGGCTGCCCGTCGGGGCCGATGCGGGTGATGGGCGTTTCGTAGCTGCTGTAGTAGTACGGCGTGGCCGCCTCGAACTCGGCGGCGCAGGTGTCCACGAGCTTGTAGACCGGCTCGATGCCCAGGCTCTTTCGGCGGTCGCGCACGGCCCGCTCGGAAGAGCCGACGGCGGTGGCGATCTGAATATCGCTGTACCCCCACTGCTTGGCCTGGCGGAGCGTCTGGGGGCTCAGGGCCTCCAGGCTGCCCGCCGCGACCAGCACGTCCTCGAAGGCGACCAGGTCGGCGATGTGCTGGAGGAACCAGCGGTCGATCTTGGTGGCCTCGAAGACGTCGTCAACGCTCCAGCCCATCTTGAAGGCGTAGCGGATGTAGTACATCCGGCCCTGGCTGGGCACCTGGAGCTTGCGGCGGAGCTTGGCCTCCTCGATGGGCCACTCGACGTCCAGCGGCTTGCCCGAGGGGTCCTTCAACTCGCCGTGGTCGCGCCGGCGGGCGTTGAACCACTTGTCGTTGCGGTCGAGGCCCAGGCCGTAGCGCTTGACCTCCATCGAGCGGATGCCCTTCTGGAGGCTCTCCTTGAAGGTCCGCCCGATGCTCATGGCCTCGCCGACGCTCTTCATCTGCGTGGTGAGCGTCTCGTCGGCGTCGGGGAACTTCTCGAACGTCCAGCGGGGGATCTTGGTGACGACGTAGTCGATGGTCGGCTCGAAGCAGGCGGGCGTCTGGCGGGTGATGTCGTTGGCGATCTCGTCGAGGGTGTAGCCGACGGCGACCTTGGCGGCCATCTTGGCGATAGGGAACCCGGTGGCCTTGCTGGCCAG
>JAWLCG010000338.1:0-5572 GCA_041687295.1 Phycisphaerae bacterium | reverse complement strand
CAGCGCGGGCCATTTTTGTAGGCTGGGGCGCAGCGTAAGCGCAGCCCCACCTTTGCCCGGGCCAAGGTTGCCCGCAGATTCGGCAGGCAAACGGTCTAGCCACCCCGCATCTGACGGCCGACGCCACGTTGCATGCGGGCCCGGGCGGGCCTACAATCGCCGCGACTGGCCCGGCGTGTGGTACCCGGGCCGCCGAGGCTCTTCCCGCAGAAAGGCCCCCTCGCCCATGGCCCCGCACGCCGACGCCCGCTTCGTCTGGACCGACCCGCATGGCACGGGCCGAAACCGCTACGTCCTCTTCCGCCGCCGATTCACCCTCGACGCCCCGGCCGAGTCGGCGACGCTGCATCTGTTCGCCGACACCCGCTACCGCCTGACGGTCAACGGGCAGGTCGTCGCCCATGGCCCCACGCGGTTCTTCCTGGGTCACCCCGAGTTCGACAGCCATGACCTGACGCCCTACCTGCAGCCCGGCGAGAACGTCCTGGCCGTCACGGTCAACAGCTACGGCTGCGTGAGCTTCCACTCCCAGGCCAGCCGCGGCGGGCTGATCGCCTGGGGCAGCGTCCGCGACTCGGCCGGGGCTACGATCGACCTGGCCACGCCGGGGCAGTGGCGCGGCCTGGACAGCCCGGCCCACAGCGAGGACACCTTCTACCTCTCGTTCGCGCTGAACCCCGGCGAGATGCTCGACGCCCGCGCCCTGCCGGCCGGCTGGGACGCGCCGGGCTTCGACGACGCCGCCTGGCCGGCCGTCGTGGCCGCGGAGAACCCCGACCACTGGGGTCCGCTGGCGCCCCGCAGCATCCCGCCGCTGGACGAAAGGCCCCAGCGCCCCCGCCACCGCCTGAGCAGTTGGGCCGGTCGGCCCGGCGCGGGCGAGCAGGTCCACTCGCTGCACGCCCTGGCCCGCGGCGGCCAGAGCCTCCACACCCGCGCCCAGGTGGCCGTGCTGAGCTGGATCCACTCGCCCGTCGAGCAGCAGGTCACCCTCGGCGCCTGGTGGGGCCGATACTGGGTCAACGGCACCGAACTCAAGCCCGTCGTCCGCACCGACATCGCCATGCGCCAGGATTTTTTGACCACACTCCGACCCGGGTGGAACGAGCTTCTCGTTGTCGAGCGGATGGGCTCGGACCGGTGGGACTTCTACCTGGCCCTGCCGGGCGAGGCGGGCCTGTCGCTCTCGGCCGAGCGGGAGATCGGCTCGGCCCACAGCTTCCTGGTCGGCGGGCCGTGGGAGGGCGAGCAGGCCGAGGCCTTCGAGCGCGTCGCGCTGCCGCTGGACGGGCCCGACGCCCTGCCGAGGGAACTGGGCCCGTGGCGCGCCTGGCCGCAGGAGGCGTCGGCCGAGTCGCCCTTCCATGAGCGGGCCTGGCTGCGGCTGGAGGCACTCGACGCGCAGCCCGCCCGGCCCGTAAGCGGCGCCGACTACGCCGCCCGCATCGGCGAGGGCGGCTCGCTGGTGCTGGTGTACGACTTCGGCCAGGAGGTGCTGGGCCGGCCCGTGGTAGACTTCACCGCGGCCGAGGGCACGCGGGTGGACCTGTTCTACACCGAGCGACTCAATGAGGACGGCTCGGCGTACCACGGCAACCACCCCCGCGTGATGATGGCCGAGCGAACTCTCGCCCGCGCCGGCCGACAGAGCTGGCAGACCTTCCACCCCCGCGGCTTCCGCTACCTGGAGATCGTCGTCACGGGCGACCTGTCCGCCTTCGCGCTGCACGAGGTGTCGCTGACGCGGGCGCTCTACCCCGTCGAGGCCGTCGGGCAGTTCGCCTGCTCGGACCCGCGGCTGGACGACGTCTGGGCCCTGGGCCGGGATACCCAGCAGGCCTGCATGGAGGACGCCTACCTCGACTGCCCCTGGCGCGAGCGGGGGCTCTACTCCGGCGACTTCATGGTGCAGTACCTGACCAACCTGGCCAGCTTCGGCGACCACGCCCTCATGCGGCGGTGCGTGGAGCTGTTCTTCCAGGCCCAGAACGACCGCGGCTTCGTGCCGGCCGGCGCCCATGGCCTGCCGCCGGGGCGTCACCCGGACTACACGGCCATCCTCGTCCAGGCCCTGTGGACCTACTACGCCCACTCGGGCGACCTGGACTACCTGCGGGCCTGCGCCGACCGTGTACATCGGCTGCTGGCGGGGCTGGACTCGCTGGCCGAGGACGACTCGGGCCTGCTGGGCGACGGCGGGATGCACCCCTACGTCGACCTGAGCCACACCGCCCGCGAGGGCGTCAACTGCCCGCTCAACGCCTTCTACCAGCGAGCCTTCGCCGTGGCCGCCACCGTCTTCGAGACCCTCGGCGACGCCGACAGCGCCGCCCGCTACCGCGCCCGCGCCGACGCGCTGGCCGAGGCCATCCGCCGGAACTTCTGGGACGCCGAGCGCGGCCTGCTGCTCGACCGCCGAGCCGGCGATGAGCCCAATCCCGAGCCCGGCGTGCCGGGCAACGTCCTGGGCGTGCTGTACGACCTCGTGCCGGCCGAGGCCCGCGAGGGGGTGGTCGACTGGATCGCCGAGCAGATGCTGCACAACTTCCGCGTGGCCGAGCCCAAGCGGTTCGACGACTTCAACATCAGCGCGTACTTCAGCTACTACGGGCTGGGGGTGCTGCTGGACGCCGGGCGGGTCGACACGGCCCTGGAGTTCATCCGCCGCTACTGGGGACGGATGCTCGACGCCGGGGCGTGGACCTGCTGGGAGTTCTTCATGGACAACGCCAGCCGTTGCCACGCCTGGGCGACGGCCCCGACGCACTACCTGACCGCACGGGTGCTCGGCGTGACCTGGCCCGAGCCGGGCAACCCCAACCGCGTCCGCATCGCCCCCCAGCCCGGCGAGCTGGAATGGGCCCAGGGCACCGTCCCCCACCCGTTGGGCCCAATCGCGGTGCGCTGGCACCGCCGCGCCGGCCAGCTCCACCTGGAGTACCAGGTGTCCGAGGGCGTGGAGGTCGTCACCGACGACCAGTTGACCTGATCTCCATAGAGCCCCCGGGCATGCCCGGGGGCTTGGCGGGCGGCAGGGGCGTAGGCTGGGACAGAGCGGCGCAGCCGCGGCGTCCCACCTTCGAGGGCGACAGCGCGTGGATCGGTGGGCCGAGCAGGCGTCGCGTCTCGGGCGAGCCGCCCGCCCGAGACCCCCCCGGATTGCGGTTCGCTGGCGCGAACCTCCATCCGTGGGCTTGGAGAGATACCGGCGCCGCGCAGGGCGTCTTCTCGCCCCGGACCCCAGGACGCCCCCGGGCCCCTGGGTGTACCCACGGTGCACGAGGGACTGGCGCCCCCCGAAAATCTGCAATCAAGAATCAAAAATCGCGCCAGCCGTTCACGTACTCGAGCAGCTCGTGCGCGATCCGGTCGCCGGCGGGCTTGTCGAGTCTGCGGGCGTTTCGGGCGAGCTCGGCCAGGGCGGGCGGGTCGTCGAGCAGTCGGCCGGCCTGGGCAATGATCTGGTCGGAGTCTTCGGCGACGACGGCGGCGCCCTCGGCTGAGAGCCAGCGGGCGTTGGCGGCCTCCTGGCCGGGGACGGGCTTCATCAGCAGCATCGGCGTGCCCTTGGCGAGGCACTCGCTGGTCATCAGGCCGCCCGGTTTGGTCACCACCAGCGACGCCAGTTGCACCAGCTCGTGGATGCGGTCGGTGTAGCCCAGCACCCGCAGGCGGGGCCTCTCGCCCCGGGCGGCCGGCAGGGCCGACAGGTCCCGCAGCAGCCGTTTGTTGCTGCCGGCCAGGGCGACCAGGGTCATGTCGGGCAACCGTTCGAGCAGCTGGGCCGCGATGCGGTCGATCCGCCCGATGGTGAAGTTCACCCCCCCCGTCAGCAGGATGGCGGGCCTCTCGGCCGGCAGGTCCCACTGGCGCCGCAGGGCGTCGCTGTCCAGCTCCGCCCGCCACTTGGGGTGGACCGGGATGCCGGTGATCTCGATGCGGTCGCCCGCGATGCCGAAGCCCAGCAGCCTTTCGCGGACGGCCTCGACGGGCACGAAGTACCGCTCGACGCCCTCGCTGTACCACCAGCGGTGCAGCTCGTTGTCCGTGACGATGACCATCTGCCGCAGGCCCGGCTGGCCCTGGCGGATCATCCGGGCGACCATCGGTGCGGGCAGATAGTGCGAGCAGACCACCAGGGCCGGCGCCTGCTCGGCCAGCCAGCGCCGCAGCGGCGCCAGCATGGTCCACTCCCACTGCAGGCGGGCCCGCTCGGGCAGGGGCCGACCCGGCGCATCGGGGCGGTCGGTAGCGTGGTAGCCCAGGCCGTAGAGCCACGGCAGGCGGGTGACCATGGCGGTGTAGCCGCCGGCGTAGTAGAGCCGAAACGGCGGGCGGACATGGTCCAGGGCGTCCACGAAGAGCGTCTCGAGCGTCGGGTCGAGCTGCTCGAGGCGGGTCTGGACGGCCCGTGCGGCGTGGTGGTGGCCCGCGCCGACCGAGGCGGACAGGAAGATCACCCGGGCTCGTTGGGTCGGGGTCTGGGACATGGGAATTATCTTATCGATTCGCCACGAGCATGCAAGGGCATCGCGGGCTGGTCCGTCGGTCGCGATCGCCGGCGCCGCCCTGCCCAAGCCCACAGATTGCTATCTGTGGGCATCTCGTGCGGGGTGGGCGCTGGCGATCCTGGAGGCCTGGGACGAAAAACCGCCCTGGAAGACCCGCGGGGTCGGGGTTGAACCGTTTCCCGGGGGGCCTGCGGGTGCGTTGTGCCCCGCCGGCGACGGCCCGGCCCGATGCCCACGGAAGGCATTCCGTGGGCTTGGGTACGGACCATCGTACTGACCCGCGGGCGTAAGAGGGGCTGTGTGGGCAGGGACGCTACGGTCGGCTGGCCTGGGTGTGGAGGCGGGAGAGGTGTTCGGCGCTGCGGCGGCTCCAGGGGTTCTCGATGGCCTCGAAGCCGACCAGGCGGAAGTAGGTCTGGGGCTGGCGGAGTTGGCCGGCCAGGGCGGGCACGTGGCTCAGGCGCAGGGCGAGGCAGCCCAGCTCGTAGTTGGCCTGGATGGAGGCGTCCGAGCCGGGGATGTCGCGGATGTCCAGCAGGAAGCGGACGCGTTCGACGTCGTCGGCGTAGCTCATGGCCAGGGCCAGGGCGAAGTTGTCGGCCAGGGTGGTTTCGGCGTAGCGTTCGGCCAGGTGCAGGACGCGTTCGCGGTACTCTCGGCGGCTCTGGCGGTGGGGGTCGAGGTCGGCCAGGGCGGCGAAGGCCTCGGCCGAGACCGGGTCGTCCAGGATGCGGTTGACGCGGATAAGCCACTGCATGATGGCGGCCTGGTCGGCGACCTCGCGGAGGTACTGCCGCGACGGCACGCCGGGGGCCCGCTGGAACAGGCCCGCCAGGCCGCTCTCGGCCGAGACGGGCTGGCCGTTGCAGGCCGGGGCCAGGCTGGCCAGGGCGGTCTGGGCGAGCTGGGCGGCCTGGTCGACCTGGCCCCGCTGGGCGGCCAGCTGCGCCAGGCGGTAGTTGGCCACGCCCGCCCGCGGCTCGCCGGGGAACTCCTCGGCCAGCCGTCGCCACGTCGAGGCCGAGCGGTTCTGCGGGAAGCTGTCGTAGTACTTCAGCAGG
>JAWLCG010000337.1:0-5624 GCA_041687295.1 Phycisphaerae bacterium | reverse complement strand
GCGCCCCAGCCTACGGAGACGGCCTGTCCCGTAGGCTGGGGCGCAGCGGAGCGCAGCCCCACCTTTGGCCGGGCCTACACGTTCAGCAGGGCCGGCTTGGGCTGCAGTTCCAGGCGCATCTTCCAGGCGTCGCGGCCCGGGGCGTAGTAGTCGGCCAGCTGACTGACGCGGGCGAAGCCGCTGCGCTCGTAGAGGGCCTGGGCGGCGGTGTTCTCCAGGGCCACCTCCAGCACGACGGCGAGGGCGCCCTCGCGGTGGAGGGTCTCGACGCAGTTGCACAACAGGGCCCGGCCCATGCCGTGGCTGCGGCGGGTGGCGTCGACGGCCAGGGTGTAGATCCGCCCCACCACGCCTCGCGCGGTCCGCCGACGCAGGACGATCGCCTCGGCCACCACGTGGCCGTCCTGGCGGACGACGTGCGTGGTGACGTGCGGGCTGCGCAGCAGGTAGCGCAGCTGCCGGCGGGTCAGCGCCAGCGGCTCGTCGAAGCACTGCGTCTCGATGCGGCGCAGCTCCTCGAGGTCCTTCAGATCGGCCCGGTCGAGGTACCAGCGCGGCTCAGCGGCCGGCGCGGGGCTCGGCTCGGTCGGCGGCTCGACGCGGAGGGGCGCCTCGGTCTCGGCGGGCAGGCCCGGCCAGACCACCGTCGCCGACGGCAGGGGCCGAACCGTCCACTTCGCCAGCCGACCGGCGGGCCGATAGCTGTGCTTGGTCCAGGCCAGCGACGGGATCTCCCAGTCGTCGCCGACGTTGCACCAGGTCGTGTCGGACCAGTACTGGCGGCAGAACTCGCTGAAGATGTACTGGGCCGAACCGACGAACTCGCGGTCGGTCTTCTCGATCAGGATGCTGCAGGTGTCGGCCCCGAGCCGCTCGCTGAAGGTGAAGCCCACCATCGGCTCGCCGGCGTAGAGGACCATGCCCGTCAGGCCCAGCGCGTGCGCGTGGCGGATGGCCTCGGCGGTGGCGGCCTCCTCCTTGGCCCGCTTGATGCGGATCGAGGGGCTGCCGGCCACGATGGAGTCCTCGTGCTGGCAGTGCCACAGCCGAAGCAGCCGAAGGCACTCGTCCACGTGCTGCGGGCCGAACGGCTCGGTGCGGGCGGCGTACCGCCGGGCGAAGCGGTTGCGGGCCTGACGCTTGCTGGCCAGGTCCGAACCCTCCAGGTCGATCATGCGAGCGGTGGCGTAGAGGTAGTCGCCACTCATCGGCTCGGCCTCGAAGGGCTCACCGAAGGTCTCGAGGATCTCCTGGCTGACGTACTCGACCCGGGTGACGCCGGTGAAGCCCACCTTGTGATTGTAGGCCTCGCAGATGGCCAGCGCCTCGCGGACGGCTGCGCGGAAATCGCCCGGGCCCAGCGGCGGAAACAGCAGCGTCAGGCCGCCCTCGCCATTGGCGAAGACGCACAGACGATCATGCAGCACCCGCCACCGAAGGTGGATCGAGTCGCGCCAAACGAAGGTGTTGGCAAAAGAGTAGTCGGACAGGCGTGTGGAACAACTGGTGAAGAACCGATCAAATACAGGCTTGTCTTCGAGCCGAACCCGGCTCAGCCCGTACGATCCGAAAGGATCGTCGTCTCCCATGGGAGCTCTAATTTAACCCCAACTCCGCTCCTTTCGCCGGGCCCTGGCGACTCGGGCCCCGGACTATCCGGGACCCACCGTGAGCCGCACCGTCGGGCACGACGGGGTGTGCGTATGTGACACAATTTTACCTCGCCCCTATGGGATACACGCAAATTCCCACCCTCGATTTCACATTTTTTTCGCCGATACCCACCCCGGGGGTCCAGGGGGGGCCAGATTAGGGTGTTTGCCTTAACACCGTGCGGAAAAAGCGCTTCGGAAGGCCTCACCGGCCGCCCGGGCCCGCCCACCCATCAAAGCCGGCGTGACGAGGGCCCGCTGGCCTCGCCACGCCGGGTACACCCGTCCCCCAGTCGCCACGGCCGTCCCCCGACGGCGCCTCCCCCAGGTCGTCCCCGTCGCTGCACCCGCCCCCCGCGGGTCCTCAACAGCCGGTCCCACAACTGGTCGATTCCATGGTAGACCTGCCCAGTGTCAGCCTCATGGCACAGTGAAATGGCAAAAAAGGCAACGCCTCCCGGAATTCGGGCAAGGGCTGGTGGCACTTGCGGTTCAGGAGTGGAGCGTCCAGGCTGAAATGGGGTCTGGATCGTGCCGGACCCACACGACGGTGGAGGGCCTTTTCAGGCCGGTTCACCGGCCTTGGCCCCGCGAAGCGGGGTGTAGCCCAGGGCTTGTAGCCCTGGGAATGGTGAGCGTCCCTGTTTGCTCTTGTCCAGCCCGCTTCAGCGGGCTTACCAGACGCCCTGCGGGTAAGCCCGCTGAAGCGGGCTGAGAAGAAACAGTCCGGGGGCCCTGGCGTACCCGGCCTACAAGGCCGGGCCTGAACCCGCTGCGCGGGCGAAGCCCCGTGAACGGGGCTGCCGCCGGGGCGCGGGCCGGGACTGAGCCTGGGGGCTGAGCCTGACATTGGCTGGACGGTGTAGCACGGCCCTGGCGGGGATGGAGTCGCCGCACTCCATTATGGCCTGGATTCGCCACTGCCGGGCCCAGGCCCGCCGGTACGGGGCCTGAGGGGTCGGCCGCTCGGGCAGAACTCCCTCGGGGCGCAGGCGTAGTATGGACAACGGTGCCAACCGGAATCGCCGGGGCCAAGGTCTTCCGGTCCGGTGGCGTTTGGGGTATACTATGAATGGAGGCTGGTCCTGCCGCCCAGACGCGAGGTTCGTGACACGCCGTTTCACTCCGCCGCGACATCGGCATGCCCCCTGCTACCCATTCTGCCCGCCGCGGGCCGTTGAGTAACGGCCGACGGTTCGGCGGGCCTTTCGGAGATTCAGTTTGACCACCAGTACAGAACAGAACGTTCAGAGTTTCCAGGCCTTGGGCCTGAGCGAGCCGCTGCTGCAGGCGCTGGCGCACATGGGCTGGGAGCAGCCCAGCGAGATCCAGGCCAAGATGATTCCCGTCGCCCTGACCGGGCGCGACATCTTGGGCCAGGCCCGTACGGGCACGGGCAAGACCGGCGCGTTCGGCCTGCCGATCCTCCAGCGGCTCAGCGAGGGCGAGGGCGTCCGCTGCCTGATCCTGACGCCCACGCGCGAGTTGGCCGTGCAGGTCGCCGAAGAGCTGCGCGCGATGGCCAAGCACCTCAAGCACCGCGTGGCCCTGGCCTATGGCGGCACGCGCCTGCACACCCAGATGCAGGCCATCCGCAAGGGCCCCGCCATCGTCGTGGGCACCCCCGGCCGCGTGATGGACCTGATGGGCCGAGGCGTGCTCAAGATCGACGCCCTGCAGTTCGCCGTCCTCGACGAGGTCGACCGGATGCTCGACATCGGCTTCCGCGACGACATCCGCAAGATCCTCGGCGCCATCAAGAGCGAGCACCAGACGATCTTCGTCTCGGCCACCATCGAGGGCGAGATCAACCGCCTGGCCCGCACCTACATGCACGAGCCGGCCGAGGTGTTCTGCGCCCCGGACAAGCTGACGGTCGAAGAGGTCGAGCAGTGCTACGTCAGCGTCCAGCCCCGCGACAAGGCCCGGCTGCTGATCCACCTGCTCAA
The DNA here is from genome assembly GCA_041687295.1 of Phycisphaerae bacterium. Taxonomy (GTDB): domain Bacteria; phylum Planctomycetota; class Phycisphaerae; order SM23-33; family FEN-1343; genus JAWLCG01. The sequence goes on along the minus strand of JAWLCG010000337.1, from coordinate 2,023 downwards.
GAGCGAGAAGCCTGAGCTGGCCATCGTCTTCACCGCCACCAAGCGCGGCGCGGACAAGGTCGCCCAGCGGCTCAAGGACGCCGGCGTCAACGCCCGCGAGATCCACGGCGACCTCTACCAGCAGAAGCGCGAGCGGATCATGAAGAGCTTCCGCGAGGGCAGCCTGCACGTCCTGGTCGCCACCGACGTCGCCAGCCGGGGCATCGATGTGGACAACATCAGCCACATCATCAACTACGACATCCCCGACGAGGCCTCCGCCTACGTCCACCGCATCGGCCGAACGGCCCGCATGGGCGAGAAGGGCAAGGCCATCGCCTTCGTCACCCCCGAGCAGGGCGACCAACTGACCACCATCGAGATGCTGATCAACCAGCAGATCCCCCGGATGGAGGTCGAGGGCTTCGAGTTCAGCCCGCCTGAGACCACGCCCGAGCCGCCCAAGCCGGCCAAGCCCGTCGTCAGCCGGCTCACCGCCTCGGTCCACGGCGACAGCGAGGCCGCCCCCGTCCGCAAGACGCTCGGCAGCAAGTTCCGCACCACCCGCCGCAAGCGCCTGCGCCGGTAGCCGCGGACCCGACAACCCGACCGCATCGTCAACGCCCACGGCACCCAGCCCCGTGGGCGTCGTCGTTTGAGCCCTTCACCGACCGCGTCCGCGACTTCCCGAGACGCCCCCTGCCCAAGCCCACGGATTGCTATCCGTGGGCATCGGGGCGGGCCGTGCGTGACGGGGCACGGCCCCCATGCACGTCCGACACAGACGCGATCCGAAGGCTCCTCCTTGCATTCCGCCCCGGCCGGCGCATCATGGGCGGCGCCCAGACACGGCAAGGAGACAGCGCCCATGCGATACGCCAACCCGATCATCCCCGGCTTCCACCCCGACCCGAGCGTCTGCCGCGTGGGCGAGGAGTTCTACCTCGTCAACAGCAGCTTCGAGTACTTCCCCGGCGTGCCGATCTTCCACAGCCGAGACCTCGTCCACTGGCGCCCGCTGGGCCATTGCCTCGATCGGCCCGGGCAGCTGCCGCTGGAGGGTGCCGGGGCGTCGGCCGGCATCTGGGCGCCGACGATCCGCCACCACGACGGCACGTTCTACATGGTGACCACGAACAAGACCCACGGGGGCAACTTCTACGTCACCGCCACCGACCCGGCCGGGCCCTGGTGCGACCCGGTCTACCTCGACCCGGAGGGGTTCGACCCCTCGCTGCTGTTCGACGACGACGGGCGGGTCTACTACACCCGCCACGGCGGATCGGCCATCGTGCAGGCGGAGCTGGACCTGGCGACGGGGCAGCTGGCGGGCGCGCTTCGGCCCATCTGGGACGGCGACGGCGTGTTCGGGCCCGAGGGGCCTCACCTCTACCACATCGGCGAGTGGTACTACCTCATGATCGCCGCGGGCGGCACGGCCTACGGGCACCTCGAGACCCTCGCCCGCTCGAAGAGCCCCTGGGGCCCCTTCGAGCCCTGCCCGCACAACCCCATCCTCAGCCATCGCGACCACCTGGCCAACCCCATCCAGGCCACCGGCCACGGCGACCTCGTGCAGGACGCGGCCGGGCGATGGTGGATGGTCTTCCTGGGCATCCGCCGCCACAGCGGGCTGCTGCACACCTTCCACCACCTCGGGCGCGAGACCTTCCTGGCGCCGGTCGAGTGGGACGCCGCCGGCTGGCCCGTCGTGGGCCAGGCGGGGCAGGTCTTTCTGGAGATGGACGCCCCCCTGCCGCCCGCGCACCCCTGGCCGGCCGAGCCGACCCGCGAAGCGTTCGCGGTCCCGGCGCTGGGCCCGGAGTGGAACTTCCTGCGCAACCCCCAGCCCGGCGACTGGTCGCTGACGGACCGCCCGGGCCACCTGCGTCTGCACGGCTCAGCCGTCACGCTGGACGAGCGGCAATCGCCGGCCTTCCTGGGCCGACGGCAGGAGCACTTCGACTGCCGGGCCGGCACGGAGCTGGACTTCCAGCCCGCCCGCGAGGCCGACGAGGCCGGCCTGAGCGTCTTCATGCACACC
>JAWLCG010000336.1:0-5624 GCA_041687295.1 Phycisphaerae bacterium | reverse complement strand
CGCACTCCACACGGGCCCGTCTCCCCACGCCAATGGTATATTGTATATTGTATGCAATCGGAGAATTCAGAGAATTGACCCCATGGGACGGGGGGCGCATGCCGGGGCGGGGGAGGCGTTGGGTTGCGATGGGCACAGCCCGCCCCGATGCCCACGGAAGGCATTCCGTGGGCTTGGGTAGGAGAGGCGTGGGGGAGCCCGGCGGTGTGGTTGGGGGATGAACCGAGCCAAAGCGGCGGCTCTGTCGCCGCAGTCCAAAGGGGGGCGGGTGTGGTTAGAAGACCATCCCGGTGATGATGCCCTCGTAGACCATCTTGCCGTCGACGAAGCCCTGGGTCTGGCCGACGGCACGGCGGTTGTTGCGGATCTCGAGCATCTTGCCCAGCAGGATCAGCGTGTCGCCGGGGGTGACCTGGCCACGGAACTTGACGTCGGTGACCCCGCCGAAGCCGATGAAGCCATCGACCTGGCGGACGCGCTTGACGAAGTAGCTGATCATCTGGGCGGAGGACTCGATCATGAGCACCCCGGGCATCAGCGGCCGGCCCGGGATGTGCCCGCGGACCCAGTAGGCGTCCGGCTGGACCTCGACGATGGCGGCCATGGTCATGGGCTCGGGGTCGAGGTAGCAGAAGCGGTCCAGCAGGGCGAACTCGAAGCGGTGGGGGTTGAGCTGGTAGATCTCTTCGTGCGAGGCGATGACCCGGTCGGTATCCAGCTGCGCGAGGTCCAGGATTGGCATTGGAGGCATGGCGGTACGGCCCTTCATCCTCATCCAGTTCAGCCCGCCGGGCCGAGACCCACGCAAGGCCCCAGGCGGTGCCAGGACCCCCGCGGGGCCCCAGGCAGACGCGCAAAACTACAGATTCCGGCTCCCGGCTGTCAAACACAAATCTCCAGGCGCCGCCGGCGGCGCCGGAACCGCCGTCACGTCGCCCTGGCCGCAGACGCCTGGGCGATCCAGCTGCGCGATCGGCTGGGGGCTAGTGCGCCTTGCGCCCGGACCTGCGGGGGCGCTGTGCCTCAAGATCAACGGCTTGGCCACGATGCCCACCGATGGCAATCCGTGGGCTTGGGCCGGAAGCGCTTTGGGACCCACAGGCGCATTCGCAAGACGGTCTAGCGCATCGGCTCGTCGGGGGGGCTTGGAGGCGCCTGGGGCGGGGCTGAGGGGAACCGCCGCGGGGGCGGGTCGCAGGAGCCCTTTGGCGGCGGGGGCGGGGCGGTCGGGTCGTGGCGGTGGAAGGCGTGGATCAGCCGTTGCACCCCGCGGTGGAGCAGCCCGCCCAGCCAGTTGTCCTGGTGACGTTCGAGCCACTCGCACGCGCGGTGCAGCTGCCGGCGGATCCACCAGCCCGGCAGCAGCAGCGTCAGGCCGGGGATCAGCAGCACCCAGCCGGGCATGATCGGCATCACCAGGCCGATCAGGCCGATCAGCACCAGCAGCCCCCCGGCCACGTACCGCAGGGGCCTCTTCGCCAGCAGCCAGATCTCGCGAAGCGTGTGTTTCATCGGTGCGCGTCGCCCTCCTTGCCTATAAGTGTATACGCCGGCCGGGCGTCCCGCGGTCGGTGGCGGCCGGGCGTCGCCAGACATTGTAGGCCGGACCCAGACCGGCCCCTGCGGCGCCCTCGGCGGCGGGCGCTGCCCGCCCTACGGGACTCGTGCACGCGGAGGAAGGGCCGATCCGTAGAGTGGACGGCGGTCATGGGCGGTCTCCTTTGAGGGGCTCGCTTCATGGTAGCACGGGCCGCCGGGGCCCGCCAGGGACGGGGGCGTGACGGCGTCAGAGCGTCGCAACGCCAATGCGTCACTGCGTCAATGCGTGAGTGCGTCGGACATTGCAGCGCTTTGGGGCCGGAGGGCCCGAGGGCGCCCTGGGGTGCTTGGGTGCCGTCTTTCCACGCCCACGCAATGCTTTGCGTGGGTTCCCCGGATGGGCGCCCGTTGGGGGGCTGGCACCCGGACCGCTGGGGGGCTTCCAAAGACCCTTGGCATGCCCGGGGCTATATGAACAACAGAGGCAACCTCTGTGTGTCATCTCTCTGTGCCCTCTGCGCCTCAGTGGCCGTCGTTTTCCGCCCTGGCCGTCGGGCCGGCCTATGGAGTCGCCGCCCCCGATCGGGTAGGCTGTATCGCCATGGTACGCTACGTGGCAGCGTTCATCCTGGCCGGCGTTGTGTCGCTGGTGGTTACGCCGCTGGTGATTCGTCTGGCGAAGGCGCGGGGGCTCTACGATCGCCCGGGGCTGCGCAAGGTGCACGCCCGGCCGGTGCCGCGGGTGGGCGGGGTGGCCATTGCCGGCTCGATGATGCTGGGTAGCCTGCCGGTGCTGCTGATCGGCCCGGCGATGGCGACGGCGACGGGGGCGAGCACCTTTCACTTCGGCGTGCTGCTGGCGCTGAGCGGGGCGATGTGCGTGGTGGGCCTGGTCGACGACCTGCGGGGCCTGCGGGCCTCGGTGAAGCTGGCGGCCCAGGTGGCGGCGGCCCTGATCGCCTGTGCAGCCGGCATCCGCATGACGCCGGTGGGCCTGGAGGGGGTCTTCGAGCTGAACTTCGGCTGGCTGAGCTGGCCGGTGACGGTGCTGTGGATCGTGGGCGTCACCAACGCGGTGAACTTCATCGACGGCCTGGACGGCCTGGCCGCCGGCATCGCGGCCATGACCAGCGCGGTCATCGCCGTCTTCGCCCTCTACACCCAGCAGACCGTCATGGCCATCCTGATGCTGGCGATGGTGGGCAGCCTGGGGGGGTTCCTGGTCTTCAACTTCAACCCCGCCAAGGTCTTCATGGGCGACAGCGGCACGCTGTTTCTGGGCTTCTTCCTGGCCACGGCCAGCGTCATGACGGCCACGCGGACCCAGACGGTGCTGGGCCTGGCCCTGCCGGCGATGGCCCTGGGCCTGCCGCTGTTCGACACGCTGTTCAGCATCCTGCGGCGGCTGGCGGGCCGGCGGTCGATCTTCGCGCCCGACCGCAACCACATCCACCACCGCATGCTGGCGATGGGCATGCACCAGCGCAAGGCCGTGCTCGTGCTCTACGGCGTGACGGCCCTGGCCGGCGGGCTGGGGGCGCTGATGATGTTCATGCGGCACAGCCCCGGCGTGGTGGCGGTATTCCTGGCGGTGGTGCTGGGGCTGGTGCTGGTCTTCCGCGTGACCGGCACGGTCCGCTTCCGTCAGTACCTGCGGCAGATCCAGCAGCAGCTCACCGACGCCCGCGCCCGCAACAGCCGCCAGCGCAAGTTCGACCGCCTGCAGCTGCGCCTGCACGAGGCCCGCGACCTGCACCAGTGGTGGCGTTGCCTTCGGCTGGCCGCCCGCGAGATGGGCTTCGTCGGCCTGCGGGTGGAGTTGCAGGACGAGTCGGCCCCGCCGCGGGAGTGGGCGGCCCAGCCGCTGGGCGAGGACCTGCCGCACGTCGCCCTGGTGCTCTCGGGCCAGTGGGGCCAGGGCCATCCCCTGCGCGTGGCGCTCTACCTGCCCGCCGACGTGAGCCTCGAGTCCGCGGGCCTGGCCATCGCCCTGTTCGGCCGGCTGATCGAGAACCGCGACCTCCGCGCCACGCTGCTGCCGACCATCGAGCCCGACGCCCCGGCCCCCCTGACCGCCGGGCCCGAGTAGGCCGGACGCAGTCCGGCTGGGAAGAAGCGCCCCATCGGACAGCCTCACCCAGCCGGACTGCGTCCGGCCTACGGGATGGGCCCTGTTTCAGACCCGACGGTTCATCAGGAGGCACAGAGCCATGGCGAACGCGACAGTGGAACCCTCGGCCCCTGTGGGCGGCTGCGGGCAGGGCCCCGCGAGGGGCCGGCCCGGGCTGCGTGAGGGCGTCGTGGGCCTGCTGGTGGCCCTGGCGGTGTGCGGGGGGCTGCGGGCGGCGCTGCTGGCGAGCGACGCCCACGTCATCAGCAAGGATGGGGTCTACTACGTCCACACCGCCAACGCCCTGCGGACGGCCCCGGCCGACACGCTCCGCCGCAGCTACGTGCACCCGGGCTATCCCTGGGCGGTCGCGCTGGCCGGCGAGACGCTGGGGGCCGGGGCGGTCGGTCTGCCGGCCGTGGCCAGGCCGGAGGGCATCGACCCGATGAGCTTCCGCCAGGCCGTCGCCCGGCCCGACCGCTGGGTGCTGGCCGGCGGGGCGGTGGCGCTGCTGGCGGCCCTGGCGGCGACGGCGGGCCTTTGGTTCGTGGTGGGCCAGGCCGTCAACTGGCGGGTCGCGTGGGTGACGGCGCTGGTCTTCTCGGCCGGCGACAACTGGGCCCAACTGGGCGCCGACGTGCTGACCGATTCGATGGGCGTGGCCACGCAGCTCTGGCTGGCCGGCCTGGCCCTGCTGACGGTGCGGGCCCTGCCGAAGGCTGGCCGGCGGGTCTGGCTGCTGGCGGCGGCGACGGGTCTGGCGGCCGGGCTGAGCTACTGGGTCCGCCCCGAGGGCCCGCTGATGCTGGCACCGGCGATGGTGCTGTGGCTGGGCCCGTGGTTCCGCCGACCGATGCCGCTTCGCCGCGGCGTCGGGGCGACGCTCCTGGCGGGCCTGGCTGCCTTGGCGGTCGTGCTGCCGGCCATGTGGCTGATGGGCGGACTGAGCTCGAAGTTGTACGTCCTGCGGAAGGTGCTGGCGCTGGGGCCGATGGCGCCGTGGGGCCTGCTGGCCGTCACGCCGGCGCTGTCGCTGTCGCAGAGCGGGGCCAAGGTGCTGGCCAAGCTCGCCGACGCCGCCCAGCCGGTGCTGGCGACGCTGGCGGTGGCCTGGGCGGTGGTGGCCCTGCTGGGCCGGCGGCTGGGTCGGCCCTGGGCGCTGCTGCCGGGGCCCGCCCGCGACGCCGCCGCCCTGGTGGGCCTCTACGCCGCCCTGCTGGTGCCGCTGGTGGCCGTGCGGGGCATGGTCGATGGCGTTTCCAGCCGGTACCTCATGACGCTGGGGGCCCTGCTGGCGGGCCTGGCCGGGGCGCTGCTGGTGGCCCTGGCGGCGAGCCTGGCCCGGCGGGTGCCTCGGCTGGGGGCGATCGGCGCGACGGCCCTGCTGGCTGGGGCGGTGGCGGCGGGCCTGTCGGCCCACGCCCTCAAGCCGCGGGGCAAGGTGCACCTCAAGCGGGCCGGGGCCCACCTGGCCGCCCTGGCTGAGCCCGGCGCCCGTGTGCTGGCCGACGACGCCCGCATCCTCTTCTACAGCGGCCTGCCCGGCACCGACCTCGACCACGCCATCGCCCTGGCCCACCTGCAGGGCGACGCCCCCGACAAGCCGCTGACCGAGTGGCTCGCCCGTAGCGAGGCCGACTACCTCGCCCTGACCAGCGACACCCTCGAGGCCCGCTACCCGGAACTGGGGACGCCCGAAGGCCCCGCCCGCGCCGGCCTGGCCGAGGTCGCCTGGTTCCCCGAGCCCGACGATGACGACGACGGCGTCCGCGTCTACCGCGTGGCCGGTCCGTAGGCGTCGGGAATGTGGGCCACAGAGGACACAGCGCGGGTTTCGCCCGCAACCCAAGCTGAATCCGTACCGCGGCCCGGCGGTCCAGAGGAAACAGCGTGGGGGCTCTGCCCCCACACCCCCGGGATTTATCGCTTTGGGCCTCCGGCATGGGATGGGCTCACGCCCCTGCCGGCCGGGCCG
>JAWLCG010000335.1:0-5629 GCA_041687295.1 Phycisphaerae bacterium | reverse complement strand
GCCCGGGGATCCTGGCCTCGGCGGACCTGCTGGTGTACCCGGCCTCGGCGGGCGAGTTGGAGCTCGAGGTGCTCGAGGCGATGGCGGCCGGCATCCCCGTCCTGACCGGCGGGCCGTGCGTGGGCGACTTCGTCATCGACGGCGAGACGGCCCTGAGCTACGATGGCCGAAGCCCCGACGACCTGGCCACGCGCCTCCGCCTGCTGCTGGACGACCACGACCTCGCCCGCCGAATCGCCCGCGGGGCCCAGGACTACCTCCGCGAAAACCACTCCCCCGCCCACATGGTCGCCACCCTCGCCCAGCGCTACCGCCACTGCGCCCTGGCCGGCCGAACGCTCCGCATGGAGTAGGGCCCCCAGGACGGCCACCGCCCGCGTCGACAGCGCCAGGCCCCTCCGTGGTCGCCGATATGGGCCCCTTGCGCGTGCAGGTCCCCGGCCATGGGTGCCCCGGGCAAGCCGCAGGCTCGACCGGCCGGGGCGGGATCGGGCAGCCTGAACCAGCCGCCTCCGCTCTCGACCGGGCGAGCGGTGCTGACGCCCCGCTTGCCCGGGGCACCCCCCGAGCTTGCCCGGGGTCTTCGAAGGCATGGGGGCAGCCTGCAGCCCAGCCGCGACGGAATTGGCTTCGTTTCCCCGGCCGGGGTTGCAGTGCAAGACCCATCTTCACCCCAGGTTGTGGCCGGGGAAATTGGGTTCGTTTCGTCAGAATCCGCACCGGTCCGCTTCGGCTCGAATGCGGGCCGACGCAAGCGGACCTGTCCTGTCAGGACGTCCCCACAGCCTCCAGGGCCGCGGAATTGGGTTCGTTCCAGGGGGCGGCATTAGAGCGTACGTTTCACCTTTCCAGACTCTTGCGTTCGGGCAAATTGGGTTCGTTCCAGCAGAGTCGCCTCGCCGCCCCTGGTCGTGTCCGACCCGCCCCCGGGAGGTCATCCCCCCAGATACTCCGATTGTATACAATATACAATCCACTGCCACACCGTCCGCCGTTTGCCCCTGCGGGTCCGCAAGCGGGGTCCGGCCCAAGCCCACGGAATGCCTTCCTGTCATATCTACACAAGCCCAAAGGGCGGTTCGGGGGCAAACTCGCACGCACCCGGACCGGGCTGACCTCTGGGCCTTCCCGGTAAGATGCCAGCCATCCCCTAGCCTACTGGCTCGATCCCTCAGCCCCCAAGGGCCGTGGATCGGAGCCCCCGAAGGGCCGAGGTTCGCAGGTCCGAGTGGCCGTGGATCGGAGCCCCGGAGGGGCGCCAGTGTTTAGCCGGGGGCGTAAGCCCCCGGAACAGGCGTCCCCCAATGCGCAGAGCCCCGGAGGGGCGGCAGTGCCGCACCGTGGCGCACTGCCGCCCCTTCGGGGCTCAATACAGAATGGGGACCGCTGTTCGCCGCTCTGCGCCCTGGGCTTCGGGACTCAACACACAGCCAATAGGGTGTGCAGGTCCTCGCCGCCGCGCAGCGGAGGCGGGGTTCTGCACACGCAACCCCGGCGCCACGCGCCCTGATCGGCCCTCGCCGCCTTCGTTGCGTGTGCAGAACCTGTCCGGCGCTACGCTTCGGACAGAACCTGCACACCCTACCCGACTTAAAGCGAGTTAACGCCTCGCCGGCTCTACTTCAGCTTGACGCCCATGTCGGTGAGCAGCTTGCGCAGGGCGGGGCGGTTTTCGTCGCCCAGGGGGGTCATAGGCAGGCGCATCTCTTCGCTCATGTAGCCGGCCATGCCCATGGCGGCCTTGATGGGAATGGGGTTGGTCTCGACGAAGAGTCCCTTGAACAGGCCGAACAGCCGCAGGTGCTGCTGTCGGGCCTCGACGAGCTTGCCGGCGGCGGCCAGGTCGGTCAGCTTGCGGATCTCGGCCGGCAGCAGGTTGGCGGCCACGCTGATGACGCCCTTTGCACCGCAGGCCATTAGCGGCAGCGTCAGCGAATCGTCGCCCGAGAGGATCGTAATGTCGCACTGGCTGGCCAGGCCGCTGGTGGTGTCGGTCTTGCCGGTGGCCTCCTTGACGGCGACGACGTTCTCGAACTCGTTGTACGCCCGTACGATGGTCTCGACGGTCATCTCCATGGCCGTTCGGCCGGGGATGTTGTACAGCACGATCGGCAGGCCGACGGTATCGAGCTGCTCGATGTGGCGGAGCATGCCCGACTGGGTGGGCTTGTTGTAGTAGGGGTTGACGACGAGGCAGGCGTCGGCGCCGCCGTCGCGGGCGTGCTGGGTGAGGCGGACGGCCTCTTCGGTGGAGTTCGAACCGGTGCCGGCGATGACGGGCACCCGCCCCTTGGCCTGCTTGACGACGAAGTTCGTCACCTGGTCCTGCTCGTCGTGGCTGAGGGTGGGGCTCTCGCCCGTGGTGCCGCAGGGCACGAGCACCTCGATGCCGCCGGCGATCTGCCGTTCAACCAGCGCCGCCAGGGCGTCCCAGTCGATCTGCCCGTCGCGGAAGGGCGTGACCAGGGCGGTCATCGCGCCGGAAAAGACTCTCTTGGCCATGTGCGTCTCCTTTTCTCTACGGATGGGGCCGACCGTTACTGCTCATCCTCGGGGTATTCCCAGCTGCTCTGGGAGGCCCCGCGGTCGATCAGCCGCTTCATCTCTCGAACGGCCTCTGCCATGCCGACCATGATGGCCCGGCTGACGATGGCGTGACCGATATTGAACTCGCTGAAGCCCGGGATCGCCGCCACGGGCTGGACATTGTTGTAGGTGAGCCCATGGCCACCATGGACGGTCAGGCCCGACTCCTGGCCGCGCCAGACGGCCTCGGCCAGCTCGTCCAGCCGGGCCGTGACCCCCTCGCCGGCGGCGTTGGCGTAGGCGCCGGTGTGCAGCTCGATGGCCTCGAAGCCGGCGTCGGCGGAAGCCTGGATCTGGTCGGGGTCGGGGTCGATGAACGCGCTGACCTCGATGCCCGCGTCCTGCAGCCTTCGAACGGTGTCGCTGACGCGCCGGTGCTCGCCCAGCACGTCCAGGCCGCCCTCGGTGGTGATCTCCTGGCGGTTCTCGGGCACCAGCGTCACCTGATGGGGCCGAATCTCCAGGGCGATGGCGACGATCTCCTCGGCCAGGCTCATCTCCATGTTGAGCTTGCCCCGCACGGTCTGGCGGAGCAGGCGGGCGTCGCGGTCGAGGATGTGTCGGCGATCCTGGCGCAGGTGGAACGTGATGCCGTCCGCCCCGCCGAGCTCGGCCTGGACGGCCGCCCAGATCGGGTCGGGCTCGACGGTCCGGCGGGCCTGGCGGACGGTGGCCACGTGGTCAATGTTCACTCCGAGTCCTGGCATCGAATACTCCTGGAGAAGGCGGCCCCCCAAACCGCGAAGCCGTACTCTACCCCATGGGCGGGCCGAACGCAAATGCTCCGTTGCACTCCGCCTCGACCGCCGGCCCAGGCGCGAATTATACGACCCAGGCTCAGCCGATCTGCTGTAGCTTCGTCAGGGGCGGACGAATGTCGCCCAGGGCGCAGAACGGGGAACAGCGGTCCCCTTTGTGTGGTGAGCCCCAAAAGGGCATCGAATCGGAGCCCCAAAGGGGCGCTGAATCGGAGCCGTGAAGGGGCGTGGGCCCCCTCCGCATGGTTGCAAGCGGCCATGGCACCCGAAGGGTCGGCTTCGGTTTTTGCCGACCGCCCTGTTGACGGCCGGGCGGCAGGCCGATAGGATCTGTACACAAGGAGTGACCATGATCCGCCGCGTAGCCAGCCTGAGCCTCGCTCTAGACCTCGGGCTACTGCTGCGCTGACGGATCGCCGGGCACCCTCTTTCTGCATACACGACCGCACCCGCCCCGCGATCCACCCGGACCGCGGGGCTTTTTTTCTGGACGGACCGATGGACACGCACGCCAACCGAAGGGCGAACTCCATGAGGCGACGAGCTTCCCTTGATCGGCCGTTTCGACTACCCTGGGCCTGACCGCGACACACGGAAAGCCTCCAACGACCCAGACCTCCGCAACAAGGACTGCATAGACCATGGCTGACAACGACCGCATCCTCATCTTCGACACGACGCTCCGCGACGGCGAGCAGAGCCCCGGGGCGAGCATGAACATCACCGAGAAGCTCGAGGTCGCCCGCGCCCTCAAGGCCCTGAACGTCGACGTCATCGAGGCGGGCTTCCCCATCGCCTCGCCGGGCGACTTCGACGCCGTCCGCACCATCGCCGAGAGCATCGAGGGCCCGACCATCTGCGGCCTGGCCCGCTCGCTGGAGAAGGACATCGTCCGCGCCGGCGAGGCCCTCACGCCCGCCGCCCGCAAGCGGATCCACGTGTTCTGCGCCACCAGCGAGATCCACCGCACCCACAAGCTGCGCAAGCCCAAGGACCAGATCATCGCCATGAGCGTCGAGGGCGTGAAGCTGGCCAAGACCTTCACCGACGACGTCGAGTTCAGCCCCGAAGACGCCAGCCGAACCGAGTGGGACTTCCTGGTCGAGGTGCTCACCGCCGTCATCGAGGCCGGCGCGACGACGCTGAACATCCCCGACACCGTCGGCTACGCGGTGCCCTACGAGTACGGCGAGATGATCCGCCACCTCCGCCAGCACGTGCCCGGCATCGACAAGACCGTCATCAGCGTGCACTGCCACAACGACCTCGGCCTGGCCGTCGCCAACAGCCTCGAGGCCGTCCGCGCTGGCGCCCGGCAGGTCGAGTGCACCATCAACGGCCTGGGCGAGCGGGCCGGCAACGCCAGCCTCGAAGAGGTCGTCATGGCCCTGCGGACCCGCCAGGACCTCTTCGGCGTGCAGACCGGCATCGTCACCCAGCGGATCTACCCGACCAGCCGGCTGGTCAGCAAGGTCACCGGCATGCAGGTGCCCCGCAACAAGGCCGTCGTCGGCGAGAACGCCTTCGCCCACGAGGCGGGCATCCATCAGCACGGCGTGCTGGCCAACCCCAGCACCTACGAGATTATGGTGCCCCAGGACGTCGGCTTCCCCGCCAGCCGGCTGGTGCTGGGCAAGCACTCGGGCCGCCACGCCTTCCGCGACCGCGTCAGCTCGCTGGGCTACACCCTCAGCGATGCCGAGCTGGAGAAGGCCTTCGACCAGTTCATCCAGCTGGCCGACAAGAAGAAGAGCGTCTACGACGAGGACATCGAGGCCCTCGTCGTCGCCCAGGCCGGAAAGGCCGAGGCCGTCTGGGAGCTGGTCGGCCTGCAGACGATGGCGGGCAACCGCTCGATGCCGACCGCGACCGTTTCGCTGCGGCGCGAGGGCGAGGCCATCACCGACGCCGCCACCGGCGACGGGCCGGTCGACGCGGTCTACGCCGCCATCCAGCGGATCACGGGCCTGGCCTTCACGCTGACCGACTACCAACTGCGGGCCGTCACCGCCGGCCGCGACGCCCAGGGCGAGGTCACCATCGAGATCGAGAAGGATGGCCGACGCATCCGCGCCCGCGGCGTCAGCACCGACGTCGTCGAGGCCAGCGGCCTGGCCATGCTGGCGGCCGTCAACCGCCTGCTGTCCATCGAGAACAACCGCCAGAACGCCCCCGCCCCGGCCAACCCGTAGGCGTCCCCATATAACCCCGGGCATGCCCGGGATCTGCGTAGGGCGGGCATCGCCCGCCGTCGATGGCGCCTGGCGCCAGCGCGGCGGGCCGTG
>JAWLCG010000334.1:0-5643 GCA_041687295.1 Phycisphaerae bacterium | reverse complement strand
GCGGGCCCTGCGCGGCGCCCTTCGCCGTGCTGGTCGCCTCCGCCCATACCGACGACGCCCTGGCCAACGCCCTGCGGGCCCTGCGCCCCGTGACGGCCGGCCGGCTGATCGTGCTCTTCGGCTGCGGGGGCGACCGCGACCGCACCAAGCGCCCCCGCATGGCCCGCGTGGCCCAGGACCTCGCCGACGCCGTGATCGTCACCAGCGACAACCCCCGCACCGAGGACCCCGGGGCGATCATCGAGGAGATCCTGGCCGGCTTCGACGAGGCGGGCCGGCGCAAGCTCACCGTCGAGCCCGACCGCCGCGCCGCCATCGGCCAGGCCATCGAGATGGCCACCAGCGGCGACGTGGTGCTGCTGGCCGGCAAGGGCCATGAGACCTACCAGATCGTCGGCACGATCAAGAGCGACTTCGACGACGCCGCCGTCGCCCGCGACGCCCTATCGGCCCGCTTCGGGGCCCAGGAGGGTGTGCGATGAGGCCCATGACCCTCGAGGCCCTGCGCCGGGCGGTGCGGGGGCGGTGGCTCACGCCGCCGGCCGAGCTGACCGTCCGCGGCGTCAGCACCGACACGCGGTCGGTGCGGGCGGGCGAGCTGTTCATCCCGCTGCGGGGCGAGCGGTTCGACGGGCACGCCTTCCTGGCCCAGGCCGCCGACGCCGGCTGCCAGGCCGTCCTGGTCAACGCCGACTTTGCCGTGCCCGACGACGTGCGGGGCCGATTCCGCGGCCTGGTGGCTGTGGCGGATACGACGGCGGCCCTGGCCGACCTGGGCAGCCTGGCCCGCGGGCAGCTGAGCGCCACCGTCATCGGCGTGACCGGCTCGGTCGGCAAGACGACCGTCAAGCGGATGATCCATCAGGTCCTGCAGGGCCGACTCACGGGCGGTGCGAGCCCCAAGAGCTTCAACAACCACGTCGGCGTGCCGCTGACGCTGCTGGCGGCGCCGGAGGCGGACGACTACCTCATCTGCGAGGTCGGCACGAGCGGGCCCGGCGAGATCGGGGCCCTGGCTCGCATCGTGCAGCCCGACGTGGCGGTCATTACAGCCGTCGGGGCCAGCCACCTCGAGCGGCTCGGGTCGGTCGAGCGGGTCGCCGTCGAGAAGGCCAGCCTGCTGGGCAGCCTGGCCGAGGGTGGCCTGGCCGTGGTCACCGCCGACAGCCCCGAGTTGACGCGGGCCTTGCGGGCCTGGCCGGTGAAGATGATCCGCTTCGGCCAGTGCGACTCGGCCGACCTTCGGCTGACCGGCTACGAGCCGCGGGGCCTGGGCCAGCGGTTCCAGGTGAACGGGCGGCTGTGGGTCGAGCTGCCCCTGCCGGGCCGACACAACGCCTTGAACGCCCTGGCCGCCCTGGCCGTCGCCCGCCGTTTCGGCCTGGACGAGCGCGAGGCGGCCGAGGCCCTGGCCCAGCTGCCCCCTGGCGACATGCGCCTCGAGGCCCGCCAGGCCGGGCCCGTCACCGTCATCAACGACGCGTACAACGCCAACCCCGCCAGCATGGCCGCCGCCCTGGCGGTGCTGGCCGACCTGCAGGCCGGGCGAAAGGTCCTTATCGCCGGCGACATGCGCGAGCTGGGCCCCGCCGGGCCCGCGCTGCACGCCGCCATCGGCCGACCGGCCGCCACCGTCGGCCTGGGCCTGCTGGTGACGGTGGGCGAACTGTCGGGGCACCTCGCCGAGGCCGCTCGCGCCGCCGCCGGCAAATCGCTGGAGGTGCTCAGCTACCCCGACGCCGCCTCGGCCGCCGAGGCCGTCAACACCTGGCTGACCGGCGGCGACCTGGTGCTGGTCAAGGCCAGCCGATCGATGGGCCTGGAGGCCGTCGCCCGCCGCATCGAAACTTGCGGCACCGCGATGGGCGGCCCGCCAATGCGTACCCCAGCCAGAGGCACCTGTTCGTGATCCAACTGTGGCTTGAAAAACACCTGGTCCTGCGGATGACCGGAGCGGCCGTGCTGAGCTGGCTGATCGTCATGCTGCTGGCCCCGCGGTTCATCCGCTTCCTGGTCCGCAAGAAGGTGGGCGATCGGCCCGAGTTCGCCCTGGCCGACCTCAACCAGATCACGCGCCACAAGTCCAACACGCCCACGATGGGCGGGGCCCTGATCGCCTCGGCCGTGGGGTTCTCCACGCTGATCTTCGCCGACCTGTCAAACTTCTACGTCAACATGGCCATGATCGCACTGGTCTGGCTGGCGGTGCTGGGCGGCTTCGACGACTGGCTCAAGCTCCGCCGCGACGTCACCAGCCGAAGCCGTGACGGCCTGAAGAGCTGGGAGAAGATCCTCTTCCAGATCGGCCTGGGTGTGCTGCTGGCGATCTTCATCTTCTCGCACGGGCGCTCAAGCACCTACCTGGACTACAACAACGTCGCCATCAACGCGATGCGCCACTTCTACCTGCCCTTCCACGCCAGCCCCATCATGGTCAACCAGCTCACCTTCGTGCTGGTGACAGTGCTCGTGATGGTCGGCACGAGCAACGCGGTGAACCTCACCGACGGCATGGACGGCCTGGCCGGCGGGTGCATGGTGATCCTGGCCGGCGTGTTCCTGGTGCTGGCGTGGATCGCGGGCAACCAGGAGTGGGCCAACTTCCTGCGCCTGCCCAGCGTGCCCGGGGCGGCCGAGTTGGCCATCGTCTGCGGGGCCGTCATGGGCGCCTGCGCGGGCTTTCTGTGGTACAACTGCAACCCCGCCCAGGTCTTCATGGGCGACACGGGCAGCCTGCCGCTGGGCGGGCTGATGGGCTACATCGCCGTCGTCACCCGCCAGGAGACGATGCTGCTGATCGCCGGCGGCGTCTTCGTGATGGAGGCCCTGAGCGTCGTGATGCAGGTGGGCTACTTCAAGTCCACCGGCGGCAAGCGGATCTTCCGCTGCGCGCCGATCCACCACCACTTCCACCTCGGCGGCTGGCCCGAGCCCAAGGTCGTCGTCCGCTTCTGGCTGCTGGCAATGATCTTCGCCGCCGTCGCCCTGGCGACGCTTAAGCTACGCTAAAAAAGAAGATACGCCGGCCACAGCGGACACAGAGAAAGACCCACAGAGGGTTTCGTTGTTTCTGCATATAGCCCCGGGCTTGCCCGGGGTCTGGGGTGGTCACGAACGCTCTGCCCGTTCCCGGGCTGAAGTTCTCTCCAAGCCCACGGATGGCAATCCGTGGGGATCTCGTCCGGACCGAGGGGCCGAGGCACAACGATCGATGGGGATAAGAGATATTTACGTGAATCGTTGGCGCAAACTGGGACTGGTCGTGGCGGTGGCTGTTGCGGGCGCTCTGCTGGTCGATCTCGCTCTGGAGCCGCTCTGGTCCGGGCTGGGGCTATGGGCAGGCCTCCGACAGGCGGCTGACCGCTCAGGCAGCTCTTCCCTGGTGATGCTTCTGTCCTTGGCTTGCGAGAACCTCCCCCTGTTGAGCGTCGGTGTTGGCTGCGGCATCCTCGCTGGATACCTGTTCGGCCGACGGGCCTGGGTGACGCCGACGCTGCTGGTGACGGCCCTGCTGGCGGTCGTGCCGCGGGTCGTGGTGGTCGCTCAGGGCACCCGTGGCCCTTGGCGTCTGAGCGAGCTCATCGGGATGGAACTCGCGTTGGCCATGACGCAATTCTCGCTGATCGTAGGGCCCGTCCTGCTGGCCGCCCGCCTGGCGACGCGGCTCCACGTCGAGCGGCGGCGGTCGGCCTTCCCGGTGCTCCCGCCCCGGCCGGCCCAGGACCCGCCGCCCCCGAAGACCCCGGGCAAGCCCGGGGCTATCTAGAAAAGCAGCCCGAAGAAACCTCTGTGCTTCTTCTCTCTGTGTCCTCAGTGGCCCATCCTCGACCCGGAAGACCCCGGGCAAGCCCGGGGCTATATACCGCAGGGGCGTTTGGCTGGCCCGGCGGGGCGGGCTTTGCCGATGATTCAGGGGTGGGCCCTGCCGCTGCGCGGGGGGCTGAGTGTTGTGGACTTCAATCGCCAGGCCCTTGACCGGACGGGTCCGGGGCGGGCATGATCGTATCCGTATGGCGAAGAAGACGAAAAAGACCAAGACCGTCCACCAGCCCGGGCCGATCGCCCGCTGGTGGTGGGGGCTGGGCACCGAGGGGCGGCGCAGCATCGCCCGGGCGGCGCTGACGGCCCTGTTCGTGGTGGCGGTGGGGCTGGCGGGGCTCTGGGGCCTCGATCGGCTCCGCGCGTACGTCTACCGCCAGCCGCTGCTGGCCGGCAGCGAGGCCCGCATCGAGCTGGTCGACGCGCCCGACTGGATGAAGCCCTGGCTCACCGAGCAGATCAAGGCCGAGTTGCTGGGCGCCCCCGCCGCCTGGACGCACGACAGCCAACTGGCCGAGCGGGTCTACCAGGCCGCCCTGCGCTGCCCGTGGGTGCGCCGGGTCGAGCGGGTCGAGGTCGTCCGCACACCGGCGGGGCCCGGCGACGGGCAGCTCCGCGACGGGTGCGTCCGCGTGATCGCCCAGTGGCGCCAGCCGGTGGCCCTGGCCCGCCAGGCCGACGGCGGGGGCGAGCAGTACATCGACGCCGAGGGCTACGTCCTGCCCAAGGCCCAGGTCTGGTCGCAGCGGCTGCCGCTGATCGTGGGCCTGGCGCAGGCCCCGCCGGCGCCGGGGATGCCCTGGCACGGCGAGGACCTGCAGGCGGGCCTGGAGCTGCTGGCCCGGCTGGAGGTGCGCCCCTGGTACGACGAGCTGACGGCCATCGACGTGACCAACCACGACAATCGCCGCAACCGCTACGAGTCGGCCATCGAGCTGGTCGCCGTCCGTGGCCAGGCCGTCACGCGGGTCCGCTTCGGGCGCTGGCCGATGGACGGCGTGCCGGTCGGCGAGCCGAGCATCGAGCGCAAGCTGGGCAACCTGGACGGCTTCTGCGCCCGCAACGCCAACCGCCTCGCCGGCCAGTACAACCTGGACCTCCGCTTCAGCGAGCTGCATGTCGAGCCCTACTGACAGCCCGTCCCGGGGGGCGCTCTACCGGCCGGCCGGCTGGGCCTGGTCGATCGGGCACCTCCTCGCCCTGGCCGTGGGGCTGTTTCCCGGCCTGGTGCTCGCCCCGGGCCACTCCCAGGCCGTGCCGCCCGCGATGGGCGTACTGGCGGCGGTCTCCGTCGCCGCGATCCTGCTGGTCTGGCCGGTGGTGATGCTGGGCCGGCTCCGCCCGGGCCCGGCCGAGGCCGACTCGCCCGCCAAGCGGATGCGGGGCCTGGTCGGCGAGATGTTCGTCTGGTGGCTGCTCAGCGTGCCGTTCTGGGCCGTCGCCGCCTGGCTGGGCGATGCGGGGCTGCCCGACGTCGGCCGCACCGGCGGGCTGCTGGCGGGGGCCTGGGCGACGGCCTGGGCCCTGGGCCTGCTCGCCCGCGGCGGGCCGGGCTGGCGAAGCGCCGCCCTGCTACTGGCCGTGCTGGCCGCCCTGGCCGGGCCGGTGGCGGTGTACCTGGCCCTGGAGTTCTCCCCCGCCGGCCTGCCCGCCTGGCTGGGGCCCCTCTTTCCGACCACCCTCGCCTGGACCGTCGCCCAGACCCGCCAACCCGCCTGGCTGCCCGAGCCCCTCTGGGCCTGGCTGGCCTGGCCGATCACCCTGGCCGCCGTCGCCCTCGCCCGCACCCTCCTGCCCCGGCGATAGCCTCCGCCCGCCGCGAGG
>JAWLCG010000333.1:0-5655 GCA_041687295.1 Phycisphaerae bacterium | reverse complement strand
CATCGCGTGCTGGGCGAGATAGCGCTGCTGGGCCGGGCCGGGCGCCTGGATCTCCAGCAGGCCCCCCTCGAGGCTCAGCGGCTCGAGCTGCGCGAACCCGGACTGGATGAGGTTGCCGCCATGGCTCACCACGTGCTCGATGATCTGCTGCCAGATGCGCGCGTCTACGGCCGACACAGGGGTACCGCCTTGTGCAGAGTTTCGGGAGTGCCCGCCCCGGCGCAGGGGCCCGCCAGGCCAGGCCGGTGGGCGCGTCGGGTCGCCACTGTAGCACCAATGCGAGGCGCTGTCAAACGCCCCGGGGCCGTCATTGTGTAGTAAGTGTTTATTTCACAAATACTTATCACAATGCGACCCGCCCGGTCCTCTCCCCTCGCGCAGTGGTCGGGCCGGCCGGCGGGGCTACTGCCCGACCAGCTGGGTCTCGAACAGCGTGCGGTAGACCGCGCAGCGGCGGACCAGGTCGTCATGCTTCCCTATATCGACAATCCGCCCGTCGGCCATGACCACAACCCGGTCGGCGCTGACGACGGTGCTGAAGCGGTGGGCGATCAGCAGCGTGGTCCGCCCGGCCATGAACTGCTCGAGGGCCTGGTGGATCTTGGCCTCGCTCTCGGAGTCGATCTGGCTGGTCGCCTCGTCGAAGATCAGGATGGCCGGGTCGCGCAGGATGGCCCGGGCGATGGCGATCCGCTGGCGCTGGCCTCCGGAGAGCGTCGCGCCGTGCTCGCCGACGACCGCGTCGTAGCCGCCGGGGATCTGCTGGACGAACTCGTCCACGAACGCCTGCCGGGCCGCCGAGCGGATCTGCTCGTCCGTCGCGTCCGGGCAGCCGTAGGCGATGTTCTGGGCGATCGTGGCATGGAACAGGACCGTCTCCTGCGTGACGATGCCGATCTGCCGCCGCAGCGACTCGAGCCGCACGTCGGCGATGTCCTGGCCGTCGATGAGGACCTGGCCGGCCTCGGGGGCGAAGAAGCGCGGCAGCAGGCTCAGCAGGGTCGTCTTGCCCGAGCCGTTGCCGCCCACCACCGCCACGCACTGGCCATGCTCGATGCGAAGCTCCACGTCGCGCAGGGCGGGCTGCTGGGCGCCGGGGTAGCTGTAGCGGACGTTGCGGAACTCGATGTCCCGGCCATGGCGGGCCAGCTCGGCGGCGCCGGGGGCGTCGGCCTCGGGGGTCTGGTCGATCAGCTCGAAGATGCGGGCGGCGGCCGCGTCGGCGCGGTGGAAGCGGTTGGCGACCGACGAGAGCTTGCGGACCGGGTCGAACACCGCCGCCAGCAGCACGATGATGCCCAGGAACTCGGTGGGGTCCATGCGGTTGTTCAGCAGCCAGTTCAGCGGGCCGCTGTCGGACTGCACGGGCCGATCGTTCATCACCCAGAAGCCCGCCAGGGCCAACACGCCCAGCACCACGGTGATGCCCAGGGTCTCGACGGCCGGGCTGGTGCCGGCGTCGATGGCGGCGATCCGCTTCTGCTGGCGGTAGAGCTGGCGGTTGACCTGGCGGAAGCGGGCCCGCTCCGCCCCCTCCATGGTGTACGCCTTGACCACCCGCAGGCCCACCAGCGTCTCCTCCAGCCGGCCCAGCATGCTCGAGTAGCCCTCCAGGGCCCGCTTGCTCGCGCGGCGCATCAGCTTGCCCAGCCGCCGCAGCAGCAAAAACACCGGCGGGCCGGCCACGCAGGCCAGCAGCGTCAGCTTCCAGTCCAGCAGCAGCGCCAGCACCAGCGAGGCCACCAGCTTGCCCGGCTCGACGAGGGTCTTGCCGAACAGGGTGATCTGCCCGCGGCCCAGCTCGCCGGTGTCGCTGATGAATCGGCTGGCGGTGTCGCTGGTGCCCTCGCGGGCGAAGTAGCCCAGCGGCAGTTGCAGGGCCTTGGCGTAGGCAGCGTCGCGGATGTCCATCATCGCCCGGTAGACGGCCGACTGAACCATGTACTCCTGGGCGAAGCGGAAGATCTGCCGCAGAATCGTCGCCACCAGGGCCAGCCCCAGCAGCCCCAGCAGCAGGTACCACTTCTCGATGCCGGTACGCGGCCGGGGCACCCGGTCCATCACGTCGGCCAGCAGGGCCTCGGAGAGATCCAGCTCTTTGGGACTCGCCCGCACGACCTCCAGCGGCGCGTCAGGCCGGCGGACGACCAGCGGCCAGTCGCCCCGGTCGCGCCGGTCGGCCAGCGACTCGTGCAGGCGGGCAAAGCCCATCAGCTGACGGTCGTCGCCCTCGGCCAGGCCCACCAGCCAGTCGCCTGGCCGAATGCCGGCTGCGGCGGCAGGGCCTTTGGCGTCCACCTCGGTCACCAGGGCCACGTCGGCCAGCGGCTCGCGGGGGTCGGCCTGGCCGAGGGGCCCGCTGAGCTCTTGACGGATCGTCACCGCCCCCAGGGCCTGGTGGACGGCCTTCTGGTCGGCCCAGCCATGCAGGCCCTCATCGGTGATCAGCACCCGCGTCACCGGCAGGATGATCGACAGCCCGCCCGCCCACAGCACGCTGATCGCCAGCACGCACACCAGCGCCCCGATCAGCCGGGCGCGGTAGGGCAGCAGGTAGCGGACCGAACGGAAGAAATTCTTCATGCAGGCCTCTCCGGAGTCGGCGGGTACAACCAAGCGCTCCCTTATATCCGCCCCAGCCCCCCCATACAAGCCGCAGCCCCCCTCCGCGCCGCCTGGGGAATATGGAGTGCGGCGATAAAATCGCCGCTTTGGCTTGGCCGCCCTCGATCCAAAGCGGCGATTGCATCGCCGCACTCCATACTGCGCCCGCACGCTCCGCAGCCATCGCAATCCATCCCCCCACCCCCACGCAATCCACTGTATAATGGTGCATTTAAACCCGGGACAGTCACCTATTTTGCTGGGGGGACCCGGGGGTTCCCAGGACCTCATTGGGACAGCCCGCCGGCGATCCCCACGGATTGCGCGACTCGCTTTGCTCGCCGCTCCATCCGTGGGCTTGGAGATGAGGGGGTCGTCGGAGGGGGCGCCAGCCTCGTTAATCCGCAACCATCCGCAACCCGCAATCCGGAACCCACATTGGACTTACACGTCCAGGGGCGCCCCGGTGGCGCAGGTGAGGACGACGTTGTCCCAGACGACTTTGGCGTTGAGGTTGGCCCAGAGCAGCTGTTCGTAGCGGGCGAGCTGCTCGACGACCTCGACGGCGCCGTCGAGGCCGAGGGTGTCGGCCAGGCGGGCGACGGCGTCGGGCTGGTCGGCGTGGACCAGGGCTTCGGGTCGGCCGGCGGAAAGGCTCATCGCGTCGCGGTAGACGCTGGCGATCAGGGCCAGCAGCTCGCCGGCGCCCTGTCGGCCCGCCAGCGACCGGGCCAGCTGCTTATCCGCTGAGGTGAGGATGTCGGTGAGCGTGTCGGCCTGGGCGAGCAGCCAGTCGCCCAGCTCCGGGTCGGGCCCGTCGGCCAGGGCGGCCAGGCGGTCGACCAGCTCGCGCTTGATCGCGTAGAGCCCCATCTCCGCCAGCCGGTGCGACTGGCCGATGCTGCCGGCGGTGTAGCCGGCCCAGAAGTCGGCCTCGGCCGGCTCGACGCCCGCGGCCGCGAGTCGATCGGCCACGAAGCTCCGCCCCAGCGGCCCGAAGCGCACCAGGGCGCATCGGCTGCGGATGGTCGCCAGCAGCTCGGCCGGCGTCGGGCACAGCAGCACCAGCGTCACGCCGGGCGGGGGCTCCTCGAGGGTCTTGAGCAGTGCGTTCTGGGCGGCGACGCTCATCAGCTCGGCCTGGCGGATGACGAAGACCTTGCCCTGGCCCTGGGCGCTGCGGCGGTTGGCCGGGTCGATCAGGAACTCGCGGATCACGTGGATGCCCAGGTCCTGCATCACCCGCCCGCGGACGGAGGAATCCTCGCTGTAGCGGGCCAGCTCCTTGCGGACGAGCTGGTAGTCGGCGTGGGTACCCGCGTCGAAGGCCCGGCAGCTGGGGCAGAGCTCGCAGGCGGCCGGCACGGGGGCCTCGTCGGCCAGGCCGGCGAGGCGCCCGGCGTTGGGGGCGCTGCGGGGGTTGTGGCACAGCAGGATGGCGGCCAGGGCCTCGGCGGTGGTGCGTCGGCCCACGCCGTCGGGCCCGGCGAACAGGAAGGCGTGGGGTCGCCGGTCCCCGGCCAGCACGCCGGCGAGGAAGGCGACGGCGGCGGACTGGCCCACGATGTCGGTCAGCTGCATCATGGCGTCCATGCTACCAACCGTCCGGCCCGGGGGCAACGCTGCCGGGGTCGGCTCGGCCTTGCGGCCCGGCCGGCGGCGCGCTATGCTTACCCCCCAGCGGCCCGGGGGACGGGGGTGTCCCGTCAATTTCTCTGTGGAAGGAGCGTTTCATGCGAGCGACCATCCTGCTGTCGACACTGCTGTTGGGCATGTGGGCGATGCCGGCCGGGGCTGAGGCCCCCCTGGCTGATCGGCTGCCGGAAGATGTGGCCCTCTACGTGGGTTGGGCCGGGCGGAACGTCGCCTTCGACGGCTCGCTGATGGGCCAGTTCGTCAACAGCCCGCAGCTGGCCGGCGTGATGGGGGCCCTCAAGCCCCGCCTGCAGGCCGAGCTGGGCTCCCCGGCCGGCCAGGCTGTCGTCGAGCACGCCTGGGAGATGGCGAAGCTGGCCTGGCCCCACCGGGCGGCCGTCGGGGTCGTGCCGCCTCGCCAGGGCCTGCCCGGCGGCGTGCTGCTGCTGGATCTGGGGCGGGACCGGGCGGCCTTTTTGCGCCACCTCGACGCCCTGCTGGCCCAGCGCCCGCCGGAGCTGACGATCGAGCAGGTGCAGGCCGGCACGCTCAGCTACCATCGGCTGGTGATGCCCCAGGGCGTGCCGGTGGCCTTCGGCAGCGCGGGCGAGGTGTTCTTCGTGGCGGTGGGGGCCTTCGACCCGGCCAGCCTGCGACCGGCCGGCGGAGAGGGGGGCCTGCCGGCGACACCCGGCTTCGCCCAGGCCTGGTCGGCCGTCGATGGCGAGCACGTCCAGCTCGCCTTCTACCTCGACGCTGCGACCCTGCGGACCCAACTGGCCGCCATGGCCGAGCCCGACGCCAACATCGCCGGCCTGCTGGAGGCCCTGGGCCTGGACCGCACCTCGGCCATCGCCTCGGCCATGCGGGTGCACAACCGCGGCATCCTCAGCCAGACCCGCCTGCTCTCGCCGGGGCCCCACCGCGGCCTGCTGGCCGTCGCCGACGGCGAGCCGCTGGTCTCCGACGTGTTCCAGATCGTCCCCGCCGACGCCCTGGCGGCGGCCGCCTGGCGCGTCCAGCCGGCCGGCTGGCTCGAGGGGCTCCGCCGGGTGCTCACCGCCCTGGACCCCGAGCAGGCCCAGGCCCTCGACGCGATGGTCGCCCACGTCGAGGCCGAGCTGGACCTCTCCCTCCAGAGGGATCTGCTGGCCGCCCTGGGCGAGCGGATGGTGCTGGCCTCGGCCCCGTCGCTGGGCGGGCTGGGCACGGGCACGGCCCTGTGGATCGACGTGCGCGACCCGGCCCGGCTGGGCCAGACGCTGGCGAAGCTCGAGGCCTGGCTCGACCGCCAGGCCCAGCCCGACGCCCCCGAACTCCGCGTGACGCTGCTGCGCAGCGAGGCCCACCCGGCCATCCGCTTCGTGCAGACCGACCAGCCCCTGCCAGTGGCGCCGGCCTGGGCCCTGCAGGAGG
>JAWLCG010000332.1:0-5723 GCA_041687295.1 Phycisphaerae bacterium | reverse complement strand
GACAGAGCATCGAGATCAACCGGGCCCCCGTGCTGACGCTGTGGGGCGCGGTCGTCGCCCATCGCCTCGGCCACGACGAATCGGCCGCCCTGACGCTGGGCAAGGCGATGGCCGGCCTGAACGCACAGAGCAAGGGCCGACGGCTGGGGATCTTCGAGCCCAAACAGGCCCAGCCCGGCCAACGGCCTGCTGCAGAGCAGCGCGTCGAGGTCTGTGGTCGACCCGTCCCCGTTACCCAGACCGACGGGGGCCTGCGGGCCGTCGTGAAGGACGAGCCGATCGACCCGGCCGCCGTCGAGCGGTACCTCCGGGCCAAGTTCGGCCCCTCGCTGGAGGCCGTCCGCGACGCCATGACCGCCCTGGCCGAGGCCTTCGCCCCCGACGAGTTCGAGCGCGTCGCCTACGACCTCTACGAGGCCTTCCGCCCCGACATCCCCGCCGGTAAACGCGGCTGGGGCGCCACGGGCCCCCTCGACCTCGACCGCATCCGCTCGCTGGCCCCGCCGCGGTAGCCCACTGGCCGGCGGGGAACCGGGGCCATTGCCCATGGCGCTACGTGCTGCCGTCGGTGGGGGGGATGGCGGTGCCGGCTTCGATGGCGTCGCGGGCGTCGCGGATGCGCAGGGCTTCGTCGAGGTTGCCGGCCTGGGTGGCCTCGGTCATGGCGGCCTCGAGGTCCAGGGCGAGTTGGGCCCGCAGGTCGCTGAGCCGTTGCTGGTACTGCGAGTGGGCCAGGCGGACCTGCTGGTCGTAGCTGGCCTTGGCGGCGCGGGCGCGGGGCAGCTCGAAGCGCCACACCCCCGGGTCGGCGGTAGCAGCGGGGTCGGCGAAGCCGTCACTGGCGGCCAGCGTGGCCATGCCCGCCACCGGCCCCGGCACGCCGGCCGACTGGGCGCCCTTGTCGCAGTGGATGCACGTCAGGCGCTTCTCGCCGGCACAGGTGGTGCAGGGCCCGTGCATGCCCGCGCCGTTGCAGGTGGGGCACTTGATCGTGCCCCGCTGCCGCTCGGGCTGCTCGCCGCACTGGCTGCAAGGCCCCGGCGAGTAGCCGTTGGTCGTGCGGAAGTACCCGGTGCCGTTGCAGCCCTGCCGCGTGGTCGAGTAGTAGGTGCAGGGCCGATACTCCGTCCGCACGATGCTGGTGGAGCGGACGCGCTGGTCGGCGTGGGGGTTGCGCTGGGGGGCGGGCTTGTCGACCTTGATCTTCCCCGTGCCGCTGCAGAGGCCGCACTTGACGCCCCAGGCCCCCTTGCAGCTGGGGCAGGTCACCCGGCCGCGGACGCCGCAGTCGGGGCAGGGGGCTCGGCCGGTGGGTTGGCCGAGGCGCAGGCAGTCGCCGCAGCGCATCAGGCCGGTGTCGTTGCAGTGGGGGCAGCGGCCGGCCTGCGGCTTGGGCGCCGCCGGCGCCGGCAGGCCGGGCCGACGGTTCTCGCGGGCGAGCGTCTGGCGGTGCAGCACCAGCGTCCGATGTTCCGGCCCCGCCACGCGCAAGGCCTGCTCGTAGGCCCCGACGGCCTGATCGAACAGCCCCTGGCCCAGGAACGTCTCGGCCTGGTTGAAGGCGTCCTGCCCGCGAAGGTTGATCGTGGTGACGTCGGTGAGCGGCTTGAGCGTCCGGTTGCCGTTGCACACGAAGATCAGGGCCGAGCCCTCCACCCCCACGACCGTCACGTCGCGATACGGCAAAGGCCCCACCCACACCTCGTCGGCCACCGCTACCGAGCCCCACGCCGCCATCGCAGCCAGCGCCACACACAGATGACGAACCATGCGATTCCCCTTTTGCTGAACGCAAACCCCTTCGACGTGCCCCGACGGACCTCCCCGTCCGGCGTCCACCCCCAAACCTTACCCGAACCTGCCCACGCCGTCCAGTCATCGGCGCCGAGGATGCGCCACCCGCGGGCTCCCGGGGCCTCCCCAGGTTGAGCCAGCCAAAGCGGTGTCAAGCCGCCGCACTCCAAAAGGGCGGTCCGCCTGTCGCGCAGGGACCCCCAGGGGGGGGCTGGCCGGGATCTGCAGGGCGATGGACTCTGCCGACCCGGACGGGGATACAAGATATGTGTAGATATCACAGGATGGCAATCCGTGGGCTTGGGCCGGAGGCGCCTTGCGGGCCCGCAGGCGCGATCGGCAGAGGGTCCATCCCGCCGGCAACGAGGTGCCGGCCCTGCGTTACTGCGGGCTGTCGGCGAGGATCACCCAGTTGGCGTCCATCTCGTTGACGTGGGGGTTGAAGAAGGGCACCTCGTGCGGCTGGACGCGGGGGAAGGCCTCGGCCAGGGTTGCCAGGAACTCCGGCGGGGGCGCCCACGCCGACCACAGGCCGAAGACCCCGCCCGGCCTCAGGTGGGCGGCCAGGGCGGCCAGGCGGTCGGCGGTGTAGAAGTCGCCGTGCCGATCGTGCAGCCAGCAGTCGGGGGCGTGGTCGATGTCCAGCAGGATCGCGTCGTACGGGCCAGCCGACGAGCCGGGCCCGACGTGCTCGAAGAAGTCGCCCTCGACCAGCGAGCACCGCGGGTCGTCGATCAGCTTCTCGGCCAGGGGCACCAGCCGGCGGCGGTGCCAGTCGATCACGGGCGCCAGCAGCTCCACCACCACCAGGCGCTGCACGTTGGCGTGCTCCAGCGCGGCCCCGGCCGTATAGCCCAGCCCCAGGCCGCCGACGAGCACCTCGACGGGCCGATCGCCCAGGGCCTCCAGGGCCAGCTGCGCCAGGGCCCGCTCGCTGGCGTTGACCGTGCTGGACATCAGCATCTCGCCGGCGAGGGTCACCTCGTACACCCACGCGTCGGCCACCGAAGGCGAACGGCGACGGCGGAGGACCAGATCGCCCAGCGGCGTCGGCTGATAGTCGAGCTCTTCAAACAGTGGTGCCATCGGCTCCTCTTTCGCTGGGCGGCGTCAGTGTTCGGCCAGCGTCCGCAGTTCCTCGCGAATGGCGGCGATCTCCTGCTCGAGGCGTTCGAGCTCCCCGCGGTCGTCGGGCTGCTGCTTGGCGCCGGCCAGGGCCTGCTGGCGGCTCTGGAGTCTCTCCCTGAGCGTCTGGATTCGTTTGCGTGTCTTCTTGTCCATGCTGTCCCTTCCAACAGGGGCTCTGCGTTCGTCCGGGGCCGTCCTACGGGGCCGACAGCTCCGCCGAGGGGTCGGGGAAGGGCACCTCGCGGACGGCCACGTCGCGGTTGCGGTCCTGGAAGTGGCGCAGGGCCCACTCGTCCGGCAGCAGCACGACGGGTCGGCCCTGGCTGTCTGTCGCCAGCTTGGCGCCGTAGGGCATCGTCAGGCCCGCCAGGTCGGCCGTCGGGTCGAGCCAGCGGGCGAGCGTCCACGGCGCGTTCTCGACCCGCGAGGCCGCCCCGTACTCGCTCTCGAGGCGGTACTGCACGATCTCGAACTGCAGCGGGCCCACGGCCCCCAGCAGGGGCACCTTGCGGGCGGCGTCGGGCAGCTCGTAGCTCTGCACCACGCCCTCCTGCAGCAGCTGCTCGAGCCCGTCGCGGAACCGCTTGAAGTTCGAGGGCGTGGGGTTCTCCAGGTACGCGAAGCACTCCGGGGCGAAGCGGGGGATCTCGTCGTACACGATGGCCGGGTCCTCGCTCAGCGTGTCGCCGATGGCGAACTTCGCGTTGCCCACGATGCCCACCACGTCGCCGGCGTAGGCCTCGTCGACCGTCTCGCGGTCCTGGCCGAACAGCTTGGCTGCGTTGGACAGCCGAATGGTCTTGTCCGTCCGCGGGTGCGTGACGGTCATGTCCCGCTCGAACTTGCCCGAGACCACGCGGACGAAGGCGATGCGGTCGCGGTGGCGCGGGTCCATGTTGGCCTGGATCTTGAAGACGAAGCCGCTGAACTGCGGGTGACTCGGCTCGATGAGGCGCTCGCCGCTGCGCCGGCCCGTGGGCGGGGCGGAATGCTCCAGGAAGCCGTCCAGCAGCAGCTGCACGCCGAAATTGTTCAGGGCGCTGCCGAAGTAGACCGGCGTAGTCCGCCCGGCCAGCACCTCGGCGGGGCAGAACTCGGCCCCCGCGCCCTCGAGCATCTCCAGCTCCTCACACACCGTCTGGTGAGTGGCCTCGTTGAGCCGTTCGCGCAGCCGCGGGTCGTCCAGGCCGACCATCGAGACCGGCGCCCGGTACGCCCCGCCGGCCGTCCGCTCGTAGAGGTGCGCCAGCCGGGCACGCCGGTCCCATACGCCGCGGAAGTCCCTGCCCGTGCCCAGCGGCCAGTTCATGGGGTAGGCGGCGATGCCCAGCACGCTCTCCAACTCGTCCAGCAACGCCAGCGGGTCCAGCGTGGGCCGGTCGAGCTTGTTCATGAAGGTGAAGATCGGCACGCCCCGCAGGCGGCAAACCTCGAAGAGCTTGCGGGTCTGGCTCTCGATGCCCTTGCCGGCGTCGATGACCATGACGGCTGCGTCCACCGCCGTCAGCACGCGGTAGGTGTCCTCGGAGAAGTCTTTATGGCCCGGCGTGTCCAGCAGGTTGATGCGGTAGCCCTGGTAGTCGAACTGCAGCACCGTCGAGCTGATCGAGATGCCGCGCTTCTTCTCCAGCTCCATCCAGTCGCTGGTGGTGGCCCGCTGATTCTTGCGGGCCGTCACCGACCCGGCCAGGCCCAGGGCCCCGCCGTAGAGCAGGAACTTCTCGGTCAGCGTGGTCTTGCCCGCGTCGGGGTGCGAGACGATCGCGAAGGTCCGCCGGCGGGTGACCTCCTGGTGCGAAACGCGATGTAGGGTATCCATAGGGTGAGTCCCAAAGTTGAAGCTCAGGGGCGAAGCGTCGCCGGCAACTCGGCGGGCGACAGGCCGCGAGGGCGGCCAGGGAGTGCAAGCCAACAGGCTCGGCCAGAGGGGGCCGCGAGCGCTCAGGGCGGAGTGGTACCCCGACGCACAGCGGCCGCGCGATAGCGGGGGGCCGGGATCTTCGACTCTGTCAGCATTTGCACGATTATATAGCTCCACCAGGCGATCGCGTAGGCCTTTTTCGCGTCCTTCAGCCTTTCGCCGACGCCCCCAGGGCCCGCAGGACGGCCGCCACCCGCACGGCCTCCAGGCCGACCGGCGGGGGCGGCCGGGCCGGAATTGGGTTCGTTCCGGCCGGGCGGGATACGGCGTAAGCCTCGGCGCGCCCGCGTCCTGCGCCGGGGGCAATTGGGTTCGTTTCGTCAGGACGCCCGATGGCGTAAGTCTCACCGCGCCCGAGTCCTGCGCCGGGCACAATCGGGTTCGCTTCGCCAGGGCCAGGTGGCGCGAGTGCTGGATCCCCGCCCCCGGCCCCGCCGCCAATTGGGTTCGTTTCAGCACACACCCCCCGGCCCCGCCGGCCGGGCCCGATCCCCGCACCGCGACCCGGGTGGGCCCTGAGCAGTGGGAATCGTAACTATTCGCGCCATACGCCCCGAAACCCTCAGCCAGGCTGAGGGGAGTCCCGCCGCCCCCCGGCCAGTGCGTCACCCCCGAGCCGCCACGATCCCCAGACCGCCGGGTGCCCTGGCCGCTCGCGGCCAGGTTGAGTCCGCCCCTGCCCAGCCCGCCCCAAACGGCCATCCCCGCCAACGCCCCGCCCCCCGGCCGGGGCCGACCGCCTTCGCGACGCGCTGCCCCCTTCGCATGGCCGCCAGCGGCCATGGCACCCGGCCCAGGCCATTTGCCCATCGGACGTGTGGGCTCGGGGGGCCCGGTGAAGGTGGGGCTGCGCTTACGCTGCGCCCCAGCCTACGGCGGG
>JAWLCG010000331.1:0-5730 GCA_041687295.1 Phycisphaerae bacterium | reverse complement strand
CGAATGACCGTCTCTCGGCCGGCGGCGCATTAAACGCGGCGGGCCCGCAGACCCGCCGCGCGAAGGTGATCGTTCCCGTCTGGCCGTCTACTTCAGGCCGAGCTTGACGAGGTTGTTGTAGCTGCGGGCCAGGCACTCGAACGGGTCGGCGCCGTAGGCGTTGTCCTGCTCGACGAAGATCCACTCGACGTCGGCTTTGCGGGCGGCGTCGATGATGGCCGGCCAGTTGAGGTTGCCGTCGCCGACGGGCGCGAACTTCTGCGTGCGGTCGAACTCGACGATCATGTCCTTGAAGTGCAGCAGGGGCTGCCTTCCGGGGTAGCGGGCGACCCACGCCGCCGGGTCGCCGCCGCCGGCGGTGATCCAGTAGGTGTCGATCTCGACCTTCAGGTGCTCCGGCGCAATGGTCTCGTAGAGCTTCGTCAGCCAGCACTTGCCGTCGATGTGGGCCAGCTCGTTGCTGTGGTTGTGGAACGAGAAGGTCATCCCCTCCGCCGCCAGGCGCTCGGCGATCGGCGGCAGCTCGCGGGCGAACAGCTCCAGCCCCTCGGCCGAGAAGTACTCCTTCGGCAGCGACCCCACGGCTGAGTGCGGCGCGCCCCAGAGCTTGTGGTCGGCGATCAGGCCGTCCAGGTCGTCCTTGAACCGCCCCCAGCCGACGTGCGTCGCGGGGCTCTTAAGCCCGGCGGCGGCGACGGCGTCGGCGACGGCCTGGGCGGGCATCGGACCGATGCCCGACAGCTGCACGGCCGTGTAGCCGATCTGGCGGACCTTCTTGAGCGTGGCGGCGAGGTCTTGGGGGGTCTTGCAGAAATCCCGCAGCGTGAACAGCTGCGCTCCGACAACGGGCTGGGTCATGGCTGT
Organism: Phycisphaerae bacterium; assembly: GCA_041687295.1. Lineage (GTDB taxonomy): Bacteria > Planctomycetota > Phycisphaerae > SM23-33 > FEN-1343 > JAWLCG01. Next base: position 4,866 of record JAWLCG010000331.1, on the reverse strand, counting down.
CTGGCTCCTTCAGGGTTCTGGTCCGCGGCCAGCCGGCGGGCAATCGCCAGCCGCTGACTGGTCCAGAAGCCCATCACGGCCGCGGCGCCACCCAGGGCGAGGTAGTCCACCGGCAGCACGCGCGCCAGCAGGCTGACGCGCACCCAGGCGATGGGCCCCTGCCCCAGCGGGGCGATGGCGGCCAGAACGTAGAACACGCTGCCGACCCCCAGCGGCATCAGCCAGGCCACCGGGATCAGGCGCGTCGGGAAGACCTGGTGGGCGACGAGCCCACCAAGGTAGAAACTCACCAGCACCGCGAAGACGATCTGCCCGCGGTCGGGCGACTGCAGCAGCCCCTGCAGCAGCACCGTCGCGACGCCCAGGCCTACCAGCAGCGCACCGCCGGCGATGGCCCAGAAATTCGTCAGGCCGCCCGCCACCCGGGGAGCCTCGGCGGGCGACTCCGCCGCGACGACCCCGGCGAGAGAACCTGCCCACCCGGCAGGCCTGGCGTCGGTCGGCAGGGCGAACCACCCCGGCCGGAGTCGCCAGACCCCCACCCGCACCGCCAGCAGCACCACCTGCCCCAGCAGCACCAGGCCGGCCCAGAGCAGCAGTTCGAGCGCCATCGCGGGGAAGACTTGTTCCAGGGGCCCGGGGCGGTACCACAGGGTATTGCGCAGGGGAGGCGAGAGCAGGCTCAGGGCGCCCAGCCCCAGCAGCATCGCTCCGATCGCCCCCGCCGGGCGCGCCCACAGCGTCAGCAGCCCCACCGCCAGCGCCAGGCCCAGCGTCAGGCCCGCCGCGCCCAGCAGCGCCGGCGCTGCGGAGACCACCAGCAGCACCGGCTCCCCCGGCCCGACGGGCAGCAGGCGGTCACCCAGCAGCAGCACCGCGCCGACGGCGGCCACGGCGGCCAGGAGAACCTGCAACTTGTCCATCGCGTGGCGATGTCGTGAATTCATCTGGAGGCTCGACAGACCCGCGGCGGCGCGGTATCGTCGCGGGGCCGCTTGTCTGATTCGGCGGCCATCGTACCTGCATCCTGAATCAAAGGCAACGTCATGAGCACCGTCGTCGTCGACAAAATCACCGCCCAGGCCATCCGGGCCGCCCGCCGCATCGTCCTGCCCGAGACGGAGGACATCCGCGTCCTGAAGGCCGCCGCCGAGATCACCGCCCGGCGGTACGCCCAGGTCGTCCTGCTGGGCGAGCCGGAGAAGATCGCCGCCGACGCCGCCGCCGCCGGGGTCGAGCTGGGCGGCGTGGAGATCGTCAACCACCTGACCGACGCCGATCGCGGCAGGTACGTCCAGGCCCTCTACGAGAAGCGCAAGGCCAAGGGCATGACCCTCGACGACGCCGACGCCATCCTCCGCAAAGTGGTCTACTACGGCGCCATGATGGTCGGGGCCGGTCGCGTCGAGGGCATGGTCGCCGGCAGCATCTGCCCGACGGCCGACACCGTCCGGGCCGCCCTGTTCGGCGTGGGCACGGCCAGGGGCATCAAGACCGTCAGCGCCTGCTCGATCATGCTCACGCAGGTCGAGGCGGTCGGCGTGGACGGGGCGCTGATCTTCGCCGACACTGGCGTGGTGCCCGAGCCGAGCGTCGAGCAGCTGGCCGACATCGCCATCGCCGCCGCCGAGGCCTGCCGCGCGCTGCTGGGGGTCGACCCGGTCGTGGCGATGCTGAGCTTTTCGACTAAGGGCTCAGCCCACAGCCCGGCCGTGCAGAAGGTCATCGAGGCCACCGCGCTGGTCAAGGCCCGCCGCCCGGACCTCAACGTCGACGGCGAAATGCAGCTTGACGCGGCCATCGTCCCCGACATCGGCGCGCGCAAGGCCAAGGGCTCGCCCGTGGCCGGGCACGCCAACACGCTGATCTTCCCCGACCTCACCAGCGGCAACATCGGCTACAAGCTCACCGAGCGGCTGGGCGGGGCGACGGCCCTGGGCCCGCTGCTGACCGGCCTGGCCAAGCCCATCAACGACCTCTCCCGCGGCTGCAGCGTCGAGGACATCGTCCTCATCACCGCCATCACCGCCGTCCAGGGACAGTAGCCGCGAGCCAGAAGTCAGTAGCCGGTAGCCAGTAGTCGGTAGCCAGTAGTCAGTAGCCGGAAGTCACTAGCCGGTGCCGTAGGGCGTGCAACTCGTTGCACGCGGGAGACGCCGACGGCGGCCCGTGGCTTGCCCTGATGGGCCACAGAGGCACTGAGGACACAGAGGCGCGCTGCTCTGCTGCCGCCGAGGACAGATCGTCATCCGTCATTGCCCCGTAGGGCGTGCAACTTGGTTGCACGCGGGAGACGCCGACGGCAGATCGTCATTCGTCATTAAATAGAGTAAGCCCCGGTCAGGCGGTTGGGCCTGGCCGGGGCTTGCTGCTTCTGCTGCGGGACCTTTGGAGAACAGGGGCTCGCCAAGACTGTCCTGGGCTGGAGCTCGGGCACCCTCGACGAGCATAAATACGATATTCGGTTGTCCGCCCGCCGCTGCCGGGCCGGTCGATCCGCCGGCCGGGGCGTCAGGCGCTCGGGCGACACAGGAAGTGTAGGTTCGCCGCCAGGCCCAAGGCAAATCGGCCGCGAGATTTTCCGCATCCCCCGGCCGGCCTTGCGGAGCCCGCCCCGCCCGGGGTATCGTGGAGAAAACACTCGATCGCCCCCAACCGGAGCCGCCGATGCCCCACATGCCGCGACAGTGCGAACCGGAGCTCATGGACGACCCCGCCGAGGCCCGGGCCTACGCCCAGGCGGACTTCCACGAGCCCAACCAGGCGTTCGTCGACAGGCTGCTCCAGCTGACCGCCGGGCTGGAGGCCGCAGCCGCCCTGGAGCTGGGCACCGGGCCGGGCGACATCCCCGTGCGGGTTCTCCGCCGCCACCCGGGCTGGCAGGTCACCGCCGTCGACGCCTCGGAGGCCATGCTGGAGCTGGCGCGTCCCGTCGTCGAGCGGGCGGGCCTGGCCGACCGCCTGCGCCTGCTCCAGGCCGACGCGAAGGCGACCGCCCTGCCGGCGGCAAGCTTCGACGTGATCTTCTCCAACAGCATCCTGCACCACCTGCCCGAGCCGGGGCCGCTGTGGGCCGAAATCCGCCGCGTGGGCAGGCCCGGGGCGGTGGTCTTCCTGCGCGACCTGGCCCGGCCGCGGAGCGAGAAGCACGCCCGCGACCTGGTCAACCACTACGCCATGCACGAAAGCCCGCTGCTTCAGCAGGAGTTCTACCGCTCGCTGCTGGCGGCCTTCACCGTCGGCGAGGTCCGCCGCCAGCTCGAGCAGGCCGGGCTTGAGTTGCAGGTCGAGATGGTCACCGACCGCCACCTGGACGTTTTCGGCCGGCTGGGGCCGGGCTGACCGACAAGTGGCCAGCGTCGAATGACGAGCGGCAGCGGTCAGTGACGCCCTCCGAGGGCGCGATCGGTCGCTCATGGGAGCGCAAGTTTCAGCTGATCAAGCACTTCTGAGACGTTGATGAGTTCGATAGGCTCGCGCCACAGCGGCGGCAGGACGTGCGGGCCCAGCGGGGCGAAGTGCGTCGGGCAGGTCGGGCCGAAGAGACTGAGCGTCCGGCACCCGACGGCCGCGGCGAGATGCCCGACGCCGGAGTCGTTGCCGACAAAGGCCGATGCCCCCGCCAGCACGCCGGCGAGCGTCTCCAGCGGCGGGCTGGCCAGCATGGCCAGGGACCGTCCGGCAACCTCCTGCACCTCCCCCGCCGGCCATTGCTCCAACTCCACCGGCCCGAGCAGCAGCACCGGCTGAAAACCCCCGGCCGCGGCGAGGCGTCCGGCCAGATCCAGGAAGTTCTCCAGCGGCCAGCATTTGCGCCGCGCCCCGGCGCCCGGGGCGAGCACCACCACCGCCTGCCCCGCCGGCACCTGGGCCCCGGCCAGCGCCGCCCCGGCCGCCTGCCGCCACGCCGGCGGCACGGGCCAGGCGGCAAACTCCCCCGGCTCGCGCGTGGTCAGGCCCAGCATGTCGAACCAGATGGCCGTGAGGTGCGCCTGGGCCTCGGGCGGGGGGCGGATCGGCAGGAACGCCGACGAGCCGGCCCCGCACGCGGCCGCCAGACGCATCTCGGCGGCCAGGTTCCCGCCGGCAAAGCAGCTGACCAGCCGGTCGTGCCCGCCCAGCAGCGTCGCCAGGGCGCCCTGATCGAGCGGCTGGTCGCTGAAGAGTTCGTGCATCGGCAGCAGCGAGAAGTCGAGCGCACGGGCCGCGACGCCCAGCCCCGCCAGCAGCCGGGCCTTCTCACCGTGGGCCGCCAGCGTCACCGGCCCGCCCAGCCGCTCCAGCAGCCGGCCGAAGAGAATGACATCCCCCAGCGCCCCGGGGTGCACGGCCAGGATTTTCGCGTCGTCCGTCATCGTCCATCATACTCGCCCATCGCCCCGCTGCTGCCAAGGGGCAAGCGGTCCGGACCGGCGGGCCGCCGCCGGGGTCTCCAGCCTTGGCCCCCGCGGGCGGGGGGGCTATAATCAGCCTTTCACCGCAAGCGGAAGGAAGCGCCCATGGCACGGCAGTGGAGGCCCGGCTGTTATCACTGGAACATCGCCCCGCCCTTCGACGGCGCCGGCGAGATGGCGGCCCGGCTGGGCAGCAGCCCGCTGGTGGCCCAGTGCCTGCATAACCGCGGCCTGTCGAGCCTCGAGGCAGGCAAGAGCTTCCTCCAGCCCCGGCTGAGCGACCTGCACGACCCGGCCCTGCTGCACGGGGCCGAGCAGGCCGCCCAGCGGTTGGCCGCGGCGGTCCGCGCCGGTGAGAAGATCACCATCTACGGCGACTACGACGTCGACGGCATCACCGGCGTGGCCATCCTGCACGCCTGCCTCAAGCTCGTCGGGGCCGAGGCGAGCTTCTACGTCCCCCACCGCCTCG
>JAWLCG010000330.1:0-5731 GCA_041687295.1 Phycisphaerae bacterium | reverse complement strand
GGGCTCGCTGGCGCTGCTGGGGCTGCCTGGCGAGGCCGTCAGCGAGTACCGCCGAAAGCTGCAACAGCGTAGCCCGTTCCCCCGGACGCTGCTGATCTCACTGGCCAACGACTTCGTCGGCTACCTGCCGACTGACGACATCCTCCGGCAGGGGGCGTATGAGGCGAATCTCTGCCCGCTGAAGCCGATCGAGGAGGCCCTGACGGCCCGCGCGGACGCGGCGCTTAGCCGAGCCCATGGGCAGACAGCCTGACCGGAGCGGCCGGGACTGGAGCCCCTGAACCAGTGGCGGATCGTGCAGCAGATCGAGCTGGTCGAGCGTCCCTTCGTGGTGACCGAGCATCGGGCCCGACGGTACCGCTGTCGGGCCACGGGCCGGATCGTCACCGCGCCCTTGCCCGCGCAGGTGCGGCGGGGCGGTCTGCTGGGGCTGCGCCTGTCGGCGCTGGTGGCGCATCTGAAGGGCGTCTGCCATGCGTCGTACTCTACGGTGCAGACGTTCCTGCGGGACGTGGTCGGCGTGACGGTCAGCCGGGGCCAGTTGGCCAAGACGGTCCGCAAGGCGGGCGACGCGTTGGGCCGGGCCTATGACGAGTTGGCCGGCCTGGTGGCGGACGAGCCGCACCTGGGGGTGGACGAGACGGGGCACAAGGACGCCGGCACGACCCACTGGACCTGGTGCTTCCGGGCCGAGCGATTCACGTTGTTCAAGATCGACCGGTCCCGGGGCTCGGGCGTGCTGCTGGAGGCGCTGGGCGAGGCGTTCGGGGGCGTGTTGAACTGCGACTTCTTCGGGGCGTACCGCAAGTACGTCGCCAAGTCGGGCGCGCGGGTGCAATACTGCCTGGCGCACCTGATTCGGGAGGTGCGGTTCCTTCAGGGGAACCGCAGCGCGGCGCTGCGGGCCTGGGCCACGGGACTGCTCAAGAGGCTGCGGTCGCTGTTCGGCACGCTGCATCGCGCCGGGGACATGACGGGCGTGGGCTTCGCCCGGGCGACGAGCCGCTATCGGCGGGAGTTCCTGCACCTGGCGGGCCAGCCGCCGGAGGATGCCGATGCGCGCCGGCTGAGCCGTCGGTTGTGCAGGCACGGACAAAAGTACTTCACGTTCCTGCACGAGTCCGGGACGCCGCCGACGAACAATCTGACCGAGCAGGCGATCCGGTTCGTGGTCCTGGACCGGAAGGTGACGCAGGGGACGCGGAGCGACTGGGGCCAGCGTTGGAACGAGCGCATCTGGACGGCGCGGGCCACCTGCGCCCGTCACGGCCGTTCGACATTCCAGTTCCTGGTAGACAGCCTTCACGCTCATTGGTCAAATCCCCCCACGCCTTCGCTACTGTTCGCCAAGGCGTGAACGGTTACCAAGATTGAAGGGAACAGACGATGAACACTCACCAGACGGTCCAGGCGGACTGGGCCCTGCGCACGGCGCAGATGCGCGAGCGGCTGGTGCGCGACGACCGGGAACGTCCGCCCGGCAAGGGGCCGCTGCCTGTCATCGAGGCCCGGAGCCTGCAGGCGTCCGAGGGGCAGCCGTGGCAGATCCGCCGTGCCCAGGCCGTGCGTGACTGCATGGCTGCCCGGCGATTCGTCCTGCATGAGTACGAGATGATCGTCGGCCGACCCTTCGCCGACCTCGAATTCACGCCCGCCGAAGGGGCCGCCGCCCGACAGTGCCTCCAGGAGCACCACCCCTGGCCAGGCGGCCAGACGGGCCATTGCGAACTGGACCTCGGGCCCATCCTGCGTGAGGGAATCGACGGCGTGGCCGCCACCATCCGCGCCCGCCGGGATCGGGCCGAGGGCGAGCGGCGGGAGGCGTACGAGTCTTTCCTGATCGTGCTGGACGGCCTGGGGACGCTGCTGCGGAACGCCGCCGACGCGGCCGGGGCCGCCCAGGCAGACGCATCGCAAGTGCGGCGCCGGGAGTTGGAGCGCATGCGCCAGGCTTGCCTGCACGTGGCCCACCACCCGCCGCGGACGATGGCCGAGACGCTGCAGCTGTTCTGGGCGATCTGGCTGGGTAGCTCGTGGGATGACCACGCCGGCTGCATCAACCTGGGCCATCTGGACCGCTGGCTCTGGCCGTTCTACCAGGCCGACCTGGCGGCCGGGCGCATTGACCGCGACGTGGCCCTGCACCTGCTGGAGCAGCTCTACCTGCTCGTCAACGCCTGCTGGCCCCAGGGCTCGGCAATCGCCGCAATGGTCGGAGGGCGCGACGCCCAAGGGCGCGACGTGACGAACGAGCTGTCCTTCCTGAGCCTGGAGGCGCTGCGGCGGACGCGGCTGGCGTATCCGACGGTCGGGATCTGCTGGCACGAGGGCACACCGCCCGAACTGGTAGACTTGGCGATGGAATTGGTCGCCGAGGGCATCGTGACGCCGGCCTTCTTCGGAGACGAAGTCATTCAGCGGGGGCTGCGGGCGCTCGGCGTGCCGGCCGACCAGGCCGCCTGGTACATCAACTCCTCCTGCGTGGAGATCACCCCCGCCGGATCGAGCAACGTCTGGGTCGCCAGCCCCTACTACAGCATGCCCCGGCTGCTGCTGGAGGAGATCGAGGCCCAGGTGGCCTCGGGCGAGCCGGCGGGCGACTTCGAGGGCTTCCTGTCGGCCTACCTGACGCGTGTGGAGCGGGCGGTGGCGCAGGGCGTGGCCCATCAGAATGAGCTTCGCCGCCGACGGCAGCAGACAGGCCGGCATCCGCTGCAGAGCGTCTTCACGCGCGACTGCATCGAGCGTGGGCGGGACATCGACGACGGCGGGGCGCGGTACAATTGGGTCGAATGCTCCTTCGTCGGCCTGCCCAACATCACCGATTCGCTCGAAGTGCTCCGCCGCGAAGTCTTCGAGCGGCGGGCGATGACACTGGCGGAGGTCAAGGCCGTCCTCGACGCCGATTTCGCCGGGGCCGAGCCCATTCGGCGCCGCTGGCTGGATCGCCTGCCCAAGTACGGCCAGGGCGACAACGAGGTCGACGCGCTGTTCGGGCGGATCGTAGCCGAGTTGCAGCGGATCTGCCGTGGGCACCGCATGGAGCCCGACGGGGCCCCGTACCTGCCCGGGGCGTTCTGCTGGATTCAGCACGAACGGCTCGGCGGGCAGTGCCCGGCCACGCCGGACGGTCGGCGGGCGGGCACGGCCTTCGCCGACGGCTGCGGGCCCGCCCAGGGCCGCGAGACCCGCGGGCCCACCGCGGCCGTGCTGTCGGTGACCAGTTGGGACCACAGCCCGATGATCGGCGGGCTGGCCTACAACATGAAGTTCAGCCGCTCGCTGCTGGCCCAGGCGGACGCCCGGGCCAAGCTCCGCGAGCTGGTGCTGACGTACCTCCGCCGCGGCGGCTTCGAGACCCAGATCAACGTCGTCGACCGCGAGGTGCTGATGCAGGCCCGCCAGCACCCTGAGGCCTACCGGGACCTCGTCGTCCGCATCGGCGGCTACACCGACTACTTCACCCGCCTGGAGCCCGGCATGCAGGACGAAGTGATCGCCCGGGCGGAGCTGGGCCTGTAGGGTTCATCTTACTGCCCGCTTGTCTCCTGGGCCGACTCTGTGACGCCGGGGATCGCCCGGTACTGCTGGCCGAGGTTGAGCCCGTCGGCCAGCAGCCGCGTCTGCAACTCCACCCGGTCGAGCTTCCGCGGCGGGATGTCCTGCCGCAGGCTCAGCGCCGTGGCCGTGCCTGCGGCCTGCCCCATCGTCAGGCAGGCCATGATCAGCCGGCAGCCCGACTGGGCGGCGAAGTCGGCCGAGAGGCACCGGCCCGCCACCAGCAGGTTGTCCACACCCACCGGCACCAGGCTGCGGTAGGGGATGTCGTAGTAGGCCGGGCGGGGGAACTGCCAGCTCTCGCGCGTCCGGCCCTGCCAGTCGCATAGCGACTCGTAGCCCGTCGGCGGCGGCCAGCTGGCGCCCACGCCGGCCGGGGTGGCCACGACGTAGCGCGTCTGGCCGTCGATCTGGGCGGGGATCCACTTGATGTTGCCCACGTCGTCGGGGTTGTGGATGTCGTAGCCGTGGCCGCTGATGCAGATCACGTCGTCGAAGTGCGTCCACTGGGCGATGTCCCAGCCGGTCAGGACGTACTCGCCCAGCACCCGCCGGCTATCGCGGACGCCCAGCAGGCTGCCGGTGTCGATAAGCCAACTGGCCTCGAAGCCCGGCACAGTGGCGCGGATGAACCGCCAGAGCAGGTCGGCCTGCTCACGGCCCTCAATGTACATCCGCGTCAGGTCGCGGTTGTCCAGGGGCCGGCAGCGGCGGCTGTGGGCGAAGCAGATGCTCACCTCGTCGTGGTCGCCGTGCTCGGGCCGGCCGGGCACGTGAGTCATCCAGTTGAGGTGGTTCTCCACGTCGGCCACGGCCTGCCAGCCGTGCTGGGCCTGCTCGGCGATCAGGCGGATCCACTTGGGGTCGTCACGCTTGAGGTCGCTATTGACGTAGGCGTCCCAGTTCACCCCGCCCAGGCGGAACTCCAGCGAGCAGGCCTGCGTGTAGCCGTCGCCCTCGCGCCCCACGGCGAACTCACAGCCGGCAAAGGCGGCTGCGTCCGCGTCGCCCGAGCAGTCGATCACCCGCTTGGCCAGGATGGCCTGGCGGCCCGACTTGCTCTCGACGACCACGCCGGCGATCGCCCCGTGGCGGACGATGGCCTCGACGACCTGCGTAGTGAAGAGGATGTCGCAGCCGGCCGCGCGGACCATGCGGTCGAGCACGAGCTTGTGCTTCTCCGGGTCGCTGTTACGGTGCCACAGGCCCTGGACCTCGGTAAGCCGCTCGAACATCTCCGTGCCGATGCCGCTGACGAAGTCCAGCGGGATGTTCACCAGCCCCGCCGTCGTCAGGCCGCCGAGCATGCTCTCGCGCTCCAGCACGAGCGTCCGGCAGCCGGCCCGCGCCGCCGTGATGGCTGCGCCCACACCGGCGATGCCCCCGCCGACCACGATCACGTCGTACTCGCCCGCCACCGCCAGCGTCCGCGCCGGCTCGACGATGCCCCCGTCCTTCGCCTGGTACTCCAGCATGTCCTGTCTCCCTATTCCTTCGCCTCATCCGCCGGCACAATCGCCTCGGACGCGCAGTTCTCCGCGCACCGGCCACAGCCGATGCAGGCCTCCGGGTCGATGCGGGCCCCCTCGGCCGTCATCTCGATGGCCGACACGGGGCACTCGAACACGCACGTGTTGCAGAACGTGCAGCCTCGCGTCACTGCGTAGATCCTGGCCATGGGCCGCTCTCCTCGCTGCTGGGCCTGTGTCCTTGATGCCCCCTGAGCCTACCACCATCGCTCTGGGACTGAAATGGTTGCGACGGCTGATCTATTGCACTATCCTGCTGTACATGGCTGATATGGCACAATCCACGCCGGCCGACCCGCCCAGTCCGGTCGAGCAGACGCTGCTGGACGCCGAGAGGCTGCTGGGCGTTCGCCTGACGGTGCACGACCTGACGGGCATCTTCCACGGCCCCGAGGGCGAGCCGCTGCTGGGGCCGCGCCGGCAGTCGCACCGGCGCTGGGCGGTCTGTGCCGAGGGCTTCGGCGAGCGCTGCGAGCGCCACTGTCGCACCGACGTGAATGTGGCCTCGGCCGCTACAGCTGAGGGGCTGGTGCACACCTGCTGGAAGGGTGTTCAGGAGGTGGTCGTGCCGATCACGCAGGAGGGGGTGCGGATGGCGACGCTGTTTGCCGGTGCGTGGCGCGCCCCGTCGCCGCCGCCGGCCG
>JAWLCG010000329.1:0-5742 GCA_041687295.1 Phycisphaerae bacterium | reverse complement strand
CGCACTCCATATTAGCGCCCGCGCCCTGGGTCTCCATCGGCCGGTGCGACTGACGATCCGGCGCCCCAAGAGGTGGCTACAAACGCCATAGCCACGGCGCCCGGACGAGGGTGAAAGAGCCCTGTTTTCAGGTGATTTTTCCCCCTCCGGGGCCGGGGATTTCTGTACAGCGCGGGGGCGAAATGGTAAAATAGCGTGTTTCAGTCAGAAAGCACAAGATGTGGGGCCCGGACGATTTGCGGCCACCCATCCCTGGCGTTTTGGAGGCAAGAACACGTGGTAGACGAATTTGACGGCATCGAGGGGCAGGAGCCTCAGGCCAGTGGCGGTGACGCAGCTGCACCGCCGACGCCGCTGCCGTTCGCGAACGAGCGGATCGAGGACCTTCAGATCGAAGACGAGATGAAGGACTCCTACCTCACCTACGCCATGAGCACCATCATGGACCGCGCCCTGCCGGACGTGCGGGACGGGCTCAAGCCCAGCCAGCGGCGGATCATGGTGGCCATGCACGATCTGAACCTCGGGCCGCGCAGCCATCACCGCAAGTGCGCGAAGATCGCCGGCGACACCAGCGGCAACTACCACCCCCACGGCGAGGGCGTGGTCTACCCCACGCTGGTCCGCCTGGGCCAGCCCTGGAACATGCGCTACCCGCTGGTCGACCCGCAGGGCAACTTCGGCTCGATCGACGGCGACCCGCCGGCCGCCATGCGGTACACCGAGGCCCGCATGACCGCGCCGGCCGTCGAGATGCTCGAGGACATCAAGCTCGACACCGTCGACATGAAGCCCAACTACGACGACACCCGCACCGAGCCGGTCGTCCTGCCCAGCAAGTTCCCCAACCTGCTGGTCAACGGCTCGCAGGGCATCGCCGTCGGCATGGCCACCAGCATCCCGCCGCACAACCTCGGCGAGGTCTGCGACGGCCTGATGGCCCTGATCGACAACGACGCGCTGACCACGCACGATCTGATGAAGTACATCCCCGGCCCGGACTTCCCGACCGGCGGGCTCATCTGCGGGCGCGAGGGCATCCGCGAGGGCTACGAGACCGGCCGGGGCCGCGTCACCCTCCGCGGGCGACTCCACACCGAGCAGGTCCGCGGCGGCAAGGTCCGCATCGTGGTTACCGAAATTCCCTACCAGGTGCTCAAGACCACGATCATCGAGCGGATCGCCGACGCGGTGAAACAGGGACGCATCCCGGACATCGCCGACGTGCAGGACCACTCCGACCGCACGGGCATGCGGATCGTCGTCGACCTCAAGAAGGGCGCCGAGCCCGAGGTCGTCATCAACCAGCTCTACCAGTACACGCCGCTGCAGAGCACCTTCAGCATCATCAACATCTCCCTGGTCAACGGGGCGCCGCGGACGCTGGACCTGCGCTCGATGCTGTACTACTTCATCGAGCACCGCATCGAGGTCATCCGCCGGCGGACGATGTTCCTGCTCCGCCGCGCGCGGCAGCGGGCCCACATTCTGGAGGGCCTGATCTATGCCGTCTGCGACATCGACGAGGTCATCCGCCTGATCCGTTCGAGCAAGACGCGCGACGAGGCCATCGAGAAGCTCCAGAAGCGGGCCTTCCGCATCGCGACCGACCACCCCTACGCCCAGCGCCTGCCCAAGCGACTCCGCGACCGCCTCAGCAGCGAGGACGTCATGCTGACCAAGGTGCAGGCCGAGGCCATCGGGCGCCTGCAGCTGATCCAGCTGGTCGGCCTGGAGATCGACAAGCTCGTCGGCGAGTATTCCGACGTCCGCGCCCAGATCGAGGACTACGAGGACATCCTGGCCAGCGACGCCCGCGTGATGGGCATCATCCGCGACGACGTCGAGGAGATCCGCCGCAAGTACGCCGACGCCCGGCGGACCGAGATCATCGGCGGCGTCGGCGAGTTCGACATCGAGGACCTCATCGCCGAGGAGGACGTCGTGGTGACCCTCTCGCACGAGGGCTACATCAAGCGCATGCCCGTGACGACCTACCGCCGCCAGGGCCGCGGCGGCGTGGGCATCATCGGCTCGGACGCGAAGGAGGGCGACTTCATCGAGCACCTCTTCGTGGCCAGCACGCACGACTACCTGCTGATCCTGACCAACCTGGGCCGGCTGCACTGGCTCAAGGTGTACGACGTGCCCAACCTGCCCCGCACCGCCAAGGGCCGGGCCATCGTCAACATCCTGCAACTGGGCAACGAGGAGAGCATCCAGGCCGTCATCAACGTCCGCGAGTTCGACGAGCGCTATCTCTTCACCGTCAGCCGAAAGGGCCAGGTCAAGAAGACCCCCCTGGGCGCCTACAGCAACCCCCGCAAGGGCGGCATCCAGGCGTGCGGCCTGGCCGACGGGGATACCATCATCGATGCCGTCATCACCACCGGCAACGACGAGGTGCTGCTCGCGACCGCCCACGGCCAGGCGATTCGCTTCAAGGAGACCGACGTCCGCGCCATGGGCCGAACCGCCGCCGGCGTCAAGGGCATCACGCTCAAGGACGGCGACGAGGTGGTCGACGTGGCCGTCGTGGACGAGTACGCCATGCTGCTGACCGTCTGTGCCAACGGCTACGGCAAGCGGACCGAGTTCAGCGAGTACCGCGTCCAGGGCCGGGGCGGCCAGGGCATCATCAACATCCGCACCACCAACCGCAACGGCCCGGTGGTGGCGATGAAGAGCGTCCGCGAGCAGGACGAGCTGATGATGATCACGTCCAACGGCATGATCGTCCGCACCGGCGTCAGCGAACTGCGTGCGATCGGCCGGGCCACCCAGGGCGTCCGCGTGATCGGCCTGCGGGAGGGCGACCACCTGGTGGCCGTCGCCCGCGTGATCAGCGAGGACCGCGAGCAGACCGAGCTGGAACTCGGCGCGACCGTCCCCGACGATGAACTCGAGCCCACCGCCGCCGAGCCGGCCGAGCAGCCCGAGGACGTGGCCGAGCCCGAAGAGGGCCCCGACGCCGAGGACACTGCCTCAGACGAGGACGACGACGTCACGAACCTCTAGCCCCCTCGGACATCGGTTCAGAGTTACCGCGGGCCCGTCCCCTCACCAGGGCCGGGCCCGCTTCTCGTAGGGCGGGCACGGCCCGCCGCCGATGGCGTCAGAGCAAGCCTGGGCCGTATGGAGTGCGGCGGCAACGACGCCGCTTTGGCTCGATGGCGAACAGGCCCAAGCGGCCCCTCAACCATCGAAAGACGTGGCTACAGACACCGTAGCCACGGCACCCGGACGCTTGGGGGAGGACCGCGATCCTACGCTGCCGCCGGGCCTCGCCGTGCTCGATCCGGCCTACGAAGACCCCCCGGCATGCCGGGGGCTATATGACCAGACGCACGCGGTGTCCGCCCTGCAAACTCCTACTCCTCCTCGACGCCGTAGCGGCGGAGGAAGGCGCGGGCGTCGGCCTCCTGGTCGGCGGGGACCCAGGCGATCATGGCGATGTTGCGGGCGTCGCCGAGCTGCTCGGCCAGGACGTCCAGCAGGCCCAGGCCCAGTCTGGAGTAGTGGCCAAACACCTGGATCCGCTTGCCGCCGGCGCGGATGCGGCGGTGCAGGTCGGGGTACTGCGTGGCGTCGCGGGCCGAGACGGTCGGGACGTACTGGATGGCTCGCAGTTCGTCGATGCCGAGCAGCGCGTCGACGTGGGGGATCTGCCCGGGCCCGTCGAGGTGGTAGGCCGGGTTGCCCAGCCTCCGGCACGAGGCCGCCAGCTCCGGCAGGACGAACCGCTCGAACATCCCCGGGCCGATCATGTAGCTCAGGTCGCACTGGAGCATGTAGGAGGGCGCTTCGGACAGCAGCGGCGTCCAGGCCGTGTAGCCCGGGTTGCCGCCGGCGCGGAGCACGGCGTCGATGGCGTCGAAGCTGCGCCACCACAGCTCGTGGATCTGCCAGACCAGCCGCTCGACCTGCTCGGGGCAGTCGTAGAGGTCCAGCAGCAGCCGATCGGCCGGCCGAAAGGACGCCAGCACGTCCAGCGCCCCGCCCAGGTCTGTCATGGCCACCTGGACCTGCCCGCCCCAGCGGTCCATGGCCGCGCGGGTCACAGCCAGCACGCGCTGCAGCCAGGGGTTGTCGGGGTCGAGGGCGAAGTTCATCTCCGCCAGCTCCCGCTCGGCCGGCGGCTCGAACCAGGTGGTGGCGGCCGTGTTGCGGACCCGGCAGCCCAGAAAGGCCGCCAGCACCCCCGGCCCGAAGTTCGGCAGCACGTGCGGAAAGGCGTCGCCCAGGCACTTCATCCGCGACAGATCGTAGTCACACCGATCGACGATGGCCTCGGCCGGCACGGCCAGGTCGTAGTGCGACGTGAAGCCCAGGCTCGGCAGCGCCGGCTCGGGCCGCCCCGGGTCCTGCCCGCCCACGTACACCTGCACCAGCGGACGGTCCAGCGTGCCCGCCCACCAGGCCCGGGCGACCTCGGCGATGCGACTCCAACGGCTCGGCTCGAAGTTGATCGGCATGCCAGTTCCATAGTAGGGCGGGCATCGCCCGCGTGTTCGGCATCGGCGGGGATGGTCGCACCCCAAGCCAAAGCAGCGACTTTGTCGCCGCACTCCATAGTCAGTCGCGGAGCTTCACCAGCGGGTCGATGCATTTGGCGTCGGCGGGGGGCAGGCCGGCGTCGGGGATGCTCAGCCGTTCGCCCTCGCGCTTGCACGACTCATGGGCGACCGCGCCGGGCAGGCTGTACCGCACGCCCAGCCAGACGTGGTTGGGCGGCAGCTGACCGGTGCGGACGGCCTCGAAGAAGTCGTGCACGAGGAACTGGTGCGAGCCGGCGTGGCCGTTGGGCATGCCGACGAACTCGGCCGGCAGGCGGTGCACCGGGTGCATCGACGAGACGCCCAGGTGGCGCTTGCCCAGGAAGGAGCGGGGCAGGTCGCCGAGGTTGGCCTCGGTGATCTCCACGCCGTCCATGCGATGGATGGGCGTGAGGTCTTCCTTGTGCTTGTAGTTCCAGTGCTGGGCCATCTCGTAGTCGTAGCTGCCGTCGGGTCGGCGGGGGTCGTGCTTCCAGCGGAGCTCGGTCCATACGCCCGAGCTGGCGGCCGAGTCGGAGGCTCGGGCCTGGCCGCCGTCGATCTGATCGGCGACCCTGAGGTCGAGGTGGGCGGGGTTGGCCTGTTCCTCATAGGCGGCCCGGCTGCCGATGATGCTCATGCGGCTCTCGCCGGCGCCCGAGCGGCGAAACTCGTTGATGCGGGCCATGCCCCCGTCGGCCGTGCGGAACAGGGCGGACTGGTTGGAGAAGTCGTTGCCGAAGGCCGACAGCTCGCGGTCGAACAGGCCGTCCTCCCCGTCGTCGTGCCAGCCGAAGCAGCTCACGTGGGTCATTCGGCTGAAGGTGACGCTGAGCACGTGGCTGGCCGAGTGGGTGATGTACCACATCGGCGGCACGGAGGCGTAGCGTTTCCAGTCGGGGCCGTTGGCGTCGTAGAAGGGCAGGTAGAACCAGTGGGCCATGTGGTGGTAGTACTGCCCCTCGCCGTAGACGAATCGGCCGAAGTCGCCCGCGGCGAACCGCTGGCGGCAGTAGAGGCTCTGGGGTCGGTAGTAGCTCGTCTCGCCCAGGGCGTAGGTCAGGCCCGTGCGCCGGACGGTCTCGGTGAGCTCGAGCATCTCCTCGACCGTCACGCCGGCCGGCACGGCCGAGTAGACGTGCTTGCCCGCCTGCAGCGCAGCGATGGCGTGCTCCTCGTGCAGAAAGTCGGGCGAGGTGATGAACAC
>JAWLCG010000328.1:0-5824 GCA_041687295.1 Phycisphaerae bacterium | reverse complement strand
TGCTGGAGCAGGAGGGGCCCCTGACGCCCGTCGAGCTGGACCTGAGCGACCACCTCGCCGAGGGGGCGGTGCTGGAGGTGCTGATCCACCCGGCCCCCCAGAGCGTGCCCGAGCCGAGCAACCGCGACCAGGCCAACCAGTCCGTCAAGGCGGCCGTCAACTACGGATGGGACTTCTGCCCGCGGTTGATCCCGCTGGGCATCTGGGACGAGACGTACCTGGAGCTCCGCCCGCCGGGTCATCTGCGGTCGGCCGAGGTGCTCTACGAACTCTCCGAGGCGCTGGACCGGGCGGAGCTGACGGTGGAGCTCGAGCCCAGCCGCCTCTGCCGCGGCCAGGTGCGCTGGCGGCTGATGGACCGCGCCGGCACCGCAGCCGTCGAGGCCTCGGCCGAGGTCGCCGGCGAGCCGTTGGCGCTGCGGGCCTCGCTGGCCGAGCCCGAGCTGTGGTGGCCCAACGGCCAGGGCGAGCCGGTGCTGTACACCTCGGTGACCGAACTGCTCGACGGGGCCGGGCAGGTGGTCCAGCGGATTGAGTCGCGCGTGGGCCTGCGGCGGGTGCGTCTGGTGATGAACGCCGGCGCGTGGGACGAGCCGAGCGTCTTTCCCAAGACCCGCAGCACCGCACCGATCACGCTGGAGGTCAACGGCCGGCGGATCTTCGGCAAGGGCTCCAACTGGGTGGGGCCGGACATCTTCCCCGGCACGCTCACGCCGGAGCGGTACCGCACGCTGCTGACGCACGCCCGGGACGCGAACATGAACCTGCTGCGCTGCTGGGGCGGCTCGAACGTGCAGAAGGACGCCTTCTTCGCCGTCGCCGACGAACTGGGCATCATGCTGTGGCAGGAGTTCCCGCTCTCGTGCAACAACCACCGCGACACGCCGGCGTACCTGCGGGTGCTCGACCGCGAGTCGCGCGCGATCATCCGGAGGCTGCGCCCGCACGCGTCGGTGGTGCTGTGGTGCGGCGGCAACGAGCTGTTTAACGAGTGGTCGCGGATGACCGACCAGTCGCTCGCCCTGCGGACGCTCAACGCCAACTGCCTGCAGCTGGACCCGCACACGCCGTTTTTGCCGACCTCGCCGGTGATGGGCATGGCCCACGGGCCCTACAGTTTCCGCGAGCGCAAGCTGGGCGTGGAGGTGTTCGAGCTGTTCGCACGCTGCACGAACACGGCCTACACGGAGTTCGGCTGCGACGGCCCGCCGTCGGTCGAGACGCTCCGCCGCGTGCTGCCGGCTGAGGACCTGCCGCCGCGCGACGCCGACGCGGAGTACGCCACCGACCGCGCCCGCGGGGGCATCGGCCCGCGGGGCCGACTGTGGGGCACGGCGATGCTCAAGGACTACCTCGGCGAGCCCGCCAGCGTCGAGCAACTCGTCGAGTGGGGCCAGTTCATGCAGGCCGTCGCCCTGACGGCGATCTTCGAGGAGGCCCGCCGCCAGTGGCCCCGCTGCTCGATGGCCGTCAGCTGGTGCTTCACGGAGCCCTGGCCCGCCATCGCCAACCAGGCCCTGGTCGGCTGGCCCGACCAGCCCAAGGCCGCCCTCGCCGCCGTGGGGCGCTCGCTTCGGCCCACGCTGGCCAGCGCCCGCATCGCGAAGTTCCGCTGGAAGGCGGGCGAGGTCTTTCGGCCGGAGCTCTGGCTGCTCAACGACGCCCCCGAGCCGGTCGGCCCGGGGCAAGTCGTCGCGACGCTGCGGATCGGGCGGCAAGAGATCCCGCTGCTGAGTTGGGACCACGGCGGCGCCGCCGCCAACGTGAACCTCGCCGGCCCGGCCATCCCGGTGACGCTGCCCGAGGTGGGCGACGTTGACCGCATGGAGCTGGTGCTGCACTGCCCGGAAGCCCCGCAGCGCGACTCGCGCTATACGCTGCTGTACAGCCCCAAGGGGCAGGCGTAGGTTCTCTTCGAGCGAAGCGAGCGCGGCAGGGGCGGTATGGAACGTATCGCGTTGGACGCGTGGAAGCGTTGTGCTGCTGAATGCAAGCCGGCCGGCGCCCCGTCAGGAGCGCCGGCCGGTGGTGTGTCAGGAGGCAGGCGGGATTCAGACGACGACCTGCGGGCCGAACGTGGTGTTCGTCAGCAGGGCGGTGCCCATGAGCAGATGGTAGGCCGTCTGGCCGGCGATGGTGCCGTAGGCCCGGCGGACGGTGGTGAACTTGACGATGCCCGTCTCCGGGGCCGCCCACCAGGTCGTCGTGTCGGTGGCCGTCAGGTACCCGTAGAACGTCATGCCGCTGTCGGGGTCGGTGTAGCTCATGCGGGCGTTGACGATCTGCACGCTGGTCTCGCCCTTGACGGTGACGAAGAGACCCGCCGGCGTAGCCACCTGCTCGACGCCGATGATCCGCATGCTCATCGAGCCGGTGCCGGCGATTTCGACCACGTCCCCGTCATCCTCCAGCACGCCTTCCACCGCACCGTTGCCTGAGTAGAGGATCCCGGGCGTCAGGGCGGCGGGCAGGACAGGCGAGTCGATGAAGCCCATCTCGATCACCCCGTCTCCGCACAGGTCGACGTACAGGCCGGTCATTGTGGTGCCCTGGCCCTCGGAGGCGTAGACGTAGCCCATCGAGAGCACCTCGGGGTTCGCCGTCTCATAGTTGACCGTGTAGCCATTGAAGCCCCCGTTGTTGGTGACGGCCAGAGGCTGCGTGCCCACGCCGGCCGAGCCCGAATAGGTCATGTTGTAGGTCCAGCTGGCGCCCTCGACGTTGTGGTGCCACAGGCTGTCCATCACATCGAAGCTGTCCGCCAGTACCCGGACCAGCACCCCGCCGCCGTTGAGGGTGGTGGTGAAGGTGTTGTTGTCGGGGTCGATCTCGTCGAGCTCGCCGACGGGGGTGATGACGGCCTTGAGGAAGTAATCGCCCTGCGGCAGGCCGGCGGCGTGGTTGACATACAGAGACAGCACCCGGGTGCCGCGGAGGTAGCCGACGGGGTAATTGGCCAGCTGGGCGATCTGGACGTCGTCCTCGCCTTCCATGGCCGGGTCGGCATACAGCGTGATGTTCACCCGCTGGGTCAGCGGCAGCGGGATGTTGCCGGCGTTGGTGATGTCGAGCGTCACCAGGCCGGTGAGCCGCTGGTTGGCGAACAGGCCGGCCGGCAGCGTGGTCGCCCGGATCGCGCCGAGCAGATCGACGGTGCCTTCGGTAACGGCGATGGTCGAGGCCGTCTCGGCGGTGTTGTTGGTCTCGTCGCTCTCGGCGATGGCGTCGGTGGTGTCGACCTTGGCGACCAGGGAGTAGTCGTCACTGTCGAGCCCCGGGGGCAGGGTGACCTGGGCGAAGAAGGTCCGACTGCTGTTGGCAGGGATGTAGGCGTACTGGTTGGCCAGCGTGGCCACGAGGGTCTCGTTGTTGGCTGAGTCCTTGGCGTAGATCTCGATGGCGATGCGGTCGCTCAGGGCGGTCGCGACGTTGCCGGCGTTGGTGACGACGACGGGCACGAGAATCGCCGCGTGGTGGCCGCTGGTGACGGCGGCCGGCAGGCGGACGCTGGGGGCGATGGCGACCTGCAGGTCGACGAAGGCCTCGGCCGAGGTCACGGTGATGGACTGGCCTTGCAGGTCTACGGTGACGGTGTTGTTGGCATCGTCGGATTCCTCGAGCTCGCCGACGGGGGTGATGACGGCCTTGAGCGTGTACTCGCCGATGGGCAGGCCGTCGGCCTTGTTGACGAGCATCGCCACCGCCCGGCTGCCCCGCAGGTAGCCGACGGGGTAGTTGCTCAGCTGGGCGAGCTGGATGTCGTCGGCGCCGTCGTCGGCCGGGGCGGCGTACAGCGTGATGGTCACCCGCTGGCTCAGCGGCAGCGGGACGTTGCCGCCGTTGGCCACGTCGAGCACGACCAGGCCGTGAAGCCGCTGGCCGGTGACGATAGCCCCCGGCAGCGTCTCGCTACGGAATGCGCCGCTGATGTCGACAAAGGGCTCGGACGAGGTGACGGTGATGGGGTTGCCGCCCAGATCCACGGTGACGGTGTTGTTGTCGGTGTCGGTCTCGTCCAGATCCCCGACGGGGGTGATCTCGGCGATCAGCGTGTACTGGCCGGTCGCCAGGCCGTCGGCCTTGTTGACCAGCATCGGCACGGGTCGGCTGCCGCGGAGGTAGCCGACGGGGAAGTTGCTCAGCTGGGCGAGCTGGACGTACTCATACTCCTGGATGCCGACCTGGGGATCGGCCCCGACCAGCGGGCGACGGGCCTTGAGGATGATGTTCACCCGCTGGGTCAGCGGCAGCGGGATGTTGCCGCCGTTGGTTACGTCGAGCACGACCAGGCCGTAGAGCCGCTGGCCCGCGACGATGTCCGACGGCAGGGTCTCGCTGCGGAAGGCGCCCGACAGGTCGACGGTGCCCTCGGTGACGGCGATGGTGGCGGCCGTGGCGGCGGTGTTGTTGGTCTCGTCGCTCTCGGCGACGGCGTTGGTGGTGTCGACCTTGGCGACCAGGGCGTAGTCGTCGCTATCGAGCCCCGGAGGCAGGGTGACCTGCGCCATGAATGTTCGGCTGGTGCCGGCAGGGATGTAGGCGTACTGGTTGGCCAGCGTGGCCACGAGGGTCTCGACGTTGGCCGAGTCCCTGGCGTAGATCTCGATGGTGATGCGGTCGGTGATGGCGGAGGCGACGTTGCCGGCGTTGGTCACGGTCACCGGCAGCAGGATGGCCGTATGGTGGCCGCTGGTGACCGCGTCGGGCAGGCGGACCCACGGGGCGATGGCCGCCTGGAAGTCCACGAAGGCCTCGGCCGCGGCGATGGTGATGGTCTGGCCTTGCAGGTCTACGGTGACGGTATTGTTGAGATCGTCGGTCTCTTCCAGGTCGCCCACCGGTGTGATCTCGGCCACGAGCCTGTAGTTGCCGGCGGGCAGGCCGTCGGCCTTGTTGACCAGCATCGCCACCGCCCGCGTGCCCTGCAGGTAGCCGACGGGATAGTTGGTCAGCGTCGCCAGTGTGACGCTGGCCGGGACGTCCACCACGCCGGGCTCGCCGGTCACGAGCGGCTGAGCCTTGAGCGTGATATTCACCCGCTGGGTCGGCGGCAGCGGGATGTTGCCGCTGTTGGTCACGTTGAGCACGACCAGGCCATAGAGCCGCTGGCCGGCGACGATGTCCGCCGGCAGGGTTTCGCTGCGGAAGGCGCCCGACAGGTCGACAGTGCCCTCGGTGACGGCGATGACGGCGGCGGTCTCGGCGGAGTTGTTGGTCTCGTCGCTCTCGGCGATGGCGCCGGTGGTGTCGACCTTGGCGACCAGCGTGTAGTCGTCGCTGTCCAGCCCCGGCGGCAGGGTGACCTGGGCCAGGAACGTTCGGCTGGTGCCGGCGGGGATGTAGGCGTACTGGTTGGCCAGCGTGGCCACGAGGGTCTCGACGTTGGCGCTGTCCTTGGCGTAGACCTCGATGGTCATGCGGTCGGTGATGGCCGTCGCCACGTTGCCGGCGTTGCGGACGACGATGGGCAGCAGGATCAGCGGATGATGGCCGCTGGTGGCGGCGTTGGGCAGGCGGGCGGTAGCGCCGATGGCGGCGGTGAGGTCCACGAAGGGCTCGGCCGAGCTGATGGTGATGGCCTGGCCCTGGAGATCGACGGTGACGGTGTTGTTGGTCGCGTCGGACTCGTCGAGGTCGCCGACGGGGGTGATGACGGCCTTGAGGGTGTACTCGCCGGCGGGCAGGCCGTCGGCCTGGTTGACCAGCATCGGGAGCGACCGTGTGCCCAGCAGGTAGCCGACGGGGTAGTTGGCCAGCTGGGCGAGCGGGACGTCGGCGGCGCCGTCGGCGGCCGGGTCGGCGACCAGCGTGATGGTCACCCGCT
>JAWLCG010000327.1:0-5832 GCA_041687295.1 Phycisphaerae bacterium | reverse complement strand
ACAGTGCCCCACGTTCATCAACGCGGACCTGATCGCGGAAGGCCTCTCGCCGTTTCGCCCCGAGTCTGCAGCCATCGAGGCGTCCCGCCTGATGCTGGAGCGGGTGCGCCACATGGTGGCCAAGCGGCCGGAGTCCGCCGTGGAGACCACACTCGCCGCTCGCGCCTATCTTCGTAGCGTTCGCCGAGTTCGAACGTGACATGATCACCGCGCCCATCGCCGAGTCCCGGGCGTACCTCCGGAAGCACGGGCGACGCCTGGCCGGCGTCGTCCCCTTCGGCTACGATGCGCAGGCGGTCGAGCAACTCGCCCAAGCGGGCCAGTAGCGCTGGGCCCGGGGAGCCGCCACCGAAACAAGGCTTGAGACCTCCTTCACCATCACTTACCATGCACCCAAGTCAACACTCGGAGGTGCCCCCATGGCTGACACACGAGACCCTGTCCCCTATTGCCCCGCCGAAGCCGATGTCCCCGAGTCCTGCCGCGTTTCACCGGTCGAGCAGACCGAGTACCTCGTCGGTGGCGAACTGCGGCCGTGGGATGGGCCCTCGCAGGAAGTGCTCTCGCCGATCTGCCTGCGTGACCGCGGGGGCCTCGCTCAGAAGGTCCTGGGCCACTACCCACTGTTGGGCGAGGCCGAGGCCCTGGCTGCCCTGGACGCGGCTGAGCGGGCGTGGGGCCATGGTGGGGGCGCATGGCCGACGATGACGGTGGCCGAGCGGATCCGGCACATGCAGAAGTTCACCTTCCGCATGAAACAGCGCAAGCGCGAGGTGGTGAACCTGCTGATGTGGGAGATCGCCAAGACGGCCCCCGATGCCGAGAAGGAGTTCGACCGCACGGTTGCCTATATTGACGAGACGATCGACGCACTGAAGGACCTGGACCGGATCTCCTCGCGGTTTCAGATCGAGCAGGGCATCGCCGCCCAGATCCGCCGAGCGCCGCTAGGCGTGGTGCTGTGCATGGGGCCCTACAACTACCCGCTCAACGAGACCTTCACCACGCTGATCCCGGCGCTGCTGATGGGCAACGTAGTGATTTTCAAGCCACCGCGGCTGGGCGTGCTGCTGCATCGGCCGCTGTTGGAGGCGTTCCGCGACGCGTTCCCGCCGGGCGTGGTCAACACCGTCTATGGTGAGGGGCCCAGGGTCATCGGGCCGCTGATGACATCGGGCAAGATCAACGTCCTGGCGTTCATCGGCTCCAGCCGGGTGGGCGATCTGCTCAAGAAGCAGCACCCCCGCCCCCACCGCCTGCGTTCCGTGCTGGGGCTGGAGGCCAAGAACCCCGGCATCGTCCTACCCTGCGCGGACCTCGACCTGGCCGTCAAGGAGTGCCTGCTGGGGGCGCTGTCCTACAACGGCCAGCGCTGTACGGCGCTGAAGATCCTCTTCGTCCACCGCAGCCGGCAGGAGGAATTCCTGGAGCGGTTCGCCAAGGCCGTCGATGGTCTGAAACTCGGGATGCCCTGGCAGGAAGGCGTGGCCATCACGCCCCTGCCGGAGCCGGCCCGCGTGCAGTACATGCAGGAGTTGGTTGCTGATGCGGCCCAGCATGGCGGGCGGGTCCTCAACGCCGGCGGGCAGGCCGAAGCGACGCTTTATCGGCCGGCGGTGGTGTCCCCCGTTACGCCGGCGATGCGGCTCTACCATGAGGAGCAATTCGGCCCGGTCGTGCCGGTGCTGCCATTCGACGACGTGGCCGAGCCGATCGAGTACATCACCCACAGCGAGTATGGCCAGCAGGCCAGCATCTTCGGCACCGACCCGGAGAGGATCGGCCGGCTGATCGACCCGCTGGTCAACCAGGTCTGCCGCGTGAACCTCAACAGCCAGTGCCAGCGCGGGCCCGACACCTTCCCCTTCACCGGCCGCAAGGCCTCGGCCGAGGGCACGCTGTCGGTCTCGGACGCCCTGCGCGTCTTCGCCATCCGCACGCTGGTGGCCGCCAAGATGAACGACCTGAACCAGGAGATCCTCACGCGGGTCGTCCGCGGCCGGGAGTCGCGGTTCCTGTCCACGGACTTCATCTTCTGAGCCGGCCTCCGTCACTGCCGGCACGGCCCCGCCAAGCCCGAGGGATGGGGGTTGGTTCCCCTACGCCGGCCTGTCGCTGAAGCAGGGTGAGGCCGACTCCCTACAGCCGAATCAGTATAATTCCGGTGCCGATGCCAAAGGCGTAATGGGAATACCGGACCGACTTCCTACAGTCATGAGCGGCCGGAGACATGATTCAGAGAATTTTCAGCAGCGCATTTCGCACACAGGCGTCTCTTTCTGACCAGGACCTGCGGCGGGCCCGGCGCGGCCTGCTCGTGGACGGCGTCTGCTCGTCGTCCATGGCGACGTTGCAGGGCGGGCCGTTCCTGGCGGCGTTCGCCCTGGCGCTGGGAGCGTCGAACTATGAGGTGGGCCTGCTTGCGACGATCGGCTTCTTGAGCCAGTTCGCCCAGTTGGGCGGCCTGTTCCTGGTGCAAAAGTATCCCCGGCGTCGCGGCATCGTCTTCCTGGCGGCCGGGGCGAGCCGGCTGCTATGGGTCTTCATCCTGCTGATCCCGCTGCTGTTCCTTAACCGCGGGGTGACGTTCCTCATGCAGTGGCTGTTCGTGGCCGCACTGGCCGGGGCCGTGGCCGGGCCGGCGTGGAACTCGCTGATCCGCGACATCGTGCCCTCGGCCACCATGGGCCGACTGTTCTCCACGCGCATGGCGCTGGGCACTACTTTCGCCCTGTCGCTGACGCTGATGGGCGGGTACTTCGTCGACTACTGGAAGGCGTGGTTCCCGGATCAGGCGCTGCTGGCCTACACCATTCTTTTCGGTGTGGGACTGCTGTTCGGCCTAGCGGGGCTGGTGGCGATCCGGCGACTACCCGAGCCTCAGATGGCCGTGCAGGACGGCCATCGCATCGCAACGCTACTGACGGATCCCGTGAAGGACCGCAACTTCCAGGGCCTGCTCAAGTACATCGGGTTCTGGAACTTCGCAATCAACCTGGCCGGGCCATTCTTCATCGTCTACCTGCTGGAGCGGATCGGGCTGCCCCTACGCATGGTCACCATGCTGGTGGTGACCAGCCAGGTGACCAACCTGGTGTTCTTGCGCATCTGGGGCCGGCTGGCCGACCGGTACTCCAACAAGTCGGTGCTTCGCGTCAGCGGCCCGCTTTTCCTGCTGGCGATCCTGCTCTGGACGTTCACGACGCTGCCGGACCGGCACATGCTGACCCTGCCACTACTGTTCGCGATTCACGTGCTCTCGGGCATGTCGGCCGCCGGTGTGAGCCTGGCCACGGCGAACATCGCTCTGAAGCTCTCCCCGCAGGGGAAGGCCCACTCGTACATGACGATTTACGGCCTGGCTGGCGCGGTCACCGGCGCGATCGCCCCCATGCTCGGCGGCATGTTCGCGGACTTCTTCTCCACGCGGGAGCTTAGTGTCCAGTTGAACTGGGCCCAGGCCGACCACGCCGTCAGCGTCTACGCCCTGAACCTTAAGGCCCTGGACTTCCTGTTCCTGATCACGTTCGTCGTGGGCCTGTTCTCTCTGCGGTTCTTGCACCGGGTAGCCGAGGAGGGCGAGGTGGAGGAGAAGGTGGTCCGCCAGGAACTGCTCAACGAGACGTTCGCGACTGTGCGGGCGGTCGGAACGGTGCCCGGCCTGCGGTACCTCGTGGTCGGGCCGGTGTCCGCAGTCTCACGGCTGCTGGCCGTGGGTGAGCGTGAGGAGCCCGGCGAGAAGGAGTCTGTTGCCTCAGCGGAGCGAGGCGCGGGTTCTCGGAGTAAGGACGAGCGGTAGCCTCGAGCGCGCCGGGGCAAGCGGCCGGCGTTGAGTGTAGAACCATGGGTCGTTATGAACACATCCTGAGTTTCCTGCGGCCGTATCGGCGGTCGCTGGTCGTGGCGGCGGTCCTGACGGGCGTGCTGACGCTGATCGGCATGGCCCCGCCGCTGCTGATGCGGAGCCTGGTCAACGACGTCGCCCGCGAGAACCAATGGGGCCTGTTCCCGCTGATCATGGGTTTGCTGGTGGCCGTGCCGCTGTTCCGGGCGATGGTGAACATCGTCAACAGCATCGTCCTGCACCGCGTGGCCCAGGGCATCGTGGGTGGGACGCGTAAGGTTCTGTTCCGAAAGCTCATGCGCCTGTCGATGCGGTTCTACGACCAGACGCCGACCGGAGCGATCAACCAGCGGCTCTTCGGGGACGTGGGCAATGTCTCGGGGCTCGCAGGCGGCAACCTGGTGGCGCTGCTGGGAGACGCGGTGATGATCGTCTTCGCCGTGATCGTGATGCTGCGGCTGAACTGGATGCTCTCGCTGCTGACCTTTGCGCTGCTGCCGCTGTATTACATGAACACCTGGTTCTTCTCGCGGCGGATCCAGCACGCCAACGTGCAGCTGCGCAACCACATGGACCATATCTCCTCGATGCTGCAGGAGCGGCTCAGCGCCCACGAGTTGATCCAGGCCTACGGACAGGACCGCCGCGAGGCCACGCAGTTCTCCAGCCGGGCCAAGCAGGTGATGGACGCGGCCGTGCGGGGCCAGGCGTATTCGATCACGTTCAACCAGCTGGCGAACTTCCTCAACCGACTAGGCAACACCGTCATCTACTGCGCGGGCTGCTACTACTTCATCCAGGGCACGATGGGCTATGGCGACGTGATCGCCTTCGGGGCCTACGCCACGCAGTTGCTCGGGCCGGTGGTGCGGCTGGGGCAGATGGCCAACCAGCTCGCGCAGATCCGCGTGAGCGTAGACCGCATCAACGAGATCCGTCACCGCGAGCCGGCTATCCGCGAGCTGCCCCAGGCCCAGCCCATCGTCGAGCTGCGGGGTGACGTGCAGGTGGAGGACGTGACCTTTGGTTACGAGCCCGACCGGCCGGTGCTCAACGGCCTGCGGCTGGCCATCTCCGCCGGGGCGAACGTGGCCATCGTCGGCACGCCGGGGGCCGGGCGGACCACGCTGGCGATGCTGCTGCGGCGGTTCCATGACCCGGCCGAGGGACAGGTCACCGTCGACGGCGAGGATGTGCGCAACTTCAGGCTCCGCGACTACCGCCAGGCGCTGGCCCTGGTCATGCCCGAGTCGGCCATCTTCGACGGCACGATCCGCGAGAACCTCTGCTACGGCAAGCCCGACGCGGACGATGCGCGGATGATCGAGGTGGCCAAGGCCGTGGGCCTGCATGACTTCGTGGTCTCGCTCAAGGACGGCTACGACACCTGCCTGGGCACCGGCGGCCTGCGGCTGTCGGTGGGCGCGCAGCAACAGATCGGCGTGGCCCGGGCGCTGGTCTCCGACCCGGCCATCCTGATCGTGGACGAGGGCACTGCCGCATTGGACCCCGACACGGCCGAGACCGTGCATGACGCAATCTACCAGATGATGCAAGGCAAAACGTGCATCCTCATCGTGCACCGCCTGCAGATGGCCCAGTCGGCCGACCACGTGCTCGTGCTGCGGGACGGCCAGGTCGTCGAGAGCGGCATGCATGGTCAGCTGCTGGCGGCAGAAGGCTCGCTTTACCGCCAAATCTACGCCCAGCAGTACGGTGAGGACCAGCTGCCGGCGGCGAAGCAGGGGGTGCAGTCGTGAACCTCGTCTGGCGCGTCATCCGCGACTACCTGCCACGACACTGGAAGGGCCTTGTGGTGCGATTTCTGATCGCCTCACTCGTCGCCTCCACGCCCTATGCCTTCAGCATGCTGGGCAAGTGGCTGGTGGACGACGTGCTGCAGGTGGGCGGGCCGCCCAAGGCCGCGGTCGTTGAGGGCGAAGCCGAAGGGGCCGAGGCGGTCGAGCCCGTGGACCTCGTCGCCTGGG
>JAWLCG010000326.1:0-5848 GCA_041687295.1 Phycisphaerae bacterium | reverse complement strand
CGCACTCCACACGGGCCCGTCTCCCCACGCCAATGGTATATTGTATATTGTATGCAATCGGAGAATTCAGAGAATTGACCCCATGGGACGGGGGGCGCAGGCCGGGGCGGAGGAGGCGTTGGGTTGCGATGGGGACAGCCCGCCCCGATGCCCACGGAAGGTATTCCGTGGGCTTGGGTTGGAGGGGCGGGGAGGGTTCGCGAGGCGCCCATTTTCGTCTTTGGTGGCGCCTGGCGCCATCGACGGCGGGCGGTGCCCGCCCTACTTCAGTTGCGCACGGGGTAGGTCTTGATCCAGTGGGCGTCAGGCCTTCACGCGCAGGACGATCTTACCGAACTGGTCCTCGGATTCCATCTTCTCCATGGCGGTGCGGGCCTGGTCGAGGGGCTGGATCGAGTCGATGACCGGCTCGAGGCGCGTCGCGTCGGCCATGGCGAGCATGAGGCGCATCTCGTGGTCGCTGCCGAGGGTCGAGCCCAGGACGCTGAGCTGGTTCCAGTAGATCGCCCGCAGGTCGGCCGGCGCCTCGGCGCCGGTGGTGACGCCGCACAGCACGGCCCGGCCGCCGCGGCGGAGCACGGCCAGGTCGATGGGGAAGGTGGCTGCCCCGACCGCGTCGATGGCGACGTCGACGCCCCGCCCGTCGGTCCACTCGCGCACGGCCGAGGCCACGTCGTCCACCTCGCTGTAGTTGATGCCGTGCTCGGCGCCGAGCTGGCCGGCGCGGCGGAGCTTTTCGTCGGACGAGCTGGTGACGATGGCCCGGGCGCCCAGGCGGGTCACCCATTGCAGGGCCGCCAGGGCCACGCCGCCACCGATGCCGTGGATCAGCACCGTCTCGCCGCCGAGCACCCGCGCGCGGCTGTGGACCATCCGCCAGGCCGTCAGGTAGGCCACGGGCAGGGCGGCCGTCTGCTCGAAGCCCAGCCGGGCCGGCTTGGGATAGACGTTGCGGGCCGGCAGGGCCACCTGCTCGGCGAAGGTGCCCGGGCGGTTGACCCCGACGATGCCGAAGTTCTCGCACTCGCTCTGCTGGCCCTGGCGGCAGCGCGGGCAGGTCGCGTCGTGCAGGCCGGGGTAGATGGAGACCTCGTCGCCCTCAGCCACGCCCTCGACGCCCTTGCCGATGGCCGAGACCACGCCGGCGCCGTCGGAGCCGAGGATGTGCGGCATGGGGATCTCCACGCCTGGCCGGCCCTTGCGGATCCAGATGTCCAGGTGGTTCAGGGCAACCGCGCGGAGGTCGACGACGACCTCGCCCGCCCCCGGGCGGGGCGCGTCGGCCTGCTCGACGACGACCTGCTCCGGCCCGCCGTGGCGGTGGATGCGAACGGCTTTGATGCTCATGGTTCAGAACCCTCGCGGAAGGATGCGGCGGATCGGCTCGGGGGCGGCCCAGACGGGCTCCCAGAGCCGGCCCTTCTCGGACCCGATGAACAGTTCCTGGTCCACGCAGGCCCAGGCCACCCCGTCGGCGGTGAAGGCCACGTGGTACGTGTCGATGTTGGCCAGCGTGGATGGGGGGAAGTCGCCCTCGACGGGCTGCCAGGTCTGCCCGGCGTCGTCGCTGCGGAAGAGCTGGCCGTGAACGTTCTCGCCGTGGGGCCCGTCGCTGACGCTGGCCAGCAGGCAGTCGCCGTCGAGCGGGTGCACCGCGACGGCCCGGCCATAGCGGTGGCCCAGGTC
The DNA here is from genome assembly GCA_041687295.1 of Phycisphaerae bacterium. Lineage (GTDB taxonomy): Bacteria > Planctomycetota > Phycisphaerae > SM23-33 > FEN-1343 > JAWLCG01. The sequence continues at coordinate 4,162 of JAWLCG010000326.1, read as the reverse complement.
GTCCGCCCGCCCGTGCCAGCTCAGGCCGCGATCGAAGCTGATGTAGACCCCTTTGGCCGTGTTGGCGTAGACGCGGTCGGGCTCGGCCGGGCAACTGGCCACCTGGTGCACGTCGTACTCCAGGCCCTCCAGGCCCGACGCCCAGCTCTCGCCGCCGTCGCGGCTGTGGTGGACGCCGCCGACGTGGACATCGGCGAAGATCCATGCCTCCGGCCCGCGGGCAAGGCTCCGCACAGCCGGCGGGCCGCCCCAGGGCGTGAACCAGTTCGCGCGGTCGGCAAGGCTCTCGAACCCCTCAAGCCGCTGGGGCTCGGCCCCCTCGGCCAGGCGAAACATGTGCGGCGGCTCGGTGCCGGCCAGCACCACCGGGCGGTCGGGGTCGGGCACCAGCAGGCTGGTCACCTTGTCGGCGCCGGGCAGGCCGGCGGCCAGCTCGACGGCCTGCTCGCCGCGGATGAGCATCACCCGCCCGTCGGCCAGGGCGACGGCCTCGAAACCCCGCCCCTCGACGGCCGACTGCAGCCCGTCGGCCACGAGGCGGATCGTCGGCTCGTCGGCAAGGCCCGTCGGGCCCATCGTGTACAGGTGCGTTTCGGTCAGGATCAGCATGATCAGTCACTCCCGCCCAATGGATATGGGGAATCCTATACTTCGGCGGGGCCGTAATCTGCGCCGGCTGGGCGGTGGGGGCTTGGAAGGCCGGGCCCCAGCCCGCATAATGGCGGCCATGGCGAGCAAGCGAACGGCATCTTCGGCTGCGCGGAGCGAACCGCTGGGCCGACTGGGCGGCTATGGCAAGGCCACCCACCAACCCCTGACGAGCCTGGTGTTCGTCCTGCCGTTCATGGCTGCCTACGAGGCCGGCGTGGCCGCCTTCGGCACCGACCTGCTCGCGCGCAACCAGATCGGGCAGTTCCTCCGCCAGATCGGCGCCCCAGCCGCCCTGCTGCCGGCGCTGCTGGTGGTGGCGGTGCTGCTGGCCTGGCACGTGGCGTGCAAGCACCCCTGGCGCGTTCGGCCCGGGACGCTCGGGCTGATGTACGTCGAGTCGATCCTCTGGGCCCTGCCGCTGCTGGTGCTGGGCATCCTCAGCCGGCGGATGACGCTGGCGTCGGGCTGGCCGGCCTGCGACGGGCTGCTCGTGCAGGACCTGCTGGCGGGCCTGGGCGGGGGCATCTACGAGGAGTTCCTCTTCCGCCTGGTGGGCCTGAACCTCTGCACGCTGATCTTCATCGACATCATGGAGCTCCACCGCGACACGGGCCTGGCCCTGGCGGTGGCGCTCTGCTCGGGGCTGTTCGGCCTGTACCACTTCCTGGGCCTGCCGTTCAGCTGGTCGAGCCTGGCCTTCTTCAGCCTGGCCGGGGCTTACCTGGCGGCCATGTACGTCTACCGCGGATTCGGCATCGCCGTGGGCACCCACGTGACCTACAACATGCTGGTGGTGGCCCTTCGCGTGCTGGCGGCGTAGAGCGGTTGCTCGCCGACCGAGCGCGAGTATAATGCGCAAGAGGAGTTCGCCGCCCATGACGCTAGGCCAGAAGCAATCCGTCGAGTCGCTCACCTATATCCTGTTCAACAGGCCCCTGCACCCCGAGCTTTTCCAGATCTACCACGAGCACCGGATCCTCCAGCCGGAGTTCGAGGCGGTCGTCTGGGTCACCGGCTGCAGCCACCTGGTGAGCTTCTACGCCGGGCCCGAGAGCCTCACCGAGCTGATCGTCGGCGTCGACGAGGAGCTGCCCGCCCGCGGCCTGCTGGCCGAGTACCGCATGCGCGGCGAGAAGCAGCACGAGCACCTCCAGGGCGGGCGGATCCACTACCAGATGAGCTTCCAGGTCGAGGTGATGAGCCGCAAGCTCTACGCCCGCACCCACCAGGACCTGGCGCGGGCGGCCAGCAAGCACGGGCTGTTCGTGCCCTTCCCCCAGTGGCGCATCAGCGACCTGACCCCCTTTACCTTCATCGACTACCAGGTGACGCCCGAAAGCCTGCACCTGTTCAGCTACCACGCCTTCCCCGACGAGATGACGCTGGTGAAGGCCCAGTCTCTGTTCGAGCTGTCCAAACCATCTTCGCCCGGGCCGTAGCCACGCGCGTCCGGGCACCACGGGAGCGGCCATGCGTACCTTCCTGACCGCCGCGATCGGACTGATGGGCCTCGCCGCTGGTCTGGCCCTGGGCCAGCCGGTGCCCTACAACCCCCGCACCCGCGTGATGAACGGCCGATCATCGGTCGTCGGCTACGGCGTCATCGAGGAAGACCCCCAACAGATCCGCCAGCAGATGGGCGACCGGTGCGCCCACTACCTCCAGCTCGCCCGGGCCGCCCTGGCCGAGGGCAAGCTGGCGGCCACCCGCCGCAACCTCGACATGGCCGCCGGCCTGGCCGTGACGCCCGCGCTGGGCCGGCAGGTGCAGGACCTGCGGCTCCAGTTCGACCAGCTCGGCGCCGACCTGCTCGTCCAGGCCGAGAGCCACTACGCCGCCGGTGACTACCCCACCGCCCTGCGAACCTACCAGGTGGTGGCCGTCTCGCTGGGCCAGCTGCCTACCGGCCTGCTCGCGCGGGCCCGGCTGGAGGCGGCCGAACGCGACCCCGCCGTTCGCTCGGCCGTGCGCGAGACCAAGGCGGCCGCCCTCTACCAGACCATCGAGGGGCTCCTTCAGGCCCAGTGGCGCGCCGAGCAGCCCGCCCCCGCCCAGCCGGGGCCCGAAGACCCGCTGACCGACCCCCTCGCCCAGCCCGCCCCCGCCGATGCCGACGACCCGCTGGCCGACGTCGAGCCCCTCGAGGCCAGCTGGATCGCCGGCGAGCCGCCCGACCCTACCCAGGCCGCTCGGCCCGCCGACCTCGAGCTGATCGCCCGCATGCCCCTCGACCGCCAGATCCGGACGGTCGAGCTGCTCGAAAAAGTCGTCGAACTCTACGGCGATACCTCCACCGGCGCCCGCGCCGAAGGGCTGCTGGCCGACCTGCGCAACAACGGGCCGCTCATGCAGGCCCTGCAGGACCGCCGCAATGAGCGCGTCGTCCAGGGCCTCTACGAAAAGGCCCGTCTCTACCACACCAACGGCCTGCACGAGAAGGCGGCTGAGCTCTACGAGCAGTTCCTCCAGGAGCACCCCGAGAGCCCCTGGAGCGACCAGGCCCGCCAGGGCCTCGCCGAAGTCCGCGCCAAGATCCGCCCCAAGCCCCGCGGGGCGCGGTAGCCTTCAACCCCCAAAGGGCACGGATCGGAGTCCTGACATTCCTGATGGCCGGTCTGCCAGCTGCCACCGGGGCCGGCCGGTTTTCTGCGAGACTTCCGTCGGCCAGCGTGATAGAATCCCGCGCGTTGGGACGTCAAATCGCTTCTGGGAGTCGGCGGTTCACGCTGGGAAAGGGGCCACCATGAGACACATGGGGATTCGTCTGACCGTATGTCTGACCCTGGCGGTCATCCTGTACAGCCCGTTGCCCTGCGAGGCGGGCTGAGGCGGCGGCTCCACGTCGATCCGTGGCGGGTCGACCCCTACCGTAAGCCCCCGCCAGGCGGCGGCGATGCGCTGCTCCACCTACATCAGCCGGGCGCGCCAGGCCATCCGTGACAACGAGATCACCCGGGCCCGGCAGTACCTGGACCTGGCCAAGTCGGCCGCCATCACCGCCGGCAGCGACGCGTCCAAGCGGACCGTCGACCGCATGTACGACGAGCTCGACCGGGTGGGCCAGAACCTGCTCAAGCAGGTCGATGCGCTCTACATGGAGGGCGACTACCTGGCGGCCCTGAAGATCCTCGAGCAGATCGTCCAGGCTGCTGGCCGAACGCCCGCGGGCCTGACCGCGCAGCAACGGCTGGACGTCGCCGGGCAGGACCCCAACTTCCGCATGGCCCTGCGCGAGGCGAAGGCCTCGACGCTCTACCAGGGCTACACCCGCGAGCTCGATGCCCTCTGGACCGCCCTGACCGAACCGCCCGAAGACGAGGACGGCGAGGTGCCCCCGCGGCCAGCCCTGCGGGCAGCCGCCCCTGCGGCCGACCCACTGGCGGCCGATCCGCTGGCCGCGGCCGACCCGCTGGCGGCCGACCCCCTGGCCGACCCGGCCTCGGCGGCGGCCCCGACCGACGCACGGGTCCGCCCGGACGACATGACGCTGTTCGCTCAGCTCGAGTGCGAC
>JAWLCG010000325.1:0-5863 GCA_041687295.1 Phycisphaerae bacterium | reverse complement strand
GTGCAGTCCCGTCCCCGCCCGGGGCCTGTTGGTCCTGGCGTCGGGGTCGGACGCGCTGACCGGCGAGGCCCGGTTGCGTTCGACCCCGCCCCGCCCGTAGCCCGGCCGATGGTGCGCAGGCTCCCCTCCCCGCCCGGCCGAGCGTGACGACCGTCTCCCGTTTGAACCGTACACGGAGTCCCTACACCCATGGCCGAGACCACTACCAAGACGATGCGGGTCCTGTCGGGCATTCAGCCCTCGGGCCGGCTGCACCTGGGCAACTACTTCGGCGCGATCCGCCAGTACCTCCAGCTGCAGAGCCAGGGCCACGAGTGCTTCTACTTCATCGCCAACTACCATGCCCTGACGAGCCTGCAGGACCGCGAGGCCCTGACCGAGGCGACGCTGCACGTGGCGGCCGCCTTCCTGGCGCTGGGCATCGACCCGGACAAGAGCGTCTTCTTCTGCCAGTCCGACGTGCCCGAGGTGACCGAGCTGTGCTGGCTGCTCAACACCGTCTGCCCCGTCAGCCAGATGCAGAAGGCCACCAGCTACAAGGACAAGGTCGCCAAAGGCCTGGCGCCGAACATGGGGCTGTTCGACTACCCCGTGCTGCAGGCGGCCGACATCGTCATCTACGACGCCAACCTCGTGCCAGTCGGGCAGGACCAGAAGCAGCACATCGAGATCACCCGCGACCTGGCCGGGCGGTTCAACGCCGCCTATGGCCGCGACGCCCTGGTGCTGCCCGAGCCCTACATCGTGCCCGAGGTCGCCATCGTGCCGGGCCTGGACGGGCAGAAGATGTCCAAGAGCTACGACAACACCATCGAGATCTTCCAGACGCCCAAGCAGACCAAGAAGCGCTGCGGGCAGATCGTGACCGACTCGACGCCCCTGGAGGCGCCCAAGAGCCCCGAGCAGTGCAACGTCTTCGCCCTGCTTCGCCTGCTGGCCAGCCCGGAGGAGCTCGAGGAGATCGCCGGCAAGTACCGGGCGGGCGGCTACGGCTACGGGCACGCGAAGAATCGCCTGGCCGAGCTGATCAACGAGACCTTCGCCGAGGCCCGCGAACGCTACGCCGGCTTCGAGCAGGACCCTGACACGCTGCACGACATCCTCCGCGAGGGCGGCCGAAAGGCCCGCGCGGTCGCCGACCGCACGATGGATCGCGTCCGCGAGGCCGCCGGCATCGTCCACCACGGATAGGGGGCCGCGGGTTCGGCCTGTAAATGGGCCACAGAGCGGGCTTCGCCCGCAACCCAACCCGAATTCGTACCGCGGCCCGGCGGCCCAGAGGAAACAGCGCGGGGGCTCTGCCCCGGGCTGTTTTTCTGCCGGCGGTGCAGGGGAAATCGCTACAGAAGATCGTGGTTCTGCACGTTAGTGGTACAGAGGACACAGAGGTTCTTGGGGTCGAACCAAGGAGGGATCGCGTCCCCCAAGGCGGCCAGCGCCTTTGGAGTGCGGCGACAAAGTCGCCGCTTTGGATCGATGCCGGAAGGCCAGCCAGAGCGGCGATTCCATCGCCGCACTCCAAAGGACGCCGCCCCGTAGGGCGAGCAGTTGTGTTGCTCGCGCAACCATGGCGGCCCCCGGTGCGCGTGCAACGTGCAACTTGTTGCACGCCCTGCGGGTCTACGCGCTGCGTCGGCCGAGGAAGATCATGGCGGCGGAGATGAGCAGGCCGGCCAGCAGGAGCAGGCCTCGGCGGGTGGCGGGGTCCTGAACGCGCTGGGCGAGCTGGTCGAGGCGCTGGGAGGGGGCCGGCGGCGGCTGGGCCGACTGGGCGACCTGGGCGGCCAGCAGGCGGGGCACGGAGGGGTCGAGGGGGGCCTCGGCGATGGGGATGGCCCGCTGGCTGGGCCGGCGGTAGTTCTGCTGCTCCATCAGGAGCTTCTGGGTGAGGACCGGATCGGTCTTGATCGCCTCGATGAGCCGCTCGTTGTAGTCGATGAGCCTCTCGTTGAGCCGGGCCTGCTGGGCGAGGCGGTGGCGGTCGGCCCAGGCCAGGCTCCGCTGGCGGTAGGCCGGCAGGATCACCACCGCGGCGAGGATGGTCAGTGCCATCCCCGCCACGGCGATGAACCCGATCAGCCGGACGGCCTCGAGAGCGCTCGAGCCGCCCGGGCCGGTGCTACTTCTTGTTCCAGGTGTTGGCGCCATACACTGCCTGGTCGCCCAGCTCCTCCTCGATCCGCAGGAGCTGGTTGTACTTGGCCACCCGATCGCTTCGGCTGGCCGAGCCGGTCTTGATCTGCCCGGTGTTCATGGCCACGCAGAGGTCGGCGATGGTGGTGTCCTCGGTCTCGCCGCTGCGATGGCTGACGACGGCGGAGTAGCCGTTGCGCATCGCCAGGGAGATGGCCTCGAAGGTCTCGGTCAGCGAGCCGATCTGGTTGACCTTGATCAGGATCGAGTTGGCCGTGGCGGTGTCCAGGCCGCGGCGGAGGAACTCGACGTTGGTGACGAACAGGTCGTCGCCGACCAGCTGAATCCGGTCGCCCAGGCGGTCGGTAAGCTTCTTCCAGCCGGCCCAGTCGTCCTCGGCCAGGCCGTCCTCAATGGAGCGGATGGGGTACTTCTCGACCCAGCTCTCCCAGATGTCGATCATCTGGTCGCTGGAGAGGATCTTCTTGGGGTCGCTCTTGAAGAAGCAGTAGCCCTCCTTGCCGCGCTCGCGGGCCTCGTTGGCCAGTTCGCTGGCGGCGGGGTCCAGGGCGAGCCAGACGTCCTTGCCGGGCTCGTAGCCGGCGTCCTGGATGGCCTGGAGGATCAGTTCGGGGGCCTCGTCGTTGGTCTTGAGGCTCGGGGCGTAACCGCCCTCGTCGCCGACGCCGGTGTCGTAGCCCTTCTTGGAGAGGACCTTCTTGAGGGCGTGGAAGATCTCGGTGCCCATGCGGAGGCCTTCGCTGAAGCTCTCGGCGCCCCAGGGCTGGACCATGAACTCCTGGAAGTCGACGGTGCCGCTGGCGTGCTTGCCGCCGTTGAGGATGTTCATCATCGGCACGGGCAGGACGCGGGCGTTGGGCCCGCCGAGGTACTGGTAGAGGGGCAGGCCGGCGGCCTCGGCGGCGGCCCGGGCGGTCGCCAGGGAGACGCCGAGGATGGCGTTGGCGCCCATCTTGCTCTTGGTGGGCGTGCCGTCGGCCTCGATCATGGCCGCGTCGATGCCGGACTGGTCGTTGGCGTCCATGCCGATGACGACGTCGGCCAGCTCGGTGTTGACGTTCTCGACGGCCTTGAGCACGCCCTTGCCGCCGAATCGCTTCTTGTCGCCGTCACGCAGCTCGACCGCCTCGTTCTCGCCGGTGCTGGCGCCGCTGGGCACGGCCGCCCGGCCCATCGCGCCGCACTCGAGCAGCACGTCGACCTCCACCGTCGGGTTGCCGCGGGAGTCGAGAATCTGCCGACCCTTGATGTCTACGATGCGCGTGGACATATTCCACCTTTCTGTCGATATATCGGACCTTGAGGGAACAAACCGTTAGCCAATCAAATCCCGACCTTCGGGACCTGGTGAATATACGGATTGGCCACCCCGTTGCAAGCCTCAAGGGCTCAGCTCTGCCGGCGCGTCCCCCAATTGGCGGCCCTTACGCCTCTCCCAGCGCCACGACGAGGTCCAGCTCGACCGGAGCGTTCAGGGGCAGGGCGGCCGCCCCGAGGGCACAGCGGGTGTGCCGGCCCGCCTCGCCGAACAGCTCCAGCAGCAGCTCGCTGGCGCCGTTGGCGACGGTGGCCTGGGCACCAAAGCCCGGCTCGCTGTTGACAAAGACGTTCAGCCGAACGATCCGCGCGACGCGGTCGAGCCCGCCGGCCTGCTCGGCGACCACGGCCAGGGCGTTGAGCACCGCCTGGCGGGCGGCCCGGGCGGCCTGCTCGACGGGGACGGCATCGGGCACCCGCCCCGTCGCCACGAGCTTGCCGTCGACCATCGGCAGCGTGCCCGAGGTGTACACCAGGCCGCCCACGCGGACGCCCGGCACGTAAGCCCCCACCGGCTGGGGGACCGGCGGCAGGGCGAGGCCCAGTTCACGCAGGTGGTTCTCGATGCTCATGGCGACTCCTGAAGCACGGGCGGCCGGGCGCCGGACGCATGGGCGACGCGGCTCCTGCGGGGGACAGCCTGGCCCCGACCCCCACGGATTGCGCCGCTCGCTGCGCTCGCCGCTCCATCCGTGGGCTTGGAGAAAGGCGCGCGGACGCGGTTCCGCTCGCCCTAGAAGGGCTCGGCGTCGTCCTCGTCGTCGTCCTCTTCCTCGTCCTCTTCGAGTTCTTCGAGCTCCTCGAGGTCTTCGTCGAACTCCTCGATGTCCTCTTCGAGCTCGTCGTCGAGGTCTTCATCCTCGTCCTCGAGGTCGAGGTCCTCGTCGTCCTCGAGATCGTCGTCCTCGTCCTCGAGGTCGTCGTCTTCATCTTCGTCTTCGAGGTCGTCGTCTTCGAGGTCGTCGAGTTCGTCGAGCTCGTCGTCGTCCCAGTCGCGGGGGGCGTCGAGGCGGGGCAGGATCGTCTCGATGGCCTCCTCGATCTGCTTGGCGGTGACCTCTTCGTCCTCGTTCAGCGCGTCGGGCCGCTCGTCGAGTCCGTCACGGCGGTCGAGGGTCATGTGGCCGCGGCCGGGGGCGGGCCGGCGGTCGGCCTTGCCGGCGGGGCTTTCGTTGAAGGCGATCATAGTGTCGTCACTCCCTGGCTGATCCATCGCATCGGCCGGCGGGGCCGGCTCGTCGGGGTCCTTAAGAAAGATGTAGATATCGCTGAAGACGTCTTCCTGCTGCACGCGGATGCGGTTCTGGCGGATCAGCTCCAGCATGGCCAGGAACAGCCCGACCGCCTCGAGCCGCCGCGTGCAGCCGGCGAAGACGTCCTGAAACCGCAGCCGGCCCTGGCGGCGCCCCAGGCGGTCGATCAGGTCCTCCTGGTGCAGCGAGATCGGCGTGTCGTCGTAGATGACCTCGTGGCTGGCGCGGTGCTGGCCGATGGCGGCCATCACCTTGCCGAACGCCTCCAGCAGGTGCCACGCCTGGATGTCCGCCATGTCCAGTTCGGGCTGCTCGAACTCCGGGCGGACCGGACGGCGGGGGTGGCGCAACGCCTGGGCCTCGCCCACGTGCCGCAGCTCGTCGGCGGCGTCCTTGAAGGCCTTGTACTCCAGCAGCTGGCGGACCAGGTCCGCCCGCGGGTCGAGGGCCGCCTCCTCGCCGCCCTCGGCCGCCTCGGCCGGCGTGGGCAGCAGCATCCGCGTCTTGATCTCCAGCAGCGTCGCCGCCATCACCAGAAACTCGCCGGCCAGGTTCGGGTCCAGCTGGCTGATCATCTCCACGTGCCGGCAGTACTGCTCGGTGATGTGGGCGATGGGGATGTCGTAGATGTCCACCTCGTCCCGCCGGATCAGGTACAGCAGCAGGTCCAGCGGCCCTCGGTAGACGTCCAGTTGTACGCGGTAAGGCTCCATGGTCGAAGTCTAGCAACCCGCCCGCCCACGCGTAAAGCGAATCGGGCAGAAATCCCGCCGGCCCCGCCCGCCCATGCAGACGACGAAAACGGGCCCGACACGTAGGGCACGTAGGTTCGCGGAGCGGTTCTGCGTGCCGCGAGGGCGCCCGGCGATTCGACGGGGGATCCGTCATCGCGGCACGCGGAACCTCGCCTCCGCTGGCGCTACGGCGAGAACCCACGTGCCCTACCGCAGGCCGCCCTGCCTTTTTCGGAGCAGGCACAGAGGGCACAGAGAAAAGACCACAGGGGTGGCTTGTATGTAGCCCCGGGCTTGCCTGGGGTCTTTCAAGCTCCCGCAGCGTCCTGGTGCCTCTGTGTCCTCTGTACCACTAACGTGCAGAACCACGATCTTCTGTAACGATTTCGCCTGCACCGCCGGCCG
>JAWLCG010000324.1:0-5874 GCA_041687295.1 Phycisphaerae bacterium | reverse complement strand
GTACAGGGCGACCAGCTCCAGGCCGTGCCGGCCCACGAGTTCCGCCAGGGCCTCGGCGGGCCCCGTCGCGTCAGGCGTCCGCCCATCGCCGAAGGCCACCAGCTCGAGCCGCCGGTAGCCCAGCCCCGCCAGCGTCGCCAGGGCCTCGTCCGTCGGCAGGTGGTTCAAACAGTAGGATGAGACGGCCAGCTTGATCATCGTTCGTCCTTTCGGTCCGGCTGCAGGCCGGACGCCGCCGGAAAGACGTGGCTACAACCGCCGTAGCCACGGCACCCGGACGCCTTCTGCTTTTTGGGGACGCTACGGATGGCGGGTGTGGCGTTCGAAGTCCAGCTCGAGGCGATGGCCGGCCTGTTCGACGGTGAGGTGCAGGCCGTCGGCGTCGGCGGCCAGGCCCGGGGCGGCGTAGCGATGGGCGAAGCGGAGCGGCACGTCGCGGCCCTGGTGCGTCAGCGGGCCGGCCCAGCCGAACTCCACCGGGCCCAGCGAGGGCGACCCGTAGCGGACGCGCCCGCCGTCGAACGCCAGCGGGGCCGCCGACACCGCCTCGCAGAAGGCCCCGAAGCTGCCCCACTGCTCGGCTGAGCCCATCTCGCAGATCCACGCATTGTCGCGGGCCTCGGTCCGCCACGCCCAGCCGCGCCACCGGCCGCGCTCGAGCTCGTGCCACTCGGCCGGGTGCTGCGAGTAGAGGGCGACGAACCCATCGCCCCGGCGCCCCAGCACCCAGCCGTCGCGCTCGACGACTTCGTCGAAGCTCTCGCGCGGCCAGTGGGCGTGCGAGGCGCACCAGTGCGCGTCCGGCACGCGGTGGATGGCGATCAGCACGTTGCGGACCTGCCCGACGCGGGGCAGGACGAAGTTGGCGGCGAAGCAGGCCGGGTAGCCGTTCCACTCGCCGTCGCTCAGCGGTGTGTTGGTGAAGACGAGGGCCCGCTCGTCGAGCGTCGCCTGCCAGATGTGCTGCTGGAACCCGTGCCCGCCGGGCCGAAAGCTCTGGGCGCTGCTGAGGGCGTAGTGCGGCGTCTTGAAGGTGCGGACGTTGGCCTCGCTGAGCAGGAACTTGTCCATGCCCGTGGCCACCCAGTCGCCGCCGGCCTCGGCGAGCTGCCGAAGGTACTCGGCGAAGTCGGGGTTCAGCCAGTAGAGTCCCGTGCGGTCCTGCACGGCCCGCGTGGTCGGGGCGACGGCGGGGTGGTACATCGCGTGCAAGGCGGCGAAGTAGCGGTTGTCGGTCTCGCTATCGTAGCGCAGGCCGTGGGCCTCGGCGTCCTGGGGGTCGATGCTGCTGCGCTGGCAGACCTCGACGGGCCCGGTGTCGGCGGCGACGGCCAGGATCGCCGCCGGCGGCTGATACTCGCTGGTGGCCAGGGCGATCGCGCCGGGGTTGCTGGCCGAGCCCCAGCCGCCCATGCCCGAGAGCAGTCGGCTGATGGGGCTGGTACCCTCCTGGGCCGGGGCGAGGATCTGGTTGGCGTAGGTGCGTCCGTGGGGGCAGCCCATCACGCCGCGATGGGCGTGCAGGGCGATCTCGAGCATCAGCCGGTCCAGCAGCATTCCAGCCCGTCGGCGGAGCAAGGCGTCGGCGGCGAAGTCGTGCAGGTTGCACAGGGCCAGGATGTCTTCGGTGTAGTAGCAGTTGCTGAGCCACTCGCACCAGCCCAGCCGTTCGCGCCAGTGCAGCCAGGCGTCCAGCCGCCCGCGGGCGAGGTCGGCGTGCTGTCGGCCGGTCAGACCGGCCTGGCCGAAGCGGGCCTCGGGCAGCCGCTCGCCGGCCAGCAGCTCGGCGCTGTGCCAGAGCCCCTGGTGGTTCTCGGTGTGCCAGCAGACCGGCGGGCTGCCCGGCTCGTCGCACCAGTAGGCGATGCGGGTGAGGGCCTGCTCGATGCGCCCCCGCAGGGCCGGGCTCAGCAGCGGGTCCTGGCCGTGGCGGCCCAGCAGGCGCAGCAGGCCGCCCAGGGCGAAGTCCATGCAGTCCAGGCCCGCCTCGACGAAGTCGACCGCGTCCAACACGGGCCGCTCGTCCAGGGCCAGGCCCCGCTCGAAGCGGGCGATCGGCGGGAAGACCGCCACGAAGGCCGGCCCCCGCACCCGCTGGCTGGCCGGTTCGCGCGGGCCGGTGGGCTTCCAGTCGGCCGGCAGGGCCTGGAACTCATGGCCGGCCGCGAAGGCCAGGTACTCCAGCCGCCGCTGATCGTAGGTGCCGTAGGGCTCACGGGAGAAACTGCTCATCGACATATCCTTATTACGCCCTCGTAGGCTGGGACAGAGCCCCGCAGGGGCGGCGTCCCACCTTCGGAGGCGGTGGAGCCTGCGGTCTGGTTCTCCGCGATCGAAGACCCCGGGCAAGCCCGGGGCTATATAGGGGCAGGCCGTGGCGCCTGGCGCCCTCGTTGCCGGGTCTCGCTCCGCTCGACCCGGCCTACGGCTCGGCCTGTCTACGGGCGGAGGATGAGCATCCAATCCTGCTTGTCGGGGCGGCCGGGCAGGGGCAGCTCGGGGCCCTCGGCGGCGAGGGGGCCCGCGTCGGTGCGCTGGCCGGTGCGGGTGTCGAACCATTGGGCCGAGTATCGGCCGGCCAGCCAGTCCGGGCCGATCATCCGGGCCGGCGCGTCGGGGGCCAGGCCGGGCGGGAACCACACCAGGGCCGTGCCGTCGTCGGCGGCCTTGACGAGCACCTCGGGGTGGTCGAACACCGCCCCGGGCCGGGGCTGGAGGGTCCACCACGCCACCGACTCATAGCAGGCCCGCAGGTGCTGCATCTGGGCCCCGCCGGGCAGGGCGAGGCCCTCGTCCCAGGTGAGCACCGGGCCCCAGCGGGCCGTCGGGCCGGGGTCGGCCTTGTCGACGACGCCGCCGTAGAGCCCCTGCGCCCCGTAGCCGAAGCCGAAGCTGCCGCACTGGATGGCCATGTACGCCACGCGGCGGATGCACGCGGCGTCGGCGGAGAAGTCGTCCTTGCGGAAGCCCTCGTAGTTGGCCTCGCTCTCCAGCAGCGGGCGGGTGGGCTGGCGGAAGTAGACTCCGTAGTAGTCGTCGGGCTGCCGGTAGCCCCAGTGGCCCGCCTGGACCATGCGGAAGTCGCACCACGGCTCGTCCCAGGCCTTGCGGTTCTCGACGGTGAAGGCCCAGGGGTGGATGGTCATGGCCCGGTTGTAGGGGTCGTGGTCCTTGATGAAGGCGGCCAGGGCCATGTAGCGGTCGTCGAAGTCGGCGTCCTTGTTGGGGCCGACCTTCTGGTTGTACTCCTGCGTGACCAGAAAGGTGATGGGGTACGCCCCGCAGCGGGCGAGGTAGTAGTGCCAGAGGCGGCGGTGGTTCTCGTCGTCGTAGTCGCGCATCGACCAGGCGCCGAAGAAGCCCGTCACGCCCAGCAGGCCGCGGGCGTCGGCGTAGGCGTAGTAGGCGTCGACGCCGCGCCAGTAGTCAAGGGCCTCGGGCGAGGCCGCCTGCACCGACTCGAACGCCCCGGGCCCCTCCTCGGTCAGGCCGCGATGGCCGTGGGCCTGGAAGGCCGTGTACCCCTGGGCGAGGCGGGCCTCGACGCAGGCCCGGAAGACCTCGACGGTGACCTTGGGCCCCGGGCCCGCCCACCACGTGTCGGCCAGGTAGAAGAAGGGCGTCCCGTCCGTGTGCGTCAGGTAGCGTCCGTCGTCGCTGACGCGCAGCAGCCCGCCGTGGCGATGCAGGGCGTGGGCGTCGTCGGCGGGCGGCTCGGCCGACAACTCACCGGCCTGGCCGGCCAGGCCCGCGTCGGCGTGGCTGAAGCGCGTCCGCCAGGTCCACCGCCCCGGGGCCGTCGGCGTGAAACGCACCCGCCACTGCCGCCCGCCGTCCCAGAAGCCGGGCACCTCGACCGACTGCCCGCCGGGACCCTCAAAGGCCGCCACCAGCCGCGTGGTGGTGTAGTCGAACGGGTCGGCGTACTCCCGCTCGGCCGTGAAGCTCAGCTCGGTCACCCGCCACTGCCGGGCCTGCTCAGCTCTGCCCATCGCTCTGCTCCTGTCTGGTAGGGCGGGCAATTGCCCGCCGTCGATGGCGTCGGGCGCCACCGCGGCGGGCCCTGCCCGCCCTACTCGATCTCCACCGCCCGAACGACCATGTAGGGCTGGACGGGCATCTCGATGGCGATGTCGCCGCTGTGCTGGCCGGGCCGTTTGTCGACGGTCATCGCCCACGGGTCGATCACCTCGACACTGTACGATCGGCCCTCGGGCAGCTTGGCCTCGAGCACGCGGGGCTGGTGGTTGTGGGTGAAGATCAGGATCTCCCGCTCGCCGCGGGCGACGGCCATGTGCCCGTGGACGTTGCAGGGCTCAAAGCCGCCGCTGCCCTGCTCGACGATCCGCCGCAGGAAGGCGATCCGCGCGGGGCTCTGGCCGTGCAGCGTGCCGCCCTTGCCCCACCACAGGATGTCCTGGGGGTGCAGGTAGGTCTCGCCGTGGCCGCAGTAGCCGCCCAGGCACGTCGCCAGCCAGAAGCGGTGGGTCATCTCCGCGGCGCTGATGTTGCCCCAGCCGTTGGGCACGTCGCCCTCGTAGCAGCACTCGTCGACGACGACGGGCTTGCCGTAGTCCTTCCGCAGGCGGCTGACCTGGTCGGGGCCGCCCTGGTAGCTCACGTGCGTCACCCAGGGCCGGCCGTGGTCGTAGAGGCGGTGGCACTGGTGGATGCCCCGCAGGTGATCGTAGGGGTCGTGCCGGCGGACGACGCGGGCGTAGCGCTCCCAGTCCTCGACGGTCTTGTTGCGCAGCAGGTCCCACTCGTTGGCGAACGACCACCACACGTTGCGGTAGCTCGCCAGCCGCGCGCAGACGTAGCGGAGGTAGCGGTCCTCGGCCTCGGGCGGCATCTTGGAGTAGCCCCAGCGGTCGTAGGGGTGGAAGAGGATCAGGTCGGCCTCGATGCCCAGCTCGCGCAGCTGCCCCACGCGGGTCTCGACGTTGCGGAAGTGCCCGGGCACGAACCGCTCCCAGTCCAGCCGCCACTGGGCGTCGCCGCTGTTGTCCCATCGGCCGTCCCAGCGGGTGGGGCCTTCCTCCAACACCTCGAAGGCGTGGAACTGCGGCTCGTTCTCGTTCCAGCGGTAGGCCTTGGGAAAGACGCACATGCGGATCTTGTTGAACGGCGCCTCGGCCAGCGTCGCCAGCGTCTGCTCGACGATGGCCGGGTCCTGGTGCACCCAGCCGTAGCAGGTCGTGCCGATGTTCGAGTAGTGCGTGCCGTCGGCGTAGGCGAAGTGGAACTGCTCGGCCACGCGGACGGGGCCATGGTTGCTGCCCGTCGGGGCGGTGCAGACGAAGCTGCCCGTCTTGGCGTCGAGGGCGGGCCGGTTGGAACGCGTGGTGAAGCGCCACTCGCCCGGCTCGTCGGGCATGAAGCGGACGCGGTAGGTGCCCTCGCCGTCGTAGAAGCCCTCGACGTCCACCGTGCGATGGCCCTGGGCGAAGGTGGCGGCGAAGTCGACCTCGAGGAAGGGGTTGCCCTCGGCGGGCCCGTCGAAGTCGGCCTCGAAGATGCCCCACTGCTGGACGTGCTGACCCATGAGTCGTCTCCTGTGCAAGGCCCTGGCGTGTCGGTTCCTGCCGGTACTGGCCGGCCAAGTCTCGGTCAAGCGCAGGCCACGATAGCCGCCCGCCCCCGCGGCGCCCAGAGGGTCGCCCGAGAAACTCGACAGCCCCCGCCGATCACCCGTGGCCCCGGGTGCCCCGGGCAAGCGAGGCTCGGCCCAAGCCCACGGAATGCCTTCCGTGGGCATCGGGTCGGGCCATTCCCGTCGCGGCCCACGTCCAATGGACAGACGGGTAGGCCGGACGCAGTCCGGCTGGGAAGAAGCGCCTCATCGGACAGCCTCCCCCAGCCGGACTGCGTCCG
>JAWLCG010000323.1:0-5916 GCA_041687295.1 Phycisphaerae bacterium | reverse complement strand
GCGAGCCTCCGGGTGCCCTGGGCGAGCGGCTCTGGGTGCCCCGGTCAAGCCGCAGGCTCGCCCGGCCGGGGGCGGGACCGGCCTCCTGAATCGACCGCCTCCGCCCTCGGCCGGGCGAGCGGTGCTGACGCCCCGCTTGCCCGGGGCACCCAGACACACGGTCGATCGTCAGAGGGTCCATTCCACGGCCCGGGGGGCGGTCAGGGGGTCAGCTTGAGCTGCTTCGTCCAGTACTCCACGACGTGCCAGAGCCGGGCGGTGTCGAGTTGGACGGTGGCGTGGGCGGTGTTGCCCTCGAGCGTGGTCTGCGTGGCCGGGGCCTGGCGAATGAGTGTGGCCAGGTCGGCGGCGAGGGGCGCGTGGCGGTCGGCGAGGTCAGCCAGGCGGGTGCGGGGCGTGACGGGCAGGGCGCGGGCCTGCTGGGCGAGGCTCTCGCGGGCCTGCTGCTCGGCCTGGCGCAGGGCGAGCAGGCGGGCCTGGCCGGGGTTGGGCCCGGCCTGGACGCTCGCCTGGCCCCGGGCCGAGAGGCTCGCCGGCCAGTCGGGCCGGGCCAGCGGCGTGGCCGGGCCGGTGGGGCGGAGGCTGCTCTCGGGCGGCACGCCCGAGCCGGTGGCCTGCAGCGTGGGCCCGGCGGCGGCCAGGGCGTGGCGGATCTGCGCGTCGTCGAGCCGGGCGGGGCCCTCGGGCTGGGCCCGGCGGATGGCCTCGAGGACGGGCTGAAGGGGCAGCTCGAGCACGACGTCGACGATCAGCTCATCGGTGTGGTAGAGCGTGCCCTTCTCGCGGGCCAGGGCGAGCTGGGCGGCGACGGCGGCGACGACGGCGACGACGGCCGGCTGGTTGGTCATCAGATCGCGGACCCGCCCGGCCTCGCCCAGCGGCAGGGCCTGCAGTTGGGCGGCGAGCTTCCGCAGCGCGTCCTGCCGGGCGGCCTGCACGGCGGCCCGTCGGCCCGGCTCGGTGCAGCGGGCCTGCCAGAGCGGCGGCAGCTCGCGGCTGCGTTGCAGGCCGCCGGGGCGTCCCCGGCCGGTGGCGCGGAATATCGGCTGGCCGTTCAGGGCGGCCAGGCGGTCCAGCTGGGCCCGGCCAGCCAGGTCGTGGCGACGCAGGGCCTGGGCCAGGGGCCCGGCCAGCACCTCCAGGCGCAGCTCCAGCGTCAGCTCGCAGGTGCCGTCGGGCAGCGTCCGCGGGGTCCCGGCGTCGGGCAGGGCGGCCACCTGGGCCTCCAGCTCCCGCCAGAGCGGATGCGCCGGCCCGGCCAGGCTGCCCAGCGTGGCCGACTCGCTCACCCGCAGATCCCGCAGGCGATGGAGGATCTGGCTCTCGGCCGACTCGCGCGCCGCCTCGCAGGCGGGGCTTCGACTGGGGCGATCCGCCCGCAGGCCCATGGCCCCCCACGGCTGGGCCGAGGCTGAGCTGGCCGCCAGGGCCACCGCCAGAAGCACCCATCTTGTCCCGATGCGCATCGTTTGAACTCCTTGGCCGGGCCCGCCCGCGGCGCGGGCCCTCCCTGTAGACTTCGACACCGCCCCGGGGCAGGCGTTAGACCGTTTCACGCTTGCGCCTGCGGGTTGAGCAAAGGTCTCGGCCAGGCAGCAGGGCCTTGTCACGGAGGTCCTCATCCTGTATTCTGGTTCGTTCGCCCGCCGAGAGGCGAAAAGTTTGGCGGAAAGTCAGCTGCAGGCTTGACATTGCCGCTGAATTTGACAGAATGTGTGGCTCTTTGCGATAAAAAAGCAGCCGTACACCCCATGAGCGAGCAAGGCTGAAACATGTTGATGAGCAAGACATACATGGCCAAGAAGGCCGAGGTCAAGGCCGACTGGCACGTGGTGGACGCCGCGGACAAGGTCCTGGGCCGGCTGGCCGTCAAGGTCGCCACCGTCCTGATGGGCAAGCACCGCCCCACCTACACGCCCCACGTGGACACCGGCGAGTTCGTGATCGTCACCAACGCCGCCAAGGTCCGCGTCACCGGCGCCAAGCTGGAGCAGAAGGGCTACGACTGGTACACCGGCTACCCCGGCGGCTACAAGGTCCTGAGCCTCCAGGAGATGATGGACAAGCACCCCGACCGGGTCATCACGGCCGCGGTCCGGCGGATGCTGCCCAAGAACAAGCTGGGCACCCAGATGCTCAGCAAGCTCAAGGTCTACGCCGGCCCGGAGCACCCCCACCAGGCCCAGCAGCCCAAGACCCTGGAAATCGAGTAACAACGGGTCCACGGACCGCGAGGATACAGAGCGATGGCTGACAACAACCTGAACATCCAGGCCGAGACGCCCGCCCCCGCCAAGGGCACGGGCAACTTCATCTGGGGCGTCGGGCGACGCAAGAGCGCCACCGCCCGCGTCCGCATCCGCCCCGGTGAGGGCAAGATCCTCATCAACAAGCGCGAGGTCGACGAGTACTTCGTCACCGACAGCCATCGCAACGCCGTTCGCAGCCCGCTGACGGTGACCGAGGCGATGGGCCGGTTCGACGTCTTCGTCAACGTCGACGGCGGCGGCGACAGCGGCCAGTCCGGCGCGGTCCTGCTGGGCATCGCCCGCGCCCTGATCAAGATCGCCCCCGATCTCGAGCCGACCCTCCGCGACCACGGCCTGCTCACCCGCGATAGCCGTATGAAGGAGCGGAAGAAGTACGGCAAGCGCGGTGCCCGGCGGAGCTTCCAGTTCTCGAAGCGTTAAAGCCGCCCGCCAGCCCGTACTTTCGAAATTCCGCAAAGGCTCCGGCCCCGTACAGTGGCCGGGGCCTTTGCTACTTTCCCGCCGCCCGCCGTAGCGGCGTGCGGGGCAGATTCCCCGGCCGGCCGAGTAAGGACCCGGCAGCAAAGGAGATGCACAGTGAGCGCAACGTCGGCCCCCTCCACCATCCGCGTGGCCCTGATCGGCGGCACCGGCTATGCCGGCTATGAGGCCCTCCGCTGGCTGCTGCGCCACCCGCACGCGAAGGTGACGGCCCTGTTCGGCCCCGAGAACGAACTGGGGCCCATCGACGCCTTCCACCCGCTGCTGACCGACCAGGTCGTGCTCAGCCAGGAGCTCTTCGACGCCGGCAAGCTCGCCGAGCTGGCCGACGTCGCCCTGCTGTGCGTGCCCCACAAGGTCGCCATGAGCTACGTGCCGCAGATGCTCGCCGCCGGCGTGCGGGTGATCGACTGGTCGGCCGACTACCGCCTCAAGGACGCCGCCGAGTACACCCGCTGGTACGACGTGCCGCACACCGACCCGGCCGGCCTGGCCCAGGCCGTCTACGGCCTGCCCGAGTTCTTCGCCGAGCAGATCCGCCCGGCCAAGCTCATCGCCAACCCCGGCTGCTACCCGACGTGCGCGGCCCTGGCCCTGGCGCCGCTGCTCAAGGCCGGCGCCATCGAGCCGACCGGCATCGTCGTCAACGCCATCAGCGGCGTCAGCGGCGCGGGCCGAACGCCCACCCGCAAGACCCACTACCCCGACCGCAACGAGAACTTCGAGCCCTACGGCGTCGGCACGCACCGCCACATGCCCGAGATCGAGCAGACCCTCCGCGACATCTCCGGCCAGGACGTGAACCTGCTGTTCGTGCCCCACCTGTGCCCGATGGACCGCGGCATGCTCGCGAGCATTTACGCCCGGCCCGTGCGGACGAACCTCACCGAGGACGACTGCTGCAGCATCCTGGAGGAGGCGTACCGCTCGGCCCCGTTCGTCCGCGTCCGCCGCGAGGTGCTGCCGGCCACCAAGTACGTCAGCCATACGAACTACTGCGACCTCGGCGTCCGCGTCGCCAAGGGCCAGGTCATCCTCTTCAGCGCCCTGGACAACCTGCTCAAGGGCGCCAGCGGCCAGGCCATCCAGAACATGAACCTCATGTTCGGCCTGGACGAGACGACCGGGCTGTACTAGCCGGCCTGGCGGCCGGCGGGTTAACTAGTTAACTGGTTAATTGGTTAATTGGTTAACTGGTTGATTGTGTATTGGCAGGTGGTTGGCCACTGGGCGCTTCGCCCTGCATGCTGCCGCGTGAGTGGCCTCGCCTGGGTAACCAATTAACCGAGTAAACGATTAACCTTCCTTTGCTGGCCGCCCCTAAGGAGGAGAGGCCCGATGAGCAAGATTCGCCACATCACGCTGCCGGCCGGGTTCGTGGCCGGGGCGGTGTACTGCGGGCTCAAGTCGACCGAGAAGCCGGACCTGGCGATCATTGCCGCCCAGGCCGGCGCCGTGCCGGCGGCGGTGGTGACGACGACCAACCAGGTTGTCGGCGCCCCGGTCCGCTGGTGCCGCAGGGTGCTGCCGGAGGGCTACGGGAGCGTCCGCGGCGTGGTGGTCAACGCGGGCAACTCCAACGTGTGCAACGGCAAGCGGGGCGACCGCGACGCCGCCACCATGGCCAGGCTGGCCGGCCAGGTGCTCGGGGCCGAGCCGGAGGATGTGCTGGTCTGCTCGACGGGCGTGATCGGCCATCCGCTGCCGATGGACAAGATCCGGGCGGGCATCTCGGCCGTCGGGCCCCGGCTGGGCACCGGCCAGGACGACGCCGTCGCCCGGGCGATCATGACGACCGACCTGACGGCCAAGACCGCCGTCGTGCAGACGCGTCTGGGCGGCAAGACGGTGACGGTGGCGGGCATCGCCAAGGGCTCGGGCATGATCGCCCCGTCGCTGGCGACGATGCTGGCGTACATCACCACCGACGCGGCCATCGTCCCGGCCGCCCTGAATCGGCTGCTGCGTGAGTCGGCCGAGACCACCTTCAACGCCATCACCGTCGACGGCGACACGAGCACCTCGGACACGCTGGTCGCCCTGGCCAGCGGCGCCGCGGGCCACGCCACGATCGACTCGGACGCCGGCCCCGACGCCCGCCGGCTGCGGGGGGCCTTCGGCGAGGTCTGCGGGGCTTTGGCCGAGGCCATCGCCCGCGACGGCGAGGGCGCGACCAAGCTGGTCCGCGTCACCGTCAGCGGCGCCCGCTCACAGGCCGACGCCAAGGCCGCCGCCCTCACCATCGCCAACAGCCCGCTGTTCAAGACGGCCGTCCACGGCGGCGACCCCAACTGGGGCCGAATCCTAGCCGCCGCCGGGCGATCCGCCGCCACCGTCGACCAGGACCGCGCCACCTGCAAGATCGGCGGCATCGCCGTCATGCGCCGCGGCACCAGCGTGAAGTACGACCTGCCCGCCATCGAGGCCCACATGGCCGGCAAAGAGGTCGCCGTCGAGCTCAACCTCGGCCTCGGCCACGACCGCTACACCGCCCTGACCTGCGACCTCTCCCGCGAGTACATCACCATCAACGCGGATTACCATACGTAGCCGTCACAACCTAGTAGCCAGCACCCAGGGCCTCGGACGCGACAGAAGCGTTCGGGGCCCTTTCCGTATATGGCCCCGGGCTTGCCCGGGGTCTTCGGGGTGCGCCCTCCACTATGGGGTGTGGGGGGAGAATCCAGACCGTTTGCCCGTCGGAAGTGTGGGTGCGTTGTGCCTCAGAATGGCAGGCCCGACCGAGAGGCCCACGCAAGGCATTGCGTGGGCGTGGACTGTCCGCTCCGGCAGAGATCCTCACACGCCCCCCATCCCCTCTTCCAAGAACAACATGCTTACCATTCATGGTCTATGCCCCCCTTGGGCAGACACCTTAGGGGTGAGACCTTATGCAGGGCCTTAGCGCCCGGTGCCGACGAAGGAGGCAGCGGAGCCCACGGGCGTGGGAGACCTCCGCCGACGGTCAGGAGCGGCCTTCGGGAAAGGAGGCTCAGGCCCGGCTGCGGTTCGACTGCGAGCAGACACTCCCCTCTCCGTGTGCGCCCGTGTTGCGCGCAGGCGGCGAGGCCGGGGGCGCCGCCCGGCGGCCCCCGGGCAGGCCCGCTCAATGGATGAGCGGGCCCGATCAGTGGGTTGGCCGCAAGGATGCGGTCGACCGGTAATG
>JAWLCG010000322.1:0-5969 GCA_041687295.1 Phycisphaerae bacterium | reverse complement strand
GGGCCCGCGCGTCCTGCTGTGCCGTGTTGTTCATGTCGTTTCCTTCCCCACCAGCGGGTCCAGGGCCTCGACCGTGTCCAGCCAGCGCTGCCAGGCGTCCAGGCTCATCTTGAGTTCCGGCCGATCCAGCCGGGCCGGGTCGATCCGTCGCAACAGCACCCGCGCCCGCTCGACGGCGGCGCGGGCGTGGGGCATCTGCCCGGTGTGCATGTGGCAGTTGTAGACCTGCATCAGCCCGCCGACGGCGGCCGGGTCGTCCTGAAAGAGGAACACCGCGTGCTCGTAGCGCTGGACGGCCTGGGCGTACTGGCCCAGCTCGTACATGCAGTCGGCCCGGCCGAAGTAGCTGTTGCGGCGGTAGCCCTCCTGGACGGCGTCCAGTGGGCCGGGCAGCTGCTCGAGGCGGTCGATGACGCGCTGGTAGGTCTGATCGGCCTGGGTGAGCTGGTCGACCCGCGCCCTCAGCAGCCGCTCGCGCGGGGCGGGCTGGGTGGCCTGGTCGGCCTGACGCTGGGCCTGGCCGGCGCTGCGGCGGTAGGCCTCGGCCACCATGAACGCGCCGGCGGTCGCGCGGTCGAACAGCTCGCGCTGGGCCTTGGCCTCGGGGTCCTCGCCGCGGGCCGGCTGGCCGGGGTAGCGTTGGATGGCCTCGCCGAGGACTGCGACGGCCTGCGGGTAGCGCCCCTGCTGAAAGTGCAGCCGACCCAACGCGTACAGCGCGTCGCGGTACAAGGCGCTGTCGGGGGTCACCACGTCCTCGTCGGCCAGGATCGACTCGAGGATCTCCTGGGCCTTGTCGTAGCCCTCGGCCCCGGTGGCCATCCAGCAGACGGCCAGGGGGATCAGGCCCTGACTGGCCATCACGTGGCGCTCGCTGTCGGGCGTGCGGGTGAGGTTGCGGGTGTAGGCGTCGATGGCCTCTTGGTATCGCCCCGCCTGCTGGCAGGCCTGGCCCAGGGCGAAGAGCACCTCGGGCAGATCCGCATCGCTGGGTCGGCCATCGGCGAAGGCCTGCAGCGCGTCGATGGCCTGGGCGAGCTCGCCGGCGTCCTCGAAGGCCCTGGCGGCCTGGCGGAGACTCTCGCCGTGGATGGCGTCATGGCTGCGCCGCGCCAGGGTCGCCCGCTCGCGGAAGACCGCCCCGGCCGACAGCAGCGCGCCGCGCCGCTCGGCCTCCAGGGCCTCGCGTCGCTCGGGCGCCAGCGAATCGTCCTGCAGGGCCTTGGCCGCCTGCTCGGCCAGGGCCCGGTGCGCCCCGGCCAGCTGACCCAGCAACTCCAACCGCTCGCCGACCGACGCCGGCGGGGCCTGGGCCTCCAGGGCCTGCCGCTCCAGCTCGGCCAGGGCGACGGCGTGGGCGGGCTGGCCCCGCTCCAGCAGCGCCGCCCGCTCGGCCGAGAGCATCGCCCGCAGGCCCGGCAGGTCCAGGTAGGCGCTGGGCCCCTGCTTGCGAAGGACCCGCAGGGCCTCGGAGAAGGCCTCACGCGCCGGCTCGGGCATCCGCAGCCGACTGTAGGCCTGGGCCAGCGTCGCCTGGGCGGCCGCCGCCAGGTCCGTGCCGGGCACCCGCGTCAGCACGTCGTCGAGCACCGCGCGGGCCTCGGCCGGGTTGTCCGGCCAGATCAGCTGGCCCCGCAGCAGCTGCACGCGGGGGTAGAGCGCGTCGGCCGGGTCAAGCTCCTCGGCCAGGGCGATCAGCAGATCGTCGGCCGCCAGCGCCTCGCCCCGCCGGGCCAGCACCACCGCCTGGTGGAACCGCAACAGCCGATCGATCGCCCCGGCCGGCTCGGTCGCCCCCAGACGCGCGATCAGGGCCTCGGCCTCGTCCAGCCGACCCAGCGCCAGCAGGGCCTCGAGCTTCTGCTCCAGGGCCCAGTGCCGCTGCTCGGTCGACAGGCCCTCGCGCCCGAGGTAGTCATCCAGGGCCGACAACAGCCCCTCGCCGGTTAGGCCGTCGCGGTCGCGGCGGATCTCGATCACCCGGCGCAGCAGCGCGGGGCCCAGCGTAGGGTCGCCTCGCACGGCCTGCTCGAAGAAAAGCACCGCCTGCCGCGGCTCGCCCAACTCCAGGTGGGCCTCGCCGACGCGGCGGTTCATCTCGGCACTGAGGGTGGCGCCGGCCGCCAGGGCGCGGGTGGCGTACTCCAGAAACCCCGTGAGCTGCTCGCGGCTGCGATCGCCGGTGGCCTGGATGCTCCGCCAGCGGATGTCGGCGAGCTGGGCGTAGAGCAGGGCCTGACGCTGCTTCTCGGCGGCGTCGGTGTCCTCGAGGAGCTCGCGGCCCAGGCGGTCGGCCTCGACGAAGGCACCGGCCTCGGTCTGGGCGACCACCTGGTCGAACCGCACCGGCCAGGCGGGCTCCATGCGGCTCATGAAGCGCGCAACGCCCAAGCCCAGCAGCACCAGGCTGGCGAGAAAGAGGGGCACCTGCCACAGACGCGACAGGTCCGACCGCGGAGACGGGTTGTCCGGGTTCTCGGTCATCCTGACCTCACACAGCGTCCGTCCTGAACGCCGGCCCGTAACGGAACCGTTGGTACACCATCGAGGACGGCCCCCGGCGAGGCGGCGGGCCCATCAGGCCCAGCCCAATACAACCCTGGCCCCGGAGAAAGTGGACGCACTGCCGGGATCGGCCGTTGACGATGCACAGACACTAAGGCGTCCACCTCAGAGTGTCAAACGAAAACCCCCCGAAAAATCGGGCCGCGCGATTCCTCGAACCCCTTGCGCCGCCGCAACATACCCACCCCCGCCCCGCCACCGCCCAACGCCCCAGAATGCAGGGCCCCCACCCCTCGCGACCCCTATATATGGTGTACCCCACACAAACCCACAGCCTGAGAAGGTGGGGCTCCGCTCCGCTGCGCCCCAGCCTACGGCGCAGGCCGTCTTGGTAGGCTGGGGCGCAGCGTCAGCGAAGCCCCACCTTTAGCCGGCCCCAGGGCGCCCGCAGATTCGATGGGCAAGCGGTCTCGATGAGGGGGCACCGACCGGCAGGGCCTGCACGCCGCCCGGCCGCCTCGGCGGCAGACCGTTGCCAAGGCCCGCCCCGGCCGGTACAAAGGAGCGCGAACCCTTGAAGGAGCCCAGCATGGCCATCAATATCCAGGACTACGCCGCCCGCATCACCGTGACCGACGGGGCCTGGGGCACGGAGATGCAGAAGCGCGGCCTGGCCCCCGGGGCCTGCCCGGAGCTGTGGAACACGGCCAACCCCGACGCCGTCGAGGCCGTCGCCCGCAGCTACGTCGAGGCCGGCAGCGACGTGATCCTGTCGAACACCTTCGGCGCCAACGCCTTCGTCCTGGCCCGCCACGACGCCGCCGACCGCTCGGCCGAGCTGGCCGAGGCCGGCGTCGCCATCAGCCGACGGGCGGCCCGCGACGGCGTGCGGGTCTTCGCCTCGATGGGCCCGACCGGCCAGATCGTGATGATGGGCGACGTGCCGCCCGAGAAGATCCACGCCGAGTTCGCCTCGGTCGCCGCGGCCATGGAGCGGGGCGGCGCCGACGCCATCGTCGTCGAGACCATGACCGAGATCGACGAGGTCGCCCTGGCCGTGCGGGCGGTGAACGAGGCGACCCGGCTGCCGGTGATCGTCAGCCTGACCTACGACAGCGGCCCCGACCGCACGCGGACGATGATGGGCACGACGCCCGGCGAGGTCGTCGAGGCCCTCAAGGGGCTCACCGTGGCCGCCTTCGGCGCCAACTGCGGGGCCGGCCCGGAGCACTACATCCAGGTGGTGCAGCTCTACCGCCAGGCGACGACCCGCCCGATCTGGATCAAGGCCAACGCCGGCCTGCCCATCGTCCGCGAGGGCCAGACCACCTTCCCGCTGGGCCCCGAGGGCTTTGCCGCCTTCGTCCCCGCCCTCATCGAGGCCGGCGCCTGCTTCCTCGGCGGCTGCTGCGGCACCACCCCCGCCCACATCGCCGCCGTCCGCGCCACCGTGGACCGCCTGGGCCGGTAAGCCCGTAGCCCGGGACTGCCCCGTAGGCCGGGTCGAGCGCAGCGAGGCCCGGCAACCCCAACCGCAGGCTGGGACAGAGCAGCGCAGACGCGCCGTCCCACCTTCTGCCCCGTAGGCCGGGTCGAGCGCAGCGAGGCCCGGCAACCCCAACCGCAGGCTGGGACAGAGCAGCGCAGACGCGCCGTCCCACCTTCTGCCCCGTAGGCCGGGTCGAGCGCAGCGAGGCCCGGCAACCCCAACCGCAGGCTGGGACAGAGCGGCGCAGACGCGCCGTCCCACCTTCTGGAACTCAGGACAGTCACCCGCGTTACAGGGGGCACCCGAAGGGCAGCGATGGGCTGAAGACGTGGCTACAAACGCCGCAGCCACGGCACCCGGATGCCTCTTGCTTTCCGGAGACGGTCCAGCCTCCCGAAAAATGGGGTTCTCATCCCAATCAGTTGAAGAAAAGGAATGGGGGCCAGCCCCCAAACCCCCGGGATTTATCGCTTTCGGGCCACCAGCATGGGCGAGTGTTTCTGGGCGCTCGTCCGGGAGGGTCGCCCAGCAATGGCGTGGCCGAGCGCCCCGATCGCCGTCAGGACGGCTGTACAGCACGGGCGGCACCTCCAGGAGGTGCAGCCTGTTATGTTCTGCTGGTGGCCCTAATGCGATAAATCCCGGGGTCTGGGGCAGAGCCCCAGGGGAGTTTGCTCTCGCCAACTATTTGGGATGAGAGCCAAAAATGGCCGACTGTCCCGGGGTTTGCTGATTTCCCCGCAGAAACGCGGCGACGGCCCCCGTTGTGGAGCCTCCGCCGCGCTCGCGCACGGTCGCCGCGTGCCGCAGTCCCTAGAATGCACAAGAGACTGGCCCGCGATGACAGGAGGAGTGACCTTGAGCGAACACAACGGTGCCGATCAGCCGGGGCATGGGGAGCAGGCTCACCACAGCCCCCAGCCCACAGGCGGCCGCCATGAGCGCCAACTGAAGGAAGAGAACAAACCCGGGCGCAAGCCTCCCGAGGGCCATGCCGGGCACAAGGGCCACCAGGGGCACGACCACCACGCCCACCACGCGATGATGGTGGCCGACTTCCGCCGGCGGTTCTGGGTCTCGGCCATCCTGACGATCCCGGTGGTGGTCCTCTCGCCGATGATCCAGGACCTGCTGGGCCTGCGGGATACGATGCGCTTCCCCGGCGACAGCTACATCCAATGGACCCTGGCGTCGATCATCTTCGTCTACGGCGGCTGGCCGTTCCTCAAGGGCCTCGCCAGCGAGTTGCGTAAGAAGAACCCTGGCATGATGACGCTGATCGGCTTGGCCATCAGCGTGGCCTACGGCTACAGCTCCGCCGTCGTCTTCGGCCTGGCCGGGCAGGTGCTCTTCTGGGAGCTGGCCACGCTGATCGACGTGATGCTGCTGGGCCACTGGATCGAGATGAAGTCGGTCATGGGCGCGTCCAAGGCCCTCGAATCGCTCGTGCAGCTCATGCCCAGCGAGGCCCACCGGGTGACCGACGGCACCACCGAGGACGTGCCCGTCAGCCAGCTGCAGCCCGGCGACCGGGTCGTGGTCAAGCCGGGCGAGAAGGTACCCATCGACGGGCAGATCGTCCAGGGCCGCACCAGCCTCAATCAGGCGATGCTCACCGGCGAGTCGCAGCCGGTAGAAAAGGGCGAGGGCGACGAAGCGATCGGCGGCTCGGTCAACGGCGAGGCCGCCTTCACCATGGAAGTCCAGAAGACCGGCGACCAGACCTACCTCGCCCAGGTTGTCGACATGGTCCGCCAGGCCCAGGGGTCCCGCAGCCGCACGCAGGACATCGCCAATCGGGCGGCCCTGTGGCTGACGATCATCGCCCTGTCGGTCGGCGCCGCCACGCTGGTAGTGTGGCTGGTGCTCGGGGCGGCCTTCGAGTTCTCGCTCGAGCGCATGGTCACGGTGATGGTCATCACCTGCCCGCACGCCCTGGGCCTGGCCGTGCCGCTGGTGGTGGCGGTCTCGACGG
>JAWLCG010000321.1:0-5987 GCA_041687295.1 Phycisphaerae bacterium | reverse complement strand
TCGGCGCTTGGGGGGACGCCTGTTCCGGGGGCTCACGCCCCCGGCTAAACACTGGCGCCCCTTCGGGGCTCCGATCCACAGCCCGTGGGCGCTGAAGGATTGAGCCAGTCGGTTGGGGGATGCCTGGCATCGTACAGGCAAGGCCCAGAGGTCAGGCGCGGTCCGGGTGCGTGCGAGTTTGCCAGGACCCGCCTTTGGGACTTGTGTAGATATCACAGGAAGGCATTCCGTGGGCTTGGGCCGCAGGGGCGCGGGCGTAGGCGCAGGCGGTGGGTACGCAGGCGCAGGTGGCGGCGGCGAGGGGGGGCTAGGCGCCGTAGGTGTCGCCGGCGGGTTTCATCTTGTCGGCGATGCTGGAGAGGGTGATGGTGAAGGTGGTGCCTTCGCGGGGGGCGGTTTTGACGAGGATCTCTCCGCCGTGCTCGCGGACGACCTTGCGGGTGACGGCCAGGCCCAGGCCGGTGCCGCGTTGGCCCTTGGTGGAGAAGAAGGGCTCGAAGAGGTGCTCCTGGGCCTCGGGGTCGATGCCGGGTCCGTTGTCGGTGACGGTGATGCGGACGATGCGGTCGAGCGAGTTGTAGGCCGAGCCGACGGTGATGACGCCGCTGCGGGCGGCGACGGCGTCCAGGGCGTTGCTCAGGAGGTTGAGCATGGCCTGGTGGAGCCCGTCGGGGTCGGCGGGGATAGGGGGGATGGACCCGAGGTCGGTCAGGACGGCGACACCCTTTTCATCGGCCTGGGGGCTGATGAGCGAGACGCTCTCCTCGAGCAGGTCGTTGATGTTGACGGTCTGCAGCAGGGGCTGGCGCTGCTTGGAGTAGGCGAGCATGTTCAGGATCAGCGCGTTGATGCGGTCGAGGTTCCGCGTGACGATGGGCCAGGCGTCCTTGGCCTTGCCGACCTGGTCGCGCTCCAGGGCCATCGCCACCACGTCCGTGCCGGCCAGCAGGGCCTGCAGGATGTTCTTGATATGGTGGCTGAGGCTGGCGACGGTCTCGCCGATGGCGGCGAGGCGTTCGGTCTTGAGGGCGGCCTCGTAGAGTTTGACGTTCTCGACGGCCATGCCCGTCTGGTAGCCGATGGCGGTCAGCAGGCGGAGCTGCTCGGTCGAGTAGGTGTGGTTGGAGACGCTCGAGTCGAGGTGCAGCACGCCGAGGATTCGGTCTCGGCCCATGATGGGCACGCACAGGGCCGAGCGGATGCCGAAGGCGTGGACGCTCTTGCCCTTGGCGAAGCGTTTGTCGCTCATGGCGTTGGAGCACAGCACGCCGACCTGGTTGTTGAGCACGTGGGTGACGATGGTTCGGCTGATGGGCAGGCGTTTCTGGCCGTCGTCCTCGCGGTAGCGGACGGCCCTGGGGAGCATCTGCTCGTCCTCGTCGAGCATGAGGATGTAGCCGCGGTCGGCCTGCATGACCTCGAAGACCTCGTCGAGCACGCGGTTGAGCAGCAGGTTGACGTCGAAGATGGTGCTGATGGTGCCGGTGAGGGAGTAGAGGATGCGAAGGTTGCCGATGGCCTGGGCGCCGGCCTCGGGGGTCGGCAGGATGACCGAATCCTCGTTGGACGGGACGGTGGCCATGATGGCCGCGTCGACCAGTCGGCCGTCCTCGTCGATGTCCACGCCGCCGGCGGGCACGGGCTGGTGGCCCGGGCCGCCGAAGACCAGCAGCGTCGAGCCGACGCGGATCTGGTCGCCCTGCTGGAGCTTGCGAGGCCGGCGGATGCGGACGCCGTTGACGAACGTGCCGTTGGCCGAGCCGAGGTCCTCGATCGTCCACTGGCCCTGGTGGGGCAGCAGGCGGGCGTGGTGGCGCGAGACGGTCCGATCGGTCAGCTGGACGCTCTCGCCCTGACGTCCGATGAGGTTGTCCTCGGGCATCATCTCGTAGGATCGGCCCTTGTCGGGGCCCTGGATTACATGAATGGCAGCCACGGCACTCTCCGTGCCCGCAAGCCCGTACGCCCCGCCCGACGGTGTCGATACCGGAAATGGTGCTGGACCGGATACCAGGCCAGGGGCGGCACTACGAAACACTGCGGTGATGCCCGCAGGATACACCAGATCCTGGGCACAGGTCAAGCGGCGAATGGCCCGGCGGGGCGGGGCTACTCGCTCAGGAAGGGGTTGGTCGCCTCCTCCTGGGCGATGGTGGTCTCGGGCCCGTGGCCGCTGAGGACGCGGGTGTCGCCGGGCAGGCTCATCAGCTGCTCGCGGATGTTGCGCAGCAGCGTGGCGTAGTCGGCGCCGGGGATGTCGCACCGGCCCACGCTGCCGGCGAACAGGGCGTCGCCGGTGAAGACGACCCCGCCGGCGGGGCAGTAGTAGCTCACGCTGCCGGGCGTATGGCCGGCGGTGTTGAGCACCCGCCACTGCGTCGTGCCCAGCATCAGCGCGTCGCCGTGCTCGACGAGCTGCTCGGCGGCCGGCGCCCGCAGCGGCAGGCCGAAGGCGGCCGACATGTTGCGCCACGGGTCCTCGTGCATGGCCGCGTCGCCGGCCGGCGCGGTGATCGTCGCCGACGGGAAGGCCCGCTTGACGCCCTCGATGCCGGCGATGTGGTCGCCGTGGCCGTGGGTGATCACGATGCGGACGACGTCGAGGTGCGCATCGGCGATTCGGCCGAGCAGTTCCTCGCCTTCCAGGCCCGGGTCGACGACCCAGCAGACGGCCTCGCCGCGCGGGCGGACGATGTAGCTGTTGGTCAGCAGCGGGCCGGCCGGGATCATCTCGATCTGCAGCAGCGGGTCGGTCATGTCGGTCTCGGTTGGGCGTGGAGGGCGAGGCGCCTCGGCCGCGGGCATGCATGGCCGAGGCGCCGGTCAGTATATGTCACCAGTTGCGTCTTCGCTGCCGGGCCTCGCTGCGCTCGACCCGGCCTACGGCGCTCGACCCGGCCTACGGCGCTCGACCCGGCCTACGGCGCTCGACCCGGCCTACTGGGCGGGCTCGTCGAAGTGTCGGCGGATGATCGCGGCGAACTCCGACGCGGTGGGCTCGCCCTCGAGCAGGCCGACGATGCCGCGCTCGCGGAGGGCGTTCTGGGGCGAGTCGCTGGCGTGGGCGCCGTTGCGCATGAGGTCGCGGCCGAAGTCGCTGCGGACGGTGCCCGGCTCGGCCTTGGTCGGGTCGGTGCTGCCGAGCACGCGGCGGATCTTCTCGACGGCATCGGGGCCCTCGTAGAGCAGGGCGAGGCACTGGGTTCGGCTGGCGGTGCGCTTCTGCTGCTCGTCGACGACTTCTTCGGGGTTTACGCCGGTCATGTACTCGACGATGCGGTTGAACTCGGCGGTGGCGTTCCGCTCGGCCAGCAGGTCGCTCATGACCTCAGCGTCGTGCATCGTGAAGGGGAAGACGAAGGCGTTGTGCAGCCTGGCGTAGACTTCCTGGGCGACGTTGCCCTTGAGCTTCTTGACGAAGATGTCCTTGAGGGGCCCGTAGAACTCCTCGCCCATGGCCACGGTCATGTTGAACAGGCGGGCGCCGACGATCTTGAGGCCCGTTCGGCTGAAGACGTCGATGATGTTGCCCGGGCGCCGGCTGCGGCGCTCGAAGTTGTCGGGCTTGAGCATCACCAGGGAGGTCTGGACGTTGACGGGATTGTCGTACTGGATGCGGTTGACGAGGATGCCGCCGTCTCGGCCGCTGAACTCGGCGAGCAGCTCGAGGTGCTCGCGCGACAGCTCGGCCGTGGGCCCGGTGATGACGGCCGGCTCGAAGTAGCGGATCTTGCCGCCCTCGTCGCGGATGAAGTCGCCGAAGGTGCCGCGGATCGTGTCGCCCTTGGGCTGCTCGGTGAACGAGCCGATGACCTCCTCCTTGAGGTGGCGCACGGCGTTGGGCCCGCGGAACAGCAGCACCATGCACCGCGGCGCGTAGTGCCACGAATTGCTCACCCGCAGGTTGCGGTCGAGGTAGTCGCGCCACGCCGCCACGAGGGGCTCGTCCATGTCGGCCGGGGTGGCCAGATCGATGTAGCGGTCGATGAACTCGTCCGAGAAGATGAACATGCGCACCGAGAGCAGCTCGAGGTTCGCATGCGCCAGCAGCCGACCAATGATGCCGCCCGTGCGGCTCTTGAACAGGCTGTAGGGGGTGATCAGGGCATAGGCCAGTTCTTCTGCCACGTCTGTGTCTCCAACAAGGTCCGGTCGTGTCATCGCAAGCCCCACAGAGTAGGTTCTGTACCCCCGGAATGCAACGCCTGTTTGCGGTGCCGTGGCTACGGGCTTATCCCTACGCCAGCAGGGCGGGCAGTTGGGCGGCGAAGGCGCGGGTGGCCTGGCCGCGATGGCTGCGGGCGTGTTTATTCTCGGCGGAGAGTTTGGCGGTGGTCAGGCCCACTTCGGGCAGCTCGAACAGCGGGTCGTAGCCGAAGCCGCCCTCGCCCCGCGGCTGGTGGATGATTCGGCCCTCCATGGCGCCCGTCGTCTCCAGCAGCACGCGCTCGGCGTCGGCCAGGGCCAGGCAGCAGACGAACCGCGCGGTGCGGCGGTCGTCGGGCACGTCGGCCAACTCGGCCAGCAGCTTGCGGTTGTTGGCGGCGTCGATTCTTTCGCGGGGGGCCTCGGGCGGGCACTGGTCGGCGGCGTAGCGGGCGCTGCGGACGCCGGGGGCGCCGTCCAGGGCGTCGACGACCAGGCCGCTGTCGTCGGCCAGGCACCACTGGCCGGTGGCGCGGGCGTAGTAGAGGGCCTTGTCGCGGGCGTTTCCGGCGAAGGTCTCGGCCGTCTCCTCCGGCTCGGGGGGCGCGGCGGGCAGGTCCTTCAGGCCTCGCACGTCGACGCCGAGCGGTTCGAGCACGGCCCGGATCTCGCGGAGCTTGCCCGGGTTGCCCGTGGCCAGCACGATCGTGCGGCGGCTCATCGGGCCTGCTCCACGCGGATGACGTAGGTCCGCTCGGGCGTCCGCTCGACCTGCCGGCCCTGGGCGTCGCGGGTGACCATGAACGACTCGCGACCGTTGACGGCGAGCTTGTCGAACTGCTGCTGCAGCGCCTCCAGGCGCGGGTCGACGATGGTGGAAGTCTCGGCGAACACGGGCTCGTTCTGGTTGGGCTGGGGGACGGGCTTGAGCTCGAGGCGCACCGCGTCGCGCCCGAAGCTGCCGATGGTCACGCTGGAGGCGCTGGCGCCGTGGTGGTACCAGGCCTCGTGGCCCTGCTCGCGGAGCTGCTGGCAGTGGAGCACGGCGTCGTTCTGGCGGTCGGCGTCGCGGTAGGGGGGCTTGGCCGTCCAGTCGCTCTTGTACAGGGCCACCAGCAGCGAGTAGGTGCCGGGGTTGTTCTTCAGGGCCCAGTCCGGCGGCCCCACCGGCGGGCTCGGCAGCGGCACGATCATCGCCTTGGCGAACACCGGCAGGCCATTGGCGGCGCGGTGGGCCTTGGCCTTGCGGAGGGTGGGGGCCGCCTGCGCGGGCGAGTGGAAGCGTCCCCAGAACAGCTCGCTGTGGTCGTCGGCGACCACGACGAACACGCCCCGCCAGCCCAGGCCCTCCTCGACGCGGCGCCTGTAGTCGCGGGCCATCTGGGCGTGCATCAGCGGGTCGTTGAAGTGCATCAGCAGCACGGTGAAGCCGCCCTCGCCGCTCGGCGCGTCCTGGCCGCGGGCGAACAGCCCGCCGCCGGGCCCCGTCGAGACCCCGCCCTCGCCGCCACAGCCCGCCAGGCCCACGCCGGCCAGCAGGACCAGGCCCATCGCCCATCGGTACCACTGCATGACGATCTCTCCTCGCTATCGGGGGTGCCGTGGCTACGGTGTTCGTAGCCACGTCTTTTCATCGAAGTCGCCGGGCCTCGCTGGCGCTCGACCCGGCCTACGGCCCGGGGTGCCGTGGCTACGGTGTTTGTGAGCCTATCCGATAATTCAGGGCCACGGCAAACCGGTGCAGCCGACCGAGCCCGGCCCGGCCGGTTCGGAGCCCCGAAGGGGCGCCAGTTTTTAGCCGGGGGCGTAAGCCCCCGGAATAGCAAAGCTTATACATAGAG
>JAWLCG010000320.1:0-6005 GCA_041687295.1 Phycisphaerae bacterium | reverse complement strand
GTCCCGGGGGCCCTCGCCCCCGCGGGAGGGCGCCCGCCCTACCAGAACTCCAGCCCCCCAGGGCATGGACAACCGCCGGGCGGCACGGCATAGTAGCGGCCATGGACAAGCCAACATCACAGGCCCCGGCGACGCTGGGAACCGTTCGGCTGGTCGAGGACGTGCCCGTCGTGGCTGAGGCGGACGTGTGCGTGCTGGGCGGCAGCTGCACGGGCGTGTTCGCGGCCGTGCGGGCGGCCAGGCTCGGCGCGCGGGTGGTCCTGGTCGAGAAGCAAAACCACTTCGGCGGCGTGGCCGTCGCCACGTGCACGTGGCACACGCTGATGGACGCCGCGTTCGCGCAGCCCATCATCGCCGGCCTGACGCTCGAGACGATCGAACGGCTCGCCCGGCGCGAGGCGGTGCAGGCCATCGCCGACAACGCCAGCAAGGGCTACGTGTTCCGCCCCGGCGAGCTGAAAGGGGTGCTGGACGAGCTGGTGATCGAGAACGGCGTGACGCCGATGCTGCACACCAGCTTCACGGCCCCGCTGGTAGAGGAGGGGCGACTGACTGGCGTGGTCATCGAGAACAAGACCGGCCGGGGGGTGATCCGCGCCCGCGCCTTCGTGGACGCCACCGGCGACGGCGACCTGTGCGCGAGGCTGGGCCTGGAGCAGTACCGCTACGACGGCCTGCTGCCGCCGACGACGTGCACGTTCGTGGGCCGCTGGACGCCGGCGCCGCCGTTTGACCTCGGGGCGGCCATCCTCCGCCACGGGGCCGACCACGGCCTGGAGCCGGGCTTCATCTGGGGCTCGCTGCTGCCGGGCACGGACGTGTACATGCTGGCCGGCACGCGAGTGCGCGACGTGGACTGCTCCGACGCGGCCGACCTCACCCGGGCCGAGATCGAGGGCCGACGCCAGGTGCGGGCCCTGCTGGACCTGATGGCCAAGGTCGCCCCCGACTGGCCCGTTCGGCTGATCGACTACCCCGCCGCCATCGGCATCCGCGACACGCGGCACATCCGCTGCGGGTACCAGCTTCGCGGCCAGGACGTGCTGGAGGGCGTGCGGTTCGACGACGCCATCGCCAACGGCAGCTACCGCGTGGACATCCACCACCAGGACCGCCCGGGCATCACGCTGCAGTACCTCGACGGCACGCAGACCTACAACCCGCCCGGCCAGCCGCAGGAACTGACTCGCTGGCGCGAGCCGCGCGACGTCGACCCGACCTTCTACCAGGTGCCCCTGCGGTCGCTGATCCCCGGGCGGTACGACAACCTCATCCTGGCTGGCCGAATGCTCGACGCCGACAAGACCGCCTTCAGCGCCGTCCGCGTGATGGTCAACACCAACCAGATGGGCGAAGCCGCCGGCGTCGCCGCCGCCCTGGCCGCCGACACCGGCGTGGCCATAACGCAACTCGACCCGCAGCAGGTCCGCCGCACACTCGCCGCCGGCGGCTCGATCGTGATCTGACCGCACGCCGGGCACCGCCCGCGTGTCGGGAGCCCGCGGCCTCCGAACACGCGGGAAATTGCCCGCCCTACACTACCGCACGGCCTGGGCGGCCTGGGGGTGGTCGTCGGCGACGATGTCCAGGTCGGCGGCGGCGGCGTTGGCGCGGACCTGCTGGACGTTCTTGCAGCCCGGGATCACGCAGGTGACGGCCGGGTGCTGCAGACACCACGCCAGGGCCCAGGTGGCCATGTTCACGCCGGCGGGCACCTCGTCGGCCTGGATCTGCTGGACCTTGGCCAGGGCCGCGTCGATGTGCTCGGGCTTGCGGCGGTGGCGGACGTCGCCCTCCGGCCAGGTCGCGCCGGGCTTGTACTTGCCGCTCAGCAGCCCGCTGGCCAGCGGCACCCGCGCCAGCACGCCGAGGTCCTGGCGGATGCACGAGGGGAAGACCCGCCGCTCGGGCGTCTGGTCGAGGCGGTTGTAGACGACCTGGATGGCCTCGGCTCCGACGCGCTGGGCGGCGTCGGTCTGGTGCAGGTTGTCGTTCGAGCCGATCGAGATGCCCAGGTGGCGGACCTTGCCGACCTTGACCAGCTTGTCCAGCGCCGCCCAGAGCTCGTCGTTGTCGAACACCTCGTCGGGGCCCGAGTGGAACTGCAGCAGGTCGACGTAGTCCGTCTGCAGCGAGGCCAGCGACTTGTCGAACTGCGCCAGTACCTCGGGGGCCTTCCAGTACTCCCTGGAGTCCTTCGTGCCGCCGGGGTTGTGGCCGAACTTCGTGGCGATGATCCAGTCGTCCCGCTGGCCCTTGACCGATTCGCCGATGAGCTGCTCGGACAGGTGGTCGCCGTAGCACTCGGCCGTGTCGATGAGGTTGATGCCCTCCTCCTTCGCCGCCGCCAGCATGGCATCGACCTCGGCCTGCTCGAACCGCTTACCCCAGCCCCCGCCCAGCTGCCAGGCCCCCACGCCGACGACCGAAACCACCATATCCGTCTTGCCCAACCTGCGATATTTCATCCGATGCCTCCTTCTCGCCCCGCCCGCCCCCCTCGGCGGGAGTCTGTCTCATCAAGCCCGAGGCCCATCCCCGGGCGATGACATTGTAGACGTCACCAAAACCCGTTTCCGCCCGGCCACACGATTCGGACCCATTCGCGCCCAAAGCCGGCTGGGCCATATGGAGTGCGGCGAGAATCGCCGCTTTGGCTCGGCCGTGCGCCGGTTTCTGAGAGCTCCAGAGGGGCCCACCACAATGGCCGGCAGGCGTAGGCGCTCTTCGAGCGAAAGCGAGGCCCGGCAGCGATGGCGTACCCGGCCTCGCGGGCGCTCGACCCGATCCGCGGCGTGGTCCGCCGCCCCGGCGGGCGGTGCCCGCCCTACTGAATTACCCGAAGCGGATCAGCGGCTTGATGATGCCGTCGGCCTTGTCGCGCATCATATAGAAGGCCTTGTCCACCTGGTCGAAGGCGAAGCGGTGGGTCGTCATGGGCGTGGGGTCCACCCGCCCGGTCTGGATCAGCCGCATGAGCCGCTTCATCCGGACCTTGCCGCCGGGGCACAGGCCGGTGCGGATCGTCTTGTCGCCCATGCCCACCCCCCAGGCCAACCGCGGGATGTGCACGAAGTCGCCCTCGCCGTGGTAGCCGATGTTGCTGATCGTGCCGCCCGGGCGGGTCGCGCGGAGGCAGGCCTGGAAGGTCGTGTCGCTGCCGAGCGCCTCGATGGCCGAGTCCACCCCCTCGCCCTCGGTGGCCGCCAGGATCGCCTCGACCGGGTCCTCCTGCGTGAAGTCGACGATGCGGTCGGCGCCGTAGTGGCGGGCGAGCTCCTGGCGCCGGGGGATCGACTCGACGGCGATGACCAGCCCCGCCCCCTTGAGTCGGCTGGCGACGGTGGCCATCAGCCCCACCGGGCCCTGGGCGAAGATGGCCACCGTGCCGCCGGTGGGGATGTCGGCGTGCTCGGCGCCCACGAAGCCCGTCGAGAGCATGTCGCAGCAGTAGGCGGCCTGCTCGTCGGTCAGCTCGTCGGGGATCGGCGCCAGGTTGCCCATCGCGTCGTCCACGCGGAAATACTCGGCGAAGACGCCGTCGTGGACGTTGGCGAACCTCCAGCCGCCCAGCAGGCCGCCGTCCTGCGAGGAAAAACCCCGCTGGGCCGCCGAGCCCGACCAGTGCGGCGTGATGGCGTTGACCGCCACCCGCTGGCCCACCTCGTAGCCCTCGACGGCCGCGCCCAGGGCGTGGACCACGCCGACGGCCTCGTGGCCCAGCGTGAGGTCCTGCCGCTCGCCGATCGCGCCGGCCACCGTGTGCGTGTCGGAGGTGCAGATCAGGGCCGTCGTGGTCTTCACGATCGCCTCGGTCGGCCCCGGCTCGGGGATCGGCTTGTCCAGGAAGCCCACCTCGCCGATCCGCTTCATCACGAACGCCTTCATCGTCCTGGCCATGAGAGTCTCCCCCTGCAAGTCTGGTTGGCGCAACGGCCCCGCCCCGGCCTGCCCGGGGCCCCTGACTATTGTAGACCGTCTGCCGAATGCGTCTGTGGGTCCCAAGGCGCCTCCGGCCCAAGCCCACGGATTGCCATCCGTGGGCATTCGTGGCAGGCCCGTCGATCCGGCGGCCCAGTTCACCCGCACGTGCGATAGGAAAATGGTCCAGGGCACCGGCAAGGGAGTGGCATCCGCCTTCGCTGCCGGGCCTCGCTAGGCTCGACCCGGCCTACGGGGTGCCCCTACACCGGGTGCACCCGATTTCCGTAGGTCGGGCATACTTGCCCGACATCGGTGTCGGGGAGGTATCCCCGACCTACACCGGGTGCAGCGTCGGCCACTCCAATTCGATGGCCTCGGCCCGCAGCATCCGCTGGAACTCCTCCAGCCTCCCCGGGTCCTCGCGGACGGCCCGGGGCGGGACGTTGTGCTCCAGGCAGTGGGCGGCCAGCAGGCCGGCGGCCTCGCCGATGTTCCACTCCACCGGGTGCAGGCGGTAACAGCCGTTGGTGATGTGCGTGACGCCCAGGTTCTTGCACGCCGCCAGCAGGTTCTCCAGGCGGACCGGCACCAGGGCGCCCAGCGGAATCTGGAAGGGCTGGCTGGAGACGTCGATGTAGTTGTCCCCGCCGGTCGAGGGGTGCAGGTCGATGCGGTAGCAGCCCACCCCCACGCTGTCGGCGAAGGCCTCCGCCGGGTGCCCCTCCCGCGCGTCGGTGCCCACGTGCTGCTCGGTGACGGTGAACAGTGCCTCGATCCGCCGCGACTCGCGGATGTAGGGGTACATCGCCAACCCGTCCGGCGTGCCCGTCAGGTCCGGCCGAAGCTGCAGGCCCGGGTAGCCCTGCCCGCCGTCGGGGCGCGGGGCCTCGGTCTGCATCCAGTACAGCAGGCTCAGCGACAGCTGGCGGGCCTCGACCAGCCGCCGGGCCACCACGTCGGCCGGCTCGTCGATGATGCTCGCCAGCCAGTAGTCGTTCTGCGGCCAATTCACCAGCGTCACCTCGTGGCCGACGAACCCCTCGGGGTAGTGCTGCCGGGCCGTGATGCGGCGGTAGAGCCACAGCGCCCCCCGCCCCGGCCGCTGCTCCTCCGGCAGCAGCACGCGGTGCATCGGCTCGAGGCTGATCGGGTGCGTCTGCGACCAGCTCAGCAGCCTGCCCGGCCAGGCGGGGCGCAGGTCCGGCACGTAGTCGCGCCACCGCTCGTACTGGGCCGGCCGATCGATCACGTGCTCGCCGACCGGGTCGTACGCCATCGGGAAACACCAGGTGATGGCCTGGACGTTGCCCGGCTGGTCGGGCCCCTCGGGCGCGTGCGGCTCGCCGGTACGCGCCCGCCCCTCGGCGCCGACGACGTACTCCGCCTTCGCCAGCGGCAGCAGTTCGCCCAGCTCGGTCGCGTCCAGGACATAGTCGGCCGTGATGGTCTCCGTCTCGCCCGTGCGACTGTCGCCGAGGTCCACGCCGGTCACCCGGTCCCCGCGAACGTGCACCGCCACCGGCCGACGGTTCAGCAGCACCTCCAGTCGGCCGGCCGAGCGGTGCGGCGACAGCATCTGCTCCAGCGCCGCCAGCGCCACCCGCGGCTCGCAGCAGATCCGCGAGACGTTGCCCGCCCCCGGGTTGAGCTGCGGGTTGGCCCGGGCCGACGGCAGCAGCGGGTAGTGGTCGCGGTAGTACTGGCGGATCAGCCCCCGCCACCGCCGGTACCGCCCCGTGCAGCCAAACTGCTCGATCCACGGATGCTCGTCGGGCGGCACGGCCTGGCTGGTGGCCTGCCCGCCCACCCAGTCCGTCTTCTCAGTCAGCACCACTCGCCGCCCCCGCCCCGCCGCCGCCATGGCGGCCGCACACCCGCCCAGACCGCCACCCACCACCAACACGTCCACATGCCGTTCCATCCGCGACCTCCTTTGCCCCCCCATTGTAGCCCCCCGCCCCCCCGCCTATCCGCAAAGCCCCCCCCACCCCAAGCCCACGGAATGCCTTCCGTGGGCATCGCGCCGGGCTATCCCAATCTGAGGCACAACCCACCACCCATCCGAAAGACGAACGCTTGCC
>JAWLCG010000319.1:0-6022 GCA_041687295.1 Phycisphaerae bacterium | reverse complement strand
GGTCAGGTACACGACAATGCCGACGATGACCACCAGCCCGATGATCGCGCCGATCTTCACTTCCTTGCGCATAACTCAGCTCCTGCTGTGGCTCAGCGAGGCGAGCACCGATCGCCACGCGCGTCGCGGCAGGCGTGGCGGCTCTGGTAAAATAGACAAAATGCAGCTAACAGGCCAAGTGTACGCATCGGCTGGGCGGCGATGCAAAACAAAAAGCGCACCCCCAGCCGCCAGTCCAACCAGACCCTGAACACCTGTCCCCTGCCCTCTCGCCGAAGATACTGAGCCCGCAGCGGGTTATGCTCGCACCCCGGGACGTCAGCCGGCCAGCACCCGCTCGACCAGCGCGCGGGTGTCGCGGGCGATCATCAGCTCCTCGTTGGTCGGCACGATCAGCACCGGCAGGGCCGAGTCGTCCGTCGTGATCGGCCCGAGCTTTCCGCGGATGGTCGTCTCGTTCCGCCGGGGGTCGAACTTCACGCCCAGCCGGCCCAGGCCCTGGCACACCTTGGCGCGGATGGGCTGGGAGTTCTCGCCGATCCCGCCGGTCAGCACGATGGCGTCGAGCTCCGGCAGGATCGTGTAGTACGAGCCGATGTAGCGGATGATGCGGTAGGCGAACAGCTCGGCCGCCAGCTGGGCACCGGGATGGCCCTTCTCGGCCTCGATCAGCAGGTCGCGCATGTCGTTGCTGATGCCCGAGACGCCCAGCAGGCCGCTTTCCTTGTTCAGGGCCTTGTCGACCTGGTCGACGCTCAGGCCGGCCGCCTTCATGATGTAAAAGACGATCGCCGGGTCGATGTCGCCGCTGCGGGTGCCCATCACCAGGCCCGCCAGCGGGGTCATGCCCATCGAGTGCTCGATGGCCCGGCCGTTGTGCACGGCCGTCATCGAACAGCCGTTGCCGAGGTGACAGGTGATGAGGTTCACCTCGTCGACGCTCTTGCCGAGCACCTCGGCCGTCTGGTGGGTGACGTAGCGATGGCTGGTGCCGTGGAAGCCATACTTGCGGACGCGGTACTTCTGCTGCCACTCGTGGGGCACGGCGTAGGTGTAGGCCCGCTCGGGCAGCGTGGCCAGAAAGGCCGTGTCGAACACCGCCGCCTGCGGCGTGTCGGGCATGGCCTCGATGGCGGCGCGGATACCCGCGAGGTTGGGCGGATTATGCAGCGGGCTGAGCTGGAAGTGGTCCTCGATGACGTCGATCACCTCGTCGTCGATCAGCACCGAGTCGGTGTACCGCTCGCCGGCGTGGACGACGCGATGGCCCACGCCGCGGATCTCATCGACGCTCTCGAGCACGCCGACGTCGGGGTCGGTCAGCTTGGCGATGATGTCTTTCAGGCCCGCGGTGTGGTCGGGCGCCTCGACCGCGAACTGGTGCTTCTGCCCGTTGGTCGTGTGGCTCAGCTGACTGCGGGCCTCGCCGACGCGCTCCATCACGCCGCTGGCGAGAACCGTCTCGTTGGTCATGCTGTAGAGCTTGTACTTGATGGAACTGCTGCCACAGTTGACGACGAAGATTTTCATGTTGTCTCACGTCGAGTTCAGGAGGGACTACTCGGGTATGCGGCCACCCCCGCGGGCCAGGAGCCGACGAGTGCGGAAACATGGACCCTAAGGCAAGGCGCGCCCCCTGTCAAGCCCGCCCGGGGCGAGATTTCGCCGGTGCGATTCATCTGTCCCTATTGTAGCGGCCCGCCCCGCGCCCCGCCGCCGGGCGGCGGTTGCCCGTGGCGGCCCGGGCGGCTACACTGGGGCCAGAAACGCCCCCGACAGCCCCCCAGAGGACCCCGATGAGCTGGTTCAAAGATTTCTACGAGGTCGACTACTACAAGTACTACTTCGAGCCCAAGCTCCAGCAGGTGCCCGCCGAGGAGGTCGAGTTCATCTGCCGCCAGGGCCGGCTGGACCTCTCAGGCCCGGCCCGGCCACGCGTGTTCGACATCTGCTGCGGCATCGGCCGGCACGCCCGGCCCCTGGCGGCCCGGGGGGCCCACGTCGTCGGCGTGGACATCTCCACCAATAACATCCAGGCCGCCCAGCAGCGGGCCGTCGAGGAGAACCTCGAGAAGGCCTGCACCTTCGTCCAGGGCGACATCCGCCAGTTCACCCCGCCGGCCGGGTGCGACCTGGCCATCAACATCTTCACCAGCTTCGGCTACTTCGGCAGCGATGAGGAAGACGCCGTCATCCTCGCCAAGGCCAGCCAGAGCCTTCGCCCCGGCGGGCGGTTCATCCTCGACATCGCCAACCGCGAGGCGACCATCGGCGACTTCAAGCCCCACATGCGCCGCGGCACCGACGACAATTACGTCATCGACGACTGCCGGCTCGACCTGGCCAACGGCAAGATCATCTCCCACTGGACATTCGTCCGCGATGGCCAGAAGAGCGAGCACACCATCACCATCCGCCTCTACGCCCTGCACGAGCTGATCCGCATGGCCCAGCCCTTCGGCCTGCGGTTCGTCGAGGCCTTCGGCAGCTTCGCCGGCGAACCCTACAGCCCCCGCTCGCCCCGCTGCATCTTCGTGGCCGAGAAAGAGTAAACGAACCCCCACACCGGCGTCTGCTCGTCAGTCAGGCCCGTCGATGCTCGGCCCAGGGCGCGGGCGCCGCCCCTACTCGGCCGGCTCGAGCAGGTCGGCGTCGATCTCGACGGCGGCGCCCTGGCCGAGGATGGCCACCTCCAACACCAGCCGGGCCGTGCCGGTCCGCTGGACCACCACGCCCTCCAAACCCTCCAGGGGGCCCTGCGTGACGCGGCACCGCCCCCCGACGGCTGCGAAGGGGTACGGGTCCAGCCGGGCCGAGCCGGCCAGGGCCTGCTCGATGGCCGAGAGCTCCCGCACGAACCGCTCCTGCTCGACGATATCGATCACGCGGCAAAGCCGCCCCGTCGCCAGGGCCGTGTAACGGTCCTCCGGGCTGCCGCAGAAGAAGACGTACGAGGGAAACACCGGCGCCAGCACCCGCCGCCGCCGACCCCCGGACACGCGAACCCGCTCGCTGAGCGGCAGGTAATACCCCACCCCCCGGCCGCGGAGGTCGTGGGCGAAGGTCTTCTCGAAACGGCTCTTGGTGTGCGCCACCCACCAGGAGCCCTCCAGGGCGGTCAGGCTCGCCACGTCAGGCCAGAGCATCGGGGGGTTGTCAGACAGCTTCAGCACGCGGAACTCCTTTCCAATCCGGCCTGGGCGGGTGCATCCCAGTCCCACAGAGCTGCACGCCCCCAGCCGGCACAAATGGGCCTCCTTCGCTCATGCTGAGTACGGCCAAGGCCCGCCCGTCAACAACGGGCCCCTTACCCCCTGTCAACCCGGCATCTACAAGTGCCTCGCCAACAGGACACTTGCGGACGGGCCCCTGAAGACCCCCTCCCCCGGCGCGCAGAAACAGGTTCTTCACCGATCTGCAGAGCCCCCGCGGCTCGGGCGCCAAGCGATCGGCCGACAGACGGCGGGCGAACGTCCCCACAGATTGGTGAGGAACCAAAAAAAAGGGGCGGGTGCCTTTCGACACCCGCCCCTCGATGCGCCGCCTAGG
Source organism: Phycisphaerae bacterium (assembly GCA_041687295.1). GTDB lineage: Bacteria > Planctomycetota > Phycisphaerae > SM23-33 > FEN-1343 > JAWLCG01. The sequence goes on along the minus strand of JAWLCG010000319.1, from coordinate 2,473 downwards.
GCTCGAACCTAGGACCCGCTGATTAAGAGTCAGCTGCTCTGCCAACTGAGCTAGCGGCGCGAATCGGTCTGTAAGAGCAACGTATGATACTGTCTCATACGCCTCGGTCAAGGCCCTTGTGCGAAGAAAATGGCGCCCAGGGCCCCTGCCCGCCCGCTGGGCTGCGGCTTGACCGGGCGGGGCCATTTGCCGATGATGGGCCTTTCCGCAGGAGCCCCCCATGGCCCGGACCTCTGAAGACCACTGGCAGGCCTACCGCCGCAAGATGCTGCGTGAGACCGAGCAGTTCATCGAGTGGGGCCTGCGCCATCCCGACGAGGTCAACTGGATCCCCTCCTGGCCGGTCGGCAAGAGCCGCGTGCCCAGCCAGGTGGCCCGGTGGTTCTACAACACCCTCCTGACCAGCGGCGATGAGGGCGGCCTGCGGGGCCTGTGGCGCCGCCGACTGGGCCGACGGCGATAGCGAGCGACCACTGGGCGCCCCGACCGAGAAGCGCACGGATCGCAATCCGTGGGCGTGGAAAGACGCAGCCCACGTACCCCTCTAACAGGTACAAGCCGCCTCACCTGCACGAATTAAGGTTCTCATCCCAAGAAGTTGACGAAAAGGAATGGGGGCCAGCCCCCAAACCCCCGGGATTTGTCGCTTTAGGGCCACCAGCATGGGTGGGGCTCTCTGGGCGGTCCTCCCGGAGGATCGCCCAGCGCTGGCGCGGAAGAGCGCCCCGAGCGCCGTCAGGACGGCTGTACAGCACGGGCGGCATTCCCTGGAGGTGGTGTCTGTTATGTTCTGCTGGGGGCCTCAAAGCGATAAATCCCGGGGTCTGGGGCAGAGCCCCAGGCTGTTTACTCTCCCCAACTTATTGGGATGAGATCCCGAATTAACGAATTAACGAATTAACGAATTAACCCATTAACCCGTTAACCGCTGCCGCGCCTACGCCTTGCCCACCTTGTCCTCGGTGGGCACCTGCGGGGCATGGGCCTCGATGCACTCGACGAGCTGGCTGAAGTTTTTGAGCTCGTAGCGGTCGAGCTTGAGGGTCTGCTCGGCGCCCTTCTGGTCGTAGACGACGGTCAGCAGGCCCTTGTCGGGGATCTCGAGGCGCTTGAGCTGGCTCCAGCGGATCTTGTCCTTGCCCACGTAGCCGATCCCCTCGGCGTCGGCGACCAGGGCCCGGCGCCACAGCATGACGGCGTAGGCCGCCCAGGCCAGGCCGATCGGCAGCAGGATCACGCCGTAGCGGTTCATGTAGTAGGCCGTGGGCTTCTCGGTGGGGCTGTACTTGTTCTGAACCCACCCGTCCCAGAGGAAGGCCACGCCGAACCCGATCAGCAGCAGGGCCGGGATGATCGCTCGGCGGAGCATGTACTCCAGCGTCAGCGGACAGCGGGTGCACAGGCCGGTCTGGCCGGTTTCGGGCGTCGTCGATGGGGTTTGCTGATCCATGAATGCTTGCCTCTACAGGGGCCCCCCGCACGCCGGCCGGGCCCAAACAGGCTCCCGGGGCCGGACACGGGTCTCATCCGTTCTCCGCCGGCCGGTGCCAACCCCGCCGGCCGTGCGAGCCGATTATACCAAATGAGTGGCTGGGTTCAATTCCCCGCCAAGTCCCGGAGATGCAGGGCCCGGACAGGCGAGGCCTTGACGCGGGGCCGCCGAACTCTAGGCTGGAACAGGTCCCCCCCACCGGGGACCCAGGGAAAGGTACGATACCATGGCCGCTGCGGCGAAAGGCCGAACCGCCTCGGGACCCCCATGCGTGGCGCTGGTGGTCGGGCCCGGCATGATGCGCCGCTTCGGGCGGCAGATCCGCCACCTGGCGATTGGCCTGGTCGACGCGCCGCTGTCGGTGGTGGTCCTGGCCTGGGAGGGCGAGGATCTCTCGGCCCTGCCCAGCCCGCCAGTGTCGGTGGTGCCCTTCGGGCGACTTCGGCCAGGGCCCTTCGGGCGGGGGCAACTGGAGGCCCTGGGCGAAAGGCTGGTCGAGGAGGAGGTCGAGGTCCTCCACGGCCTGGACGGGACGGTGCACGAGCTGACCCGCCGACTGAGCGACTGGGGAGACTGGCCCTACCTCTTGACCGTCAACGACCTGCGCCACGTGGAGGACCTGGGGCCCCTGGGCCGGCACTGCCGCGGGCTGATCGTGCCGAGCCTGCCGCTCCGCGCCGAGCTGCTCGCCCGCCGCGTCGCCCCGCCCGACGAGGTGGCCATCATCCGCCCGGGCATCCTGCCAGGCCGGGCCGTCAGCTGCTTCGCCGACCCCGACCGCAGCGCCGCGGTCCTGCTTGCCGGCGAGCTGGAGCCGGGCGGACCCTTCGTGGCGGCGCTGGAGGCCTTCGCGGCCCTGCGGGCGGGCGGGTACGACTCGACCTGGTTCGTCCTGGGCAACGGACGCGGCGAGCCCGCCCTGCGCAAGCGGGCACGCGAGCTGAACCTGCTGCACGACCTGACCTTCGTGGACGCCCCGGT
>JAWLCG010000318.1:0-6050 GCA_041687295.1 Phycisphaerae bacterium | reverse complement strand
GGGCTGCGTACCTCGAATGGCTGGAAGGCTAATGGCCGTCATTGATAGGGATCGACCGTGAACACTATTACACTCAACTACATTGAGACTGGACGACGGCTGTACGCGATGCTGGTCAATGAGAGCGGAGAGTACTATAGCACGGCATCCGAGGCGTTCATCGCTTTGGTGGTCGGCAACTGGAGCGACTATCTGATCGACCTCACTGAGACGCCTGCCGGCTCGTATTCGTACGTCTTCACAATGCCTGCGGCAGGCGCTGCGTCTGGCCGGTACACACTGCGATATCAGGACTCTGAAGATGCTGGCCCTGCTATCCATGATGCGTCTTTCCGCTTTGACGGAGGCGACATCACGCCTATTGAGTTAGACGCCAGCGCAGTCCGCGCGGCCGTGGGCCTGGCAGCCGCAAACCTCGATACCCAACTGGCGGGCGTGATCGCCGCCGGCGATGCGCGGTGGGCGACGGCCGCCGGATTCGCCACGGCGGACGACATCGCGGGCCTGCTCGATGCGCCCCTGGCCGGCCACGCGACCTCCGGGACCGTTGGCGAGGCCCTCGCCAATGTCGGCAGCGTCGAGGGCCTCGACGACCTGGCCGACACCGTCGACGCGATCAAGGCCAAGACCGACCTGATCGGCTCGGCGATTATCGCCGTCGTCGGCCCGGCGTTCGACGGCGAAGAGCTGTCGATCGTCGCCGGCGACGACTACCTCGCCGCCGACGGCCGGGCCCTGAGCTGGACCGTCAGCACCTGGGGCGGGCCTGACCTGACCGGGGCCGCCGTCAAGCTGCACCTGATCGGCCAGGCCGACCGCGACGACGGCGAGACGACGTCCGAAGTCGTCATCGACGGCAGCGCCGCGATGGCCGACGCGGCGGCGGTATTCACCGTGCCGCTGACGGCCGCACAGACGGCCGCCCTGACGCCCAGCACGGCCGCGCAATACTACAGCTACGTCTACCAGCTGCGGGTGACGACGGCGGCCGGACGGGTGCTGACGATCGCGACCAACACCGTGCACGTCGAGGCGGGTCTGGAGGCCGGCGCATGAGCGAACCCACGCTCCACGGCGGCAAGACCGGCGGCGTCCGCGTGGCGGTCGAGGTCGACCAGGCCCAGCTGGCGGCGATCGAGGCCGAGCTGGCCCAGATCGCCAACGGCGTGCCGAACGTGCTGACCCGCGCGCTAAACAAGGTCGGCACGGCCGCCCGGACGCAGATCGTCCGCGGGATTTCGCGTGAGGTCAACCTGACCGCCGGCGAGCTGCGAAACCGCAACGTGAGCCTGTACAAGGCCAACTACGGCCGCCTGGCCGCGTCGATCATCGTCAGCGGCCGCCGCATCCCGCTGAAGCGCTGGGGGGCCCGCCAGACCCGCCGCGGCGTGAGCTACGCCATCCGCCGCGGGAGCCGGCAGACGATGCCGCAGGCGTTCCTGGCCACGATGAAGAGCGGCCACGTCGGCGCGTTCGTGCGCAAACCCGGCACGGCCGAGGCGCCGCGCCTGCGGCGGCGGATGACTCGCCTCCAGGGCCGTCGGCGCAAGTGGATGAGCCTGGAGGAGGCGCGCAAGGCCGGCAGCCGGCGCGGGCGGGCGATCGTGGCCCTCGACGCCGCGGTGAGCAAGGCCGTGGCCGCCGGCGACCGCCGGGTCGCCCGGCTGCCGATCGGCGAACTGTACGGCCCCAGCGTGCCCGAGGTGATGGGCGGCGTGGCCGAGCTGTCGCAGGCGGTGCTGGACGATCAGCTGCGCCGCGACCTGGCCGACGAGATCGACACCCAGGTGGGCCTGGTGATCGCCCGCCGCAGCCCGCGAGGTGGCCGGTGAGCTTTCCCGTCAAAGAGCAGATCGTGCAGGCCGTCGTCGCGGCGCTGGAGACTATCGCCGGCGTCGAGGTGACGCGCCCGCGGCGAACGGGCGAAACCTTCGCGCCCAGGCATCGAGGCATCGCGGTGATCCAGTCGGCCGAGCGACGCGAGAGCGAGCACGACCTGGTGGGCAACCCCGACGCGATGGGCTGGCGGCTGCCGATCGCCTGCGACGCCATCATCCGCCTCAGCGAGCACGACAGCACGCCGATGGATCAGAGCCTCAACATCCTCGAGGCCGACATCCGCAAGGCGCTGATGGCCGACCCGACCTTCGGAGGCCTGGCCATCACCAGCGAGCTGGGCGACAGCGAGTACTCCGACGCCGGCAACGGCGTCGAGGGCGTGACAGTCTGGATCGAGATCAGCTACCGGGTCGCGTCCAACGACCCGTACGTCAACATGATTTGAGTTACCGCCGACGGCGGAAGGAGCCAAAGCCATGCCACTGAACGGAAAGATCGGCCTGCTGCGGGTGAGCCTCGAATCGAGCAAGGGCACTCCGGTGCTCGGCGCGACCGAAATCGTCGCGATAGCGCCACAGATCCGCCGCGAGGACAACGTCATCAACCAGGAAGACGCCCTGATCGGCCTGGGCGGGCCTGCGCCGTTTGTGGCCGGTCCGCTGACTGGAACATGCAGCTTTCGCACGTGGCTGCGTAAGGCCTCTGCGGCGGCCACGCTGGACCCTGGCATCTTCGCCTGCCTCCAGGCCTGCGGCATGGCGGCGGATGGCGCCGACCTGGCCCTGGCCGCCAGCGAGGCCACCCAGAAGACACTCACGATCGACCACTGGGTGGGCGGGCTCAAGCAGCGGCTCTACGGCGCCAGCGGCAACTGGCAGCTCTCGGGCGAGTGGGGCAAGCCGGTCGAACTCCAATTCGACTTCACCGGCAAGTTCGGCGTGGCGTCCGATGTGGCGGTTCCCACGCCGAGCCAGAACAGCAGCGCTCCAATCCGATTCGCCGGCGGTACGATCACGCTGGACACCATCGGGCCCACCGGCGGGCTCAAGATCAGCAAGTTCAGCCTGAACGCCAACAACCCCGTCGAGCCGCGCGAGGATATCGCCGCCACCAGCGGCGTGGGCTACTACATGATCGGCTCGGGCTGGCGCTACATGCTCGAGCTGGACCCCGAGGCCGAGAGCGTGGCCAACTGGGACGTCATGGGGGCCGTCGAGGCCGGCACGACGGGCGCGCTGGAACTGGTGCTGACCGACGGCGTGATCGACGTCACCATCAGCGCCGGCAAGGTGCAGCTGATGCCCGCGAGCCTGGGCGCCCGCGACAGCAAGCTGATCTACGACAATTGGCGGGCCCTGCTGCTGCCGACCCTCGGCAACGACGACATCGAGATCGCCGTGACGGCTCACGCGTAGGCGGCGGCCGACAGGGCAGAGTTTACAGGACAGTCAACAGGCCAGGCGGCCGAAAGGAACGGTTGAGATGCCAGTCGCGTTTCATCCCGACGCGGTGCGAAAGTACGTTCTGAAGACCGATCGCAAGCTGCCGCGCGAGCGGCGGGCGGTCTTCTCGCTGCGGTACATGACCAGGCGGGCCAAGACGGCCTACCTGGCGGCGGCCGACAGCCTGGGCGGCCTGACGGCCGAGCAGGCCTCGGCGGTGGTGTACGAGCAGCTGGGCAAGGTGCTGGCCGGCTGGGAGAATCTCCGCGGCGGCGACGGCCAGGAGATCGGCTTCGACGCGGCCAACCTGGTCGCTCTCGACGACGTGCTGACCGACAGCGAGCTGTGGGAACTGTACTGGGCGGCCGCCCACGAACTCGACGCGGACGACAGCGATTTTTTCGGATCGCGGCCGAGTACGCCGCCGGACGGATCTGCGACGGGCCCTGCCGGCAGTGCCGCCGTCTGAAGCAGGCCCCGACCCCCGAGCTGCCGTACGTCTACCAGTGCCCGGCGTGCGACGGCCACGGCTGCGACCGCTGCGGCGGCCAGGGCAGCCGCAGCCTGACGCGGTGCCCGCGGCTGGACGTGCCGCCGGCGATCTGGGAGCTGGTCGAGCTGGCCGCCTTTGCCGAGAAGGGCAGCCTGCCGCTGGCCGGCGGGGCGGCCGACCAGCTGGACGCCTTTCTCCAGGGCTGCCGGGTCTACTGGAACGAGCGCGAGCGGATCAAGGCCGAGATGCACGACGAGGCGATTGAACGGATGAAGAGGTAGGACCTGATGGTTGCCAGCAGCCGACGCATCGAAATGGTGGTGGCCGCAAGGGCCGAGGGCCTGCGGGCCTTCCAGGAGGCCCGCAGCGAGATGCAGTCGCTGCTGGCCCAGAGCCGCGAGGCCAACCGCCGTCTGAACCCCTTCGGGCAGCTGGTGGCCGGGGCCGAGGCCCGCGACGCCGCCGCCGCCGCCCAGCGCGAGCAGTACATGCGCCAGGAGGCCGAGGCCGCCGCCAAGCTCAACCGCGACCAGCTGGCCATGATGGCCGAGCTGACGGCCGCCCGCGATGCCGCCCGCAGCCGCGACGTCATCCAGGCCCAGCAGGCGGCTTTTGAAGAGGCCCGCGCGGCGGCCACAGCCAAGGAACTCGAGGCACAGCAGAAACTCGAGATCGAGGACCGTCTCTACGCACTGACGCACGCGCGGCGCGACGTCGAGCTGCGCCACCTCGACCAGTACTACGCCGTCTTGCGCCGCAAGCACGCCGACAACGCCGAGATGCTGGCGCTGATCGACAAGACCTACGCGGCCGAGCGGAACAGCATTCTCGGCCAGAACAGACAGGGCTTCGTCGGCAAAGGCGGCAAGGAGGCCGTCAACCAGAACGCGACGTTCCTGGCCAGCAGCGTGATGGGCAGCACCGGCGGCGCCATCGGCATGGCTGTCAACAACGTCTTCGCGTTTGGCCTGACCGGCGGGGCGATCGCGGGCGCGTTCATGCTCGCCAACGCCTCGATCAAGAAGACCGTCGAGAGCGCCGAGCAGCTGCGGCAGATTGTCGCGGAGCTGGCCGTCAGCGCCAAGCGGTTCGGCGAGGTGCTGCTGGGGGATGCCCCGACGACCGGACGCGGCGACCGGCTGCGGCAGGCGGAGAAGGAACTCGAGGCCGAGCGTGACAAGGCGGCCAAGCAGCGCAGCGAGCTCGAAAACGACACGCTCGCCAAGGGGCGCAGCTGGGTGAGCAAGCAGTTTCACGCGAATTCGGCCCTTGGGCAGGTGCTCGATAAGCTCGGCTACAACGGCGACGACTACGACGTCCGCGTCGGCATGGCCGCCGATATGGAGCAGAGGAGCAAGGACAACCTCGACAAGGTCCGCAAGCAGCTCCGCGAGCAGAAGGAGATGGCGGAGGCCCGCCGGGCCGCCGCCGACGCCGCGACGGTCGAGGCGGCCCGGATCGGCGCGATGGTCGACGGGCCCGAAAAGCAGCGGCTGGAGCTGCTGCACCGCCAGGCCCAGGAGCGTCGCAAGGCGGCCGAGGCCAACCAGGACAAGGCCGGCAGCGTCAACGAGCAGGCCATTGCCGCCCGACAGGCCATCGAGCGGGCGGCCCTCGAGCGGCGGCTCCAGGACGAGATCACCCGCGAGCGGGCCGGCGCCCAGGAGATGCGGCTGGGCCTGATGCTGACGGGCATCGAGCGGGAGCGGGCCCTGCTGGCGCACAAGCACCAGCAGGAGCTGGCCGAGTACCAGCGATCCGGCCGCGACGCGGCGGCTCTGCTGGAACGTCAGTCGCTCGAACGCGAGGCGATCCAGCGGGGCGTTCAGGAACGCAACCGCGGTCTGGCGATCGACGCCGGTCAGGCCCAGCTGGCTCTGATCAAGGACCAGGGCCAGCGCGAGCTGGCCCAACTGACGCTGCGGCACCGGCTGGAACTCGAGGAGGCCCGCAAGGCCGGGCTTGACACGAGCCTGGTGGCGGCGAAGCAGGCGGCCGAGATGCAGGCCCTCCAGGACTCGCTGGCCGGCGCGGAGCAGGGCCGCACGGCCCCGCGATCTGTCGGGTTCGTCGATGCCCAGGGCTGGGCGTCCGCGCCGCGCGAGTTCTTCTTTCAGCCGAATCAGAAAGAGGATGCGAGGCAGAACAAGCTGGTCGAGCTGAACAGCGAAAGCAATCAGCTGCTCAAGCAGGTCATCGAGGCGATCAATTCCAAGACGCCGCAACTGGCGAGGATGTGAGCATGAGCGAGAACGACGCAGTTCCCCAGGTCGTTC
>JAWLCG010000317.1:0-6060 GCA_041687295.1 Phycisphaerae bacterium | reverse complement strand
GTCCTCGCCCTCGCCATCGACGGAGGGTTCCACCGGGCCCTGGCTTTCGGCCGGGGCGGCGACCGGCTGGGGCCGGGGCGTGCGGGCGGGCCGTTCGGGCCGGCGAGGCCGGGGAGCTGGCGTCGGACGCGGCTCGGGCGGGGCGACGTCGCGCTCGAGGATGTCCTCGTTGGCCACGACGACGATGGCCCCGTCGGCCGTCATCAGTTTGATCAACTGCGTGAGGATCTGCCCGTCGAGCACCCGGCCGACGAGCTCTTCGGTTCTCACCCAGATGTTCTTTCGCGGCAGGCGCTTGCGGAGGTCTTCGTAGGTGGCGTCCTCGAAGCGCAGGCAGCACATCAGCCGGCCGCACCGGCCGGAGATCTTCGCCGGGTCGAGGGTGGCCTTCTGGGTCTTGGCCATGCGGATCGAGACGGGCTGGAGGTCCTTGATGAAGGCCTGGCAGCAGCACTGCTGGCCGCAGCGTTCGTAGTCGCCGACGAGGCGGGCCTCGTCGCGGGCGCCCACCTGGCGCATCTCGATGCGGGTGCGGTACTGCGTGGCCAGCTTGCGGACGAGGTCGCGGAAGTCCACGCGGTTCTCGGCCGTGAAGTAGAAGATCACCCGCTCGCCGCCCAGCAGGTTCTCCACCGTCACCAGGCGCATGGCCAGGCGGAGCTGCTGGGCCTGCTGGCGGCAGTAGAGCAGCTGCTCATGGCTGGCGCGGTCGAGGTGGGCCTGGTCGTTGAGGTCCTGGGGGGTCGCCTCGCGGAGGATGCGCCCCTCGGTGCGGAGCTGGCCGTTGCCGCGGGTGAACGGCTCGAGCTGGGCCTGGCCCAGGCAGGGCCCGCGGTGGCCACAGCCGCCACAACCGTCCCCTTCTTCCTCACTGGCCGGGGGGTTGCCGGCCGCCAGCACCTCGCCGAGCTCCACGCCGCGGTCGCTGCGGATGACCACCGGCTGGCCGCGACGGGGCGGCTCGGGCAGGCTGTGGCGGAACAGGCCCAGCTGGCGCATGTAGCCGTAGCGGACCAGGGCCAGCGCATCCTCGCCGCCCTCCTCGCCGTGGGCCTGCTCGTGCTCGGCCGGTGCGGGCGGGGCCTCGGCGTGGCCATTGCCGTGGCCGTTGGAACTCACCGCGGGGGCCTCGGGCGGCGCGTCGGTCGACGGGGGGCCGACCTCGGTCGGGCCCTCCAGGTCGATCGGGTCGTTCCGGGCCTCGGGGCCGGGATCGGCCGGTTGAGTCATGATCGCTCCAGACAATGCACAACCCGCTGTCGAACCGCGGGTTGGAGAGGTTCACCGGGGGCCCGGCACCGGGGGGCACGCCGCCGAAGCTCTGCCGGCGGTCGGCCCGCACATCCAGCGGCCTCGGGCCAGAAGGCCATTATAAGAAATGAGCAATGGAGCGCATAGGCAAAAGCGAGGGCCCGGCGGGGCGGGGGATTTCTGATTTTCGATCTGCGATTTTCGATTGGGCCGCAGGCCGGGTCGAGCCTGGCGAGGCCCGGCAGCGAGGGCATCCCGAAGGCCACATCGTCACAAGGGCAACCGCGTCGGATCCAGCGGGCCGTGTAATCGAAAATCTGCAATCAAAAATCACTCGGTCGCGGCGGACTCGGACTGTTCCTCCAGGGTCGCCGGGTCGGCGATGGGGTGGAACTTGCAGACGACGTCGAAGACCTTGCCGCCGATGCGGGCGGCGATGGCCTCGTCCTTGAGCATGCACAGGCGCAGGGCGTCGCAGGTGAAGGGGGTGTCGAAGTTGCTCTCGACGCTTCGGCCCATGCCCTCCAGGACGACCAGGTCGGCGCCCTCGGCGGCGGCGTTGAGCTCGTCGGAGACATCCGACAGGTCGATCAGGGGCAGGTCGTTACCGGTCGAGGCGACCTCGAACATGTTCGCGGCGATCAGGTCGCGCAGGGCGTCGTCCTCGGCGGCCAGGCGGGTGACGATCTCTTCGGTGTCCTCGACGGTGATGTCGTTAAGGCTGGGCTGCTCGTTGGCGGCCAGGACGATCTGCACGCCGGCCAGGGCCAGCTCGCGGGCCAGGGCCATGGCGCCCAGGACGAAGTCGGCGCCGGCGTTGTCGACGAAGATGACGGCCTTGGTCCACGAGGCCATGTCGTCGACGGGCAGGAACTCGGCCAGGCGGTCGTAGTCGTCGACCAGCCAGGGGCGCGGAGGCAGCTGCTCGAGCGTGGCCAGGAAGTCGACATCCTCGCTGGCGAAGCGCATGGTGGCGCGGGAGCCGAGGTCGAAGACGTTGCCCGCGAAGGCGCACTCGATGATGTGCAGCCAGCGCGCCGGCGCGTCCATGGCGTCCAGGCGTTCGATGAGCTCGGGGTAGAGGGCGATGGCGGCCTCGTTCTCGCGCTGCTTGATGTGCCCGTAGGGGTCGGGCAGCATGTTGTCGCGGAGGGCCTTCTCGCGGAGGCGGCACAGGTCGATGACGCGCAGCAGGCCGCCGGGCAGGCAGTCGGGCGTCTCGGCCAGGCGGGCCAGGTCGGCCGAGAAGGCCTCCCGCGCCCGGCGGCAGCGCCCCTTGGCCGTGGGGCCGTAGCGCACCATCGCCGCTTCGAGCACGTGGTCCATGTGCTCGCCGAAGTGCTTGAGCCAGTAGGCCCGGCCCTGGGCATCCTGGACCAGGTCCCAGTCCTGCACCGTGTAATTCTGCGGATCGCTCAAAAGGCAAAAGTGGCTCATGGCAGTCGTCAACAGGCTCCAGCTGGGTCAATGGGGGTTCACAGCGTCCGTGGTGCAACCGCTCCCTGCGGCGCACGCTTCCAGCATACTAGAATCGCGGGTCACAGGCCACGGCGTCAACCCTTTTTTTGGCCGAAGCTCGCCAGCACCCGCACGACCACCAGCGTCAGGTCGTCCGAGCGGACCTGCAGGCCCGCGAATCGTCGCAGCTCCCACAGCACGTGCTGGGCGATGCCCCGGGCGTCGTCGCCGCGCTGCTGGGCCGTCAGAATGGCCCGCTCGAGCCGCTCGCGCCCGAACTGCTCATCCTGAAAATTCCGCGTCTCGATGAAGCCATCCGTCACCAGCACCAGGACGTCCTGGCGCTCCAGGGCGAGCACCTCCTGGCCGTAGCGGTAGTCCCGCTCGATGCCCAGGACCGTGCCGGTCACCTCCAGGCGGCGGCAGCGCCCCCCGCGGACCAGCAGCGGCGGCTCGTGGCCGGCGTTGGCGTAGGTCAGCCGGGCCATCTCCGGATCGATCACGCCGTAGAACAGCGTCGCGAAGTCGCTGATCAGCGTATCGTCGCAGAGGCTGCGGTTGACCCGCCGCAGGGCCTCGGACAGGTCGTACAGGCTGCTGACGTGCGCCCGCAGGCTCGCGCGGGTGCTGGCCATCAGCAGGCTGGCCGGGATGCCCTTGCCCATCACGTCGCAGATGACCACGCCGAGGTTGCCCCCGGGCAGCTCGATGAAGTCGTAGTAGTCGCCCGCCAGCTCCAGGCTGGGCACGTACACCGCCGCCACGTCCAGGCCCGGCACGGAGGGGGCCTGGTGGGGGATCATCCGCCGCTGGACCTCGCTGGCCATGCGGAGCTGCCGCTGGGTGTTGGCCGCCCGCTCGCTCTCGACGTTGAGCCGGGCGTTCACGATCGCCGAGGCCGCCTGGGCCGCGATGGCCTTGACCAGCGCCACGTCGAACGAGTCGAAGCTGTACCGCTCGCCCGTGTACAGGTGCAGGGCCCCCACGGGCCGGCCCTTGTAGATCATCGGGGCGATCAGGGCCGAGACCAGCCCCTCCTGGCGGGCCTCGCGGGGGTAGAGCACCCGCGGGTCGGTCTGCTCGTCCTCGACGTAGACGACGTCCTGGGTGGCGAAGGCCTCGCTGTCCAGTCGGCTCTGGCTCAGCAGGATCGCGCCCTTGTCCAGGTAGGTCGTCGAGAGGTTCGCCACCGCCTGGATCCGCAGCTCCTGGGTCTCCTCCTCCAGCAGGCGGATCGAGCAGCCCTTGACGCGGGTGATCTCCACCACGGTCGTCGCCACCGTGTCGAGCACCTTCTGCAGGTCGCGCTGGACGTTGAACAGACTGGTCAGGCGGTAGAGGGTGGCCAGCTCCTCCAGGCGGGCGCCGAGCTGCTGCTCGCGGTCGCACAGGGTGGTCAGCACCTCGCTCATCAGCGCGAGCATGGCCAGGGCCTGGTGGCTGGCCTCGGCGTCGACGTCGGGCACCTGCTGCAGGGCCCGGCGGAGGCGGGCCTGGGGCACGCCCAGGGCGTTGGCCAGGGCGGAGACCTGCTCGGCGGGCCAGCGGGCCTGGCTGGGCTGGTCCAGGACGATCCGCCCCAGCGGCTCGCCCTGCACGGTAATGGGCACCTCGGCCAGCCCCGCGTGGGCGCCCCGCTGGCGGGCGGCGCCGATGGCCTGGCGGATCGGCTCGGGCAGCATCGCCAGTGGGCTGTGCGCCGCGAGGTCCGACGGGGCGGTCAACGCCTGGCCCTGGGCGTCGTAGATGCGCAGCCCCGCGCGCGTCACCAGCACGAAGATGTCCTGGAGCTGCTGGAGCTTCCGCGGGTCGAGATAGTCGGTCAGCGTGGCCAAACAACGTCCTTGGCGGGGGGCCTGCTTCAGGCGCCGCCGTGGCCGGCCAGACGCCTGGGCCACGATTCTACCCGAAAACCCGTTCAGGACAAGGCTTCACCCGTCCCCGCCGTTGACGTGGCCGGCCGCGGGACGTATGCTGCCCCCAGACACTGGCGCATTTACCCTGAGAGGAGAGGCAACCCATGGCCAAGCGCAATGGCAAGACATCGGCCGGCACCGCCAAGCTGCGGGACGCGGCCATCGAGAGGCTCCTGAGCCTGCAGATCGAGACCCCCAGCTGGGGCTTCTCCGACTCGGGCACGCGGTTCGGCAAGTTTACCCAGCCGGGGGCCGCCGTCACCATCGAGGACAAGCTCGACGACGCCGGGCAGGTGCAGGAATTCACCCGCGCCACCCCCACCGTGGCCGTCCACGTGCTGTGGGACTTCCCGGACGGGTTCGACCCGGCCGTCATCCAGTACGCCCGCAGCCGCGGCGTGCAGATCGGGGCGATCAACCCCAACCTCTTCCAGGACCAGCAGTACAAGTGGGGCAGCATCACCAACCGTGACGCCGCCATCCGCAAGCAGTCCCTCGACCACATCCTCGACAGCATCGAGATCGGCCGACAGACCAAGAGCCAGTACCTGAGCCTCTGGTTCGCCGATGGCGCCAACTACCCCGGCCAGGCTGACATCCGCCAGCGCAAGGCCTGGGCCACCAAGGCCCTGCAGAAGGCCCACGAGGCCATGCCCAAGCGCATGACCATGCTCGTGGAGTACAAGCCCTTCGAGCCGGCCTTCTACTTCACCGACTTCGGCGACTGGGGCATGGCCTACGTCTTCGCCAAGAACATCGGCAAGCAGGCCAAGGTCCTCGTCGACACGGGCCACCACTTCCCCGCCCAGAACATCGAGCAGATCGTCGCCTGGCTGATCGACGAGAACATGCTCGGCGGGTTCCACTTCAACGACCGCCGCTACGCCGACGACGACCTGACCAGCGGCTCGATCGACCCCTACCAGCTGTTCCGCATCTTCAACGAGATCGTCGCCGCTGAGCGCGAGCGCGGCAAGGCCCTGGACATCGCCTACATGGTCGATCAGTCCCACAACCTCAAGCCCAAGATCCAGGCCATGATCCAGACCGTCGTGACGGTCCAGGACCTGTTTGCCAAGGCCTGCCTGGTCGACCGCGACGCCCTGGCCGCCAGCCAGGCCGCCGAGGACGTCGTCCGCAGCGAGACGATCCTCAAGGACGCCTTCAACGCCGACGTCAGCGGCCTGCTGGGCGAGGTCCGCAAGCAGCTCGGCGCCCCGGCCGATCCGCTGGAGGCCTTCCGCCGCAGCGGCTACGAGCAGCGAATCGCCAAGGAGCGCGCCCAGCGCCCCGCCGAGGCCACCGCCACCGGCCTGGGCTAGCAGCCCCCCTGCCCCAACACACCGCGACCCCGCCGGGCCAGCCCCGGCGGGGTCGCTCGTTGCGCAGTCAGGTAGGGCCGGCAACTCGTTGCCGGCGGAATGGCGGCTCGGGC